>NZ_QETI01000020.1:0-46979 GCF_003105075.1 Comamonas sp. JNW
CCTGCCTGTGGGCGCTGCGCCGCGCGGCCGATGCCGGCGCTGGCGCAGACACGCCGCCTGCAGCGCCGCAGCGCCGGCTGCAATGGGTCGGTCTGGTCGTGGGCGCGGTGCTGGCGCTGGGCCTGGTCAACTGGGATGTGCGCGGCAAGGAGCAGGTCATTGCCCATGGCCAGCGCATTCTGGTGCCGCTGATCCCGGTGGACCCGCGCTCCTTGATGCAGGGCGACTATATGGCGCTGAACTTTGCGCTGCCCTTTGAGATGCGTGAAAAGCTCAAGGACATCGTCAGCGCCAGCCAGCTGGTGCGCGCCAGCGTTGACGACCAGGGCGTGGCCACCATCTTGGGCTTGCTGACCGCGACCGAGCCCTTGCAAAAAGGCGAGGTGGCGCTGCCGCTCAAGCGCCTCAAGGGCCAGTGGGTGCTGGTGACCGATGCCTACTTCTTCCCCGAAGGCCAGGGCCGGCATTTTGAGCAGACCCGCTATGGCGACTTCCGCGTGCTGCCCGATGGCCGCGCGCTGCTGGTGGGCCTGGCCGATGGCGATGGCCAGCCGGTGCTGCCGCTGCCAGGCCGCTCGATCTGGGAAAGCCCGCTGGGCATCACCAGCCCGGAAGCGACCGGTGTGGCCAGCGAAGCGCCCGTGCCAGAGGCCGACGAGCCGGTGGCCGTGGCGCCCGAGCCGCTGCCCGAAGCGGTAGCGAATGTGCCCTCATCGTCGCCGTCACCCGTGCCAGCACCGGCCCAGGGGGCGCGGCGCTAGGCAACAGACACGATCAGCGCTGCAGGGCCTGCACTTCGTGCTGGCGCAGCGCCACCTGCATGTCATTGCCCGAGGGCACCTGGAACACGCGCAGGCCGAACTCCGGCAGGATGGCGATCAGGTGGTCAAAGATATCGCCCTGGATCGCCTCGTACTCGAGCCAGGCGGTGGTATCGGTAAATGCATAGATCTCGAGCGGCGAACCCTGGTTGGTCGGCTCCATCGCGCGGGCCATCAAGGTCATGTCCTTGCGCAGCTTGGGGTGGGCCTGCAAATAGGCATTGCAGTAGGCGCGGTAGGTGCCGATATTGGTCAGCTGGCGCAGGTTGACGATCTCGTCGGCCATGTCCGGCGCCTTGGCCGAGAAATCCTGGTTGTAGGCGGTGATCTCAGCGACCTTGCCTTCCAGGTAGGGGCGCAGCAAGGCGATGCGGCTGAGTTCAGCGATTTCGGCGCGGGTCAGAAAGCGCACCGAGGTGGTGTCGATGCACAGGGGCCGCTTGATGCGGCGGCCGCCCGATTCCGACATGCCGCGCCAGTTCTTGAAGCTGTCGCTCATCAAGCGCCAGGTGGGAATGGTGGTGATCGTGTTGTCCCAGTTGCGCACCTTGACGGTGTTGAGCGCCATGTCCACCACGGCACCATCGGCGCCGACCTGGTTCATCTCCAGCCAGTCGCCCACGCGAAGGATGTCATTGCTCGACAGTTGCACGCCAGCGGTAAACGACAGGATCGTGTCCTTGAACACCAGCATCAGCACCGCCGACATGGCGCCCAGGCCGCTGAGCAGAATCAGCGGCGAGCGGTCGATCAAGGTCGCCACCATCACGATGCCCGCGACCACCATCACCAGCATCTTGCCCAGCTGCACATAGCTTTTGACCGAGCGCGTGCTTTGGGCCGATTCCAGCTGGCTCTCGTTGGCCTGCTGGATGCCGTCCATGATGGCGCACAGCAGGCGCGCCACCTGCAGCGCCGTCACCGCAATCGCCACATTGCGGATCACCGTGCTGGCAATGACTGGCAGGTGCGGCACCGCGGCAATGCCCGTCTGAACCACCAGCGAGGGCACGATCTGCGCCACGCGCACCAGAATGCGGTTGTCCAGCAAGGTGCGCAGCCAGGCCGCGCCCAGGCTGGAGCGAAAGCGCGGCACGATCTGCAGCAGCGCCATGCGCACCACCAGGCGCAGTGCATAGGCCAGCAATACCAAGGCCGCCAGACCGGCGGCCGTTTGCATCCAGGGTTCGTATTGGTCCAGGGTTTCCCAGGTCACGAGGCAGAGTCCTTTCAAAGGGGGGATAAATCGGTTGGAAATGGGGGGATGCGGCCGGCGCCGCCCAGGGCGACCCGCCAAGGGCAAGCCACCACCATATTGGCTATCAATAGAGAGATATTCATTTATTTTTACATGGCATGTATAACCGCACCCCAGCGTGCGGCACTCGCCATCCACGGGCTATGGCGATGGGCCTACAATCTTTGCCCAATTGACCTCGCCCCGGAATGCCCGTGGGCGGCCGCTTTTTCCTGACCAGTTCCATGCAAGAAAAATACAACCACTCCGACGTAGAAGCCGCCGCGCAAAGCCAGTGGCAAGCCCAAGATGCCTACCGCGTGTCCGAGGACGCGGGCAAGAAAAAGTTCTACGCCTGCTCCATGCTGCCCTACCCCAGCGGCAAGCTGCACATGGGCCATGTGCGCAACTACACGATCAACGACATGCTCACGCGCCAGCTGCGCATGCAAGGCTACAACGTGCTGATGCCCATGGGTTGGGATGCCTTTGGTCTGCCGGCCGAGAACGCCGCGATCAAGAACAGCGTGCCGCCTGCGCAGTGGACCTACGACAACATCGCTTACATGAAAAAGCAGATGCAGGCGATGGGTCTGGCGATCGACTGGAGCCGCGAAGTGGCCACCTGCGACCCCGACTACTACAAGTGGAACCAGTGGCTGTTCCTCAAGATGCTGGACAAGGGCATCGCCTACCGCAAGACCCAGACCGTGAACTGGGACCCGGTGGACCAGACTGTGCTGGCCAATGAGCAGGTGATCGACGGCCGTGGCTGGCGCACCGGCGCGCTGGTGGAAAAGCGCGAGATCCCGGGCTACTACCTGGCCATTACCCAGTACGCGCAAGAGCTGCTGGACCATGTGCAGATGGGCAACGACAAGGCAACCTTGACCGGCTGGCCCGACAAGGTGCGCCTGATGCAGGAAAACTGGATCGGCAAGAGCGCCGGCGTGCGCTTTGCGTTCACGCATGGCGTGAAGAACGCCGATGGCAGCTTGATCGGCGAGGGCAAGATGTATGTCTTCACGACGCGTGCCGACACCATCATGGGTGTGACCTTCTGCGCAGTGGCCCCTGAGCACCCACTGGCCACCCATGCCGCTGCCTCCAACCCCGAGCTGGCGGCCTTCATCGAAGAATGCAAGAAGGGTGGCACCACCGAGGCCGAACTGGCCGTCAAGGAAAAGGAAGGCAAGCCCACGGGCCTGTTCGTCACGCACCCGATCACCGGCGCGCAGGTCGAGGTCTGGATCGGCAACTATGTGCTGATGAGCTATGGCGACGGCGCCGTGATGGGCGTGCCCGCCCACGACGAGCGCGACTTTGCGTTTGCCAACAAATACGGCCTGCCGATCCGCCAGGTGGTGGCCGTCGAAGGCGAAGGCCCCTACGACAAGCAGCAGTGGCATGACTGGTATGGCGACAAGGAGCGCGGCGTCCTCATCGAATCCGGCGCCTTTGATGGCCTGCACTACAAGGAAGGCGTGCAAGCGGTGGCCAAGGCGCTCGAAGCCAAGGGCCTGGGCGAACTGAAAACCACCTGGCGCCTGCGCGATTGGGGCGTGAGCCGCCAGCGCTACTGGGGCACCCCCATCCCGATCATCCACTGCGAAGACTGCGGTGCCCAGCCCGTGCCCGAGAAGGACCTGCCAGTCGTTCTGCCCCAAGACCTGGTGCCCGATGGCTCGGGCAACCCACTGATCAAGAGCGAAGCCTTCCACGCCGGCGTGGTCTGCCCCTGCTGCGGCAAGCCGGCCCGCCGCGAGACCGACACCATGGACACCTTTGTGGATTCGTCCTGGTACTTCATGCGTTATTGCGATGCCAAGAACAGCGAGAAGATGGTGGCCGACGGCGCCGACTACTGGATGCCGATGGACCAGTACATCGGTGGCATTGAGCACGCGATCCTGCACTTGCTGTATGCACGCTTCTGGACCAAGGTCATGCGCGACCTGGGTCTGGTCAAGGTCGACGAGCCCTTCACCAAGCTGCTCACGCAAGGCATGGTGCTCAACCACATCTACAGCCGCCGCACCGCCAAGGGTGGCAAGGAATACTTCTGGCCCAAGGATGTGGAGCAGGTGTTGGACGAGACCGGCAAGGTCGTGGGCGCCCAGCTCAAGGTGGCCGTGGACAGCGCCGATGGCCTGCTGCCCGTTGGCACCGCGATCGACTACGAGGGCGTGGGCACGATGTCCAAGTCCAAGAACAACGGGGTCGACCCGCAGGACCTGATCGAGAAGTACGGCGCCGATACCGCGCGCCTCTACACCATGTTCACCGCGCCACCCGAGCTGACCCTGGAATGGAACGAGTCGGCCGTCGAAGGCAGCTACCGCTTCCTGCGCCGCGTCTACAACTTCGGCAGCAAGCTGCATGCGCCTGAGTTCGATGCCGCCCGCGCCCAGGCGGCCAGTGCTGCGAACGCCGCCTTTGGCAAGGAAGCCAAGGCGCTGCGCCTGGAGATCCACACCGTGCTCAAGCAAGTGGCCTATGACTACAGCCGCATGCAGTACAACACGGTGGTGTCGGGCGCGATGAAGATGATCAACGCGCTGGAAGACTTCAAGGCCGTGGACAGCGAAGGCGGCCGCGCCGCGCTGGTCGAGGGCTTTGGCATTTTGCTGCGCGCGCTCTACCCGGCCACGCCCCACCTGACGCAGGTGCTGTGGGATGCGCTGGGCTACCAGCAGGCCTTTGGCGGCCTGCTGGATGCCGCCTGGCCCGAGGTCGATGCCCAGGCGCTGGTGCAGGACGAAATCGAGCTGATGCTGCAGGTCAACGGCAAGCTGCGCGGCTCCATCATCGTCGCTGCCGGCGCTGACAAGGCCACGATTGAAGCGGCTGCTCTGGCCAATGAAGACTTCCAGAAAATCGCCAATGGCGCGACCCCGAAGAAAGTCATCATCGTGCCGGGCCGCCTGGTGAACGTGGTAGTCTAAGCGCCATGCAAAAACGCACGCTGCTTACTGCCCTGGCAAGCGTGCCGCTGCTGGCGGCATGCGGCTTCAAACTGCGCGGATCGGTGGATTTCGCGTTCAAATCGCTGTATTTGAACGGCAACGCCAATTCGGGCTTCCTCAAAGAGCTGCAACGCCACCTGGAGGCTGCCGGCAGCCTGCAGGTGCTGCGCGACCCGAGCCAGGCCACGCAGGCCGAGGCCATCTTCGATGACCTGGGCCAGCGCCGCGAGCGCGTCGTCGTCTCGCGCAATGCGGCCGGCGAGGTGCGCGAGCTGCAGATCCGCCTGATCACACGTTTTCGGGTGCGTGATGCCAAGGGCGCCCTCTATGTGCCCGATTCCGAGTTGATGCAGTACCGCGAGATCAGCTACCTGGAAACCTACGCACTGTCCAAGGCGAACGAAGAGGACATGCTCTACCGCAACATGCAGACCGACATCGTTCAGCAGATCGTGCGGCGCCTGGCCATCGTCAAGTCCGTCACCCCTACCGAATGACAAGCGCTGCGGCCACGCCGCGCTGGAAGCGCCACCAAGCATGCAAGTGCCGTTGAATCAGTTGAGTGCCCAGTTGGGCAAGGGGCTGCGGTCTCTGTACACCGTGCATGGCGACGAGCCCCTGTTGGTGCAGGAGGCCGTGGATGCCATCCGTGCCAGCGCGCGCGCCAACGGTTACACCGAGCGCAGCAGCTTCACCGTCGCTGGCGCGCATTTTGACTGGAGCGCAGTGCTCGCTGCCGGCGGGAGCCTGAGCCTCTTTGCCGACAAGCAGATCATCGAAGTGCGCATCCCCAGCGGCAAGCCTGGCAAGGATGGCAGCACGGCGCTGCAGCAGCTGGTCAGCAGCAGTGTGGACAACGACAGCACCTTGACCATCGTGGTGCTGCCGCGCCTGGACAAGGCCACCAAGACCGGCGCCTGGTTTGCCGCGCTGGAGTCGCATGGCGTCACCCTGCAGGTCGACAGCATCGAGCGCACCGCGCTGCCCGCCTGGATCGCCCAGCGCCTGCAGCGGCAGGAGCAGCATGTCAAAGCCGGCGAGGAAGGCCAGCGCACCCTGGCCTTTTTTGCCGACCGGGTCGAGGGCAACCTGCTCGCCGCCCACCAGGAAATTCAAAAGCTCGGCCTGCTCTACCCGGCAGGCGAGCTCGGCTTTGAGCAGGTCGAACAGGCGGTGCTGAATGTCGCCCGCTACGACGTGTTCAAGCTCTCGGATGCCGTGCTCTCCGGCCAGGTGCTGCGCACCGAGCGCATGCTCAACGGCCTGCAGGCTGAGGGCGAGGCCGAGGTGCTGGTGCACTGGGCGCTGGCCGAAGACATCCGCGCGATGAAGCGGGTGAAAGACGCGCTGCGCAACGGCCGGCCCATGCCAATGGCCCTGCGCGAGAACCGCGTCTGGGGCAACAAGGAGCGCCATTTTGAGCGCGTGCTGCCCCGCATCAGCGATGCCACCGTCGCCCGCCTGCTGCACTCGGCCCACGCGGTCGATGGCATCGTCAAGGGCCTGAAGGTGCCCGAGTGGCCGGCCAATGGTTGGCAGGCACTGCACCGCCTGGCCCTGCAAACCTGCAAGGCCTGCACCAGCCGCTAAAGTCCCTCAGCCCCACTCCCTGCCGTGGTCTGAACACGGTCTCGGGCGTTCGGCAAGCGTGGCCCGCTGGTGCGGGTCCAGGAATATGTTCTAAAAAAAGGGCGCCCACCATGCAAGCACTGCAGTTCGGCTACACCATCGTCTATGTGCCCGATGTCGCGGCATCGTTGGCTTTTTTCTCGCAGGCCTTTGGCCTGGCCACCCGTTTTCTGCACCCCTCGGGCAGCTATGGCGAGCTGGAGACCGGTGCCACCACCTTGGCCTTTGCCGACCATGCGCTGGGCCATGCCAACTTCAGCGGCGGTCATGTGGCCGCGTCCGAATCGGCCCAACCGCTGGGGGTAGAGATTGCGCTGGTCAGCAGTGATGTGGCCCAGGCCTATGCCAGCGCATTGGCGGCCGGTGCTACGGCGCTCGCTGCGCCCACCACCAAGCCCTGGGGCCAGGTAGTGGCCTATGTGCGCTGCCCGCATGGCACGCTGGTGGAGCTGTGCTCGCCAGTGGCCGGTGCCTAGCGTATCGCCACAACCAGCGGCTGCGCATCAAACATCGTGCGCCGCGTGTTGGTGAAATGGGGCCGCACGCGCGCGCTCCAATCTGTACCCCGCACCGCCAGCCAGGCCGGGCAGCCCATCACCTCGGCATCGACCAGGTCATAGCAGGCGAGCGACAGCGGGCCATGGTCCAGGTTCAGGTAGCGAAAGGCCTGGGCGGTGCCGGCCACGGCGGCCAGGCCGGGCAGATGCTCCTGGTCATACCAGGCGAACAACTCGTCTTGCCAGCCGGCTTCGGGGTCCATCTCAACGGCATAGTGCACCGGTGTGGCCTCGCCGTGTGTGGGGCCCACCCGGTGCATCACCAGCTGCAGGCGCGAGAGCTCGCAAGCGGCCAGGCCGGCCATGCCCGCGCCCTGCAAACGGCACTCGGCCTGCGCGGTTTGATCAGCGCTCAGCGGCTGCGGGTTGCCGAGTGCAAAGTACAGATAGGCAATGCCCTGGGGCTGCTGGGCCACGCGCGCCAGGCGCAGGTCAAGCTGCAGATCGGCCAAGTCCTGGCGCAGCAGCGCCAGGGCGGCCTGCGCCAGCGTGGTGGCGGTTTCATGGGCTGCCGGCGTGCAGCGCAGCAGCAGGCTGTCGATAGCGTTAGCAGGTGCGGGCATCAGTGGCCAATCTCAAAGGCGTTCAAAAAGCGCGACACCATGTTGTAGGCGCCGATGGTGGCAAACAGTTCCACCTGCTCTTGTGCATTGAAGCGCGCAGCCACCTGCGCAAACAAGGGTTCGGGCACCTGCAGATCGCGGGTCAGCGCGTCGGTCACCGCGATGGCCAGCTGCTGCAGGCCATCCCAGGCCGGGCTGGCAGTGGTGCCGGTGTCGCGCGTCGCATCGATGGCGGCCTGCGTCACGCCGGCTTTGAGCGCATGCGGTACATGGGCCTCGAACTCATAGGCGGCCTGGTTGAGCATGGCCACCCGCAGAATGATCAGCTCGCGCAGCCCGGCATCGATGCTGCTGTAGTTGCGCACGGCAGAGAGCATCTGCTCCCAGCCTTTGGCAATGGCCGGGCTGTGCAGCAGCACCTGGTAGAGCGGCGAGATGCGGCCGCGCTCGGCCTTAATCTGTTGCTCCAACTCCGCCAGGGCACTGCGCGTGCCTGGCTCAATCGCTTCAATGCGCATGGCAGTCTTTCAAACTCAATCGGGGGTGATGCGGTTGCGGCGGATGATGGCGGTCCACTTTTCCGTGTCGGTCGCCAGCTGCTGGGCCAGCGCTTCGGGGCTGGAGCCCACCACTTCGGCACCCGAGGCCTCGATCTTGCGCTGCACATCGGGTGCATGCAAGGCCGCATGGATGGCGCGGCTCAAAGCGGCTGCCACCGGGGCGCTGGTGCCCTTGGGCGCAAACACCGCATACCAGTTGTTCGAATCCACGCCCTTGTAGCCCAGCTCGTCAAAGGTGGGCACGTTCGGGTAGCGGGCGCTGCGCTTGGCAGCGGCAATGCCCACGGGCCGGAACTTGCCGCTGTCAATGGCGCCCACCAGGCCGGGAATATCGCCAAAGAAGCCATCGACATGGCCGGCCATCAGGTCAGTAATGGCAGGGGCCGCGCCCTTGTAGGGCACATGCATCAGATTCAGGCCGGCCGATTCATTGAGCTGGATGGCTGCCAGATGCGGCACGCTGCCGGTGCCGGACGACGCCATCGTCATCGGCTTGTCCTTGCGCTGGCTGGCGGCCTGCACAAAGTCCTTGGCGTCCTTGAAACTGGTCTGCGCATTGACCACCATGATCTCCACGTTGTTGACCACCAGCGAGACGGGCACCAGGTCGCTGGCGGGCTTGTAGTTCAGCTTGGGGTAGAGGGCAGGGTTGATGGCGACCGCACCCACGCTGGTCAGCCACAGGGTTTTGCCGTCGGGTGCTGAGCGGATCACGCTGTCGGCAGCAATCGCGCCGTTGGCGCCTGGCTTGTTTTCCACAATCACCGGGTGGCCCAATTCCTTGGCCAGCTGCTGCGACATCGTGCGCGCAATGAAGTCCACCGGGCCGCCGGGCGGAAAGGCCACCAGCAGGCGCGTCATCTCGCTTTGCGCCATGGCGCTGCTGGCGCAACCCAGCGCGGTGCCCAGCACGGCAGCGTGCAGCCACTGGCGGGCTGCGGGAAAGGCGTGGAATCTCATCGTTTTCTCCTTCAATAATCTTGCTTTATCCGCAGCGCACGGTCATACCGCCGTCCACCACAATCTCGGTGCCCGTCACAAAGCGCGATTCGTCACAGGCCAGAAACAGCGCCGCATTGGCGGTGTCGCGCCCATCGCCCATGAAGGGCAGCGGAATACGCGCCTGGCGCTGGGCCAGCAGCGCCTCGACATCGCCACCAGCGCGCTGGCCGGCCAAGCGGGTCTCGACCATCGGCGTGTGCAACTGGCCCGGCACGACGGTGTTCACGCGGATGCGGTGCGGCGCGTACTGCACGGCCAGCACCTTGGAAAACTGGATCACCGCCGCCTTGCTCGATGCATAGGCAATCTGGGCCGCACCGGTCCAGCGCATGCCCGAGGTCGACGAGATATTGACGATGCTGCCCGCGCCCTGCGCCTGCATCAGCGGCAGCACCGCCTTGCAGCACAGGAACACGCTTTTGAGGTTGTAGTCCAGCTGGGCATCCCAGACCGCTTCGTCCATCTCGACCGGCCCGCCCTTGGCCGAGCCGCCCACGTTGTTGACCAGCACATCGATGCGCCCGAGCGCCGCCTGGCAGGCCTGCACCGATGCCGCTATCGAGGCCGCATCCATCACATCGCAGTGGCCGGCGACAAACTGGCCGCCCGCACTGCGGATGCTGCCCTCGGTCTCGCGCAGCGCCTGGGCATTGCGGTCCACACCAAACACCAGTGCGCCTTCCTGCGCAAAGCGGATCGCCGTCGCCCGGCCATTGCCCCAGCCCGCGCCAGCGGCCCCGGCACCGGTGATATAGACCACCTTGCCGGCGAGCCGGCCTTGCGGGTTGACGGGGGTATGGGCATCAAAAATCGCCATGCTTTTTTCCTTGCGAATATCTCAGGCTGGGAAGCGGTAGAGGCGCTGGGGGTTGTCCACCAGCAGGGCCTGCAGATGCGCCGGGTTGGGGCTGAACCGCGCGAGCGCATCGACCAGCACACCGTCATCGGGCACATGCGTGTGGTTGGGGTGCGGCCAGTCACTGCCCCAGAGCACGCGGTCGGGCGCATGGGCCACCAGCTCCTGCGCCCGCGCAATGCCGTGCTGGTAGGGCGGCGTCGCATCGATGCGGTCGATACCGCTGACCTTCACGTAAAACAGCGGCTGCTCCAGTAGCCGCAGCAGTGCCTGAAAATCGGCGCCTTCCCGGCCCAGCGTGGCATCCACACGGCCCATGTGGTCGATCACCACCGGGCAGGCCGATTGCTGCAGCACGGGGCCCAGGCTGTGGATCAGCGCGCTCTCAAAATGGATCTGCAGGTGCATGCCCAGCTCGGCCAGCATGGGCGTCAAGGCCACCACGTCCTCAACCGAGGCGCCGGTGTTCAGGTGCTTCATGAAGTTAAAGCGGATCGCCCGAAAACCTGCTGCGGCCAGGCGCTGCAGCTCGGTGCGTTCGACCGACAGCGGCACCAGGGCCACACCCAGGTAGCGGCCGCCGCCATGCGCAATCGCATCCTCGACCACGCGGTTGTCATAGCCATGGCAGGCCGATTGCACGATCACGCAGCGGCTGATGCCCAGATGGCGGTGCAGCGCAAACAAGGTCTCCTTGCCCGCATCGGCGGGGGTGAAGCTGCGCGGCTCCGCATACGGAAATTCGTTCACCGGGCCAAACACATGCACATGGCTGTCGCAGCTGCCGGCGGGCAGCACCAGACTGGGGCGCGAGGGCGCCAGCATATAGGTCTGTACGGGCTGCTGGAGGTGGGGGGTCGGGGCGTTCATGCAAGGCCATCAAAGAGTCGTCTTGAGCGCATTGTGGAACTGCCAGTTTTTTGATCGCCTATAAAATCCAAATATCAGATATAGAGGTGATGCATGGATTTTCTGCGCTTGCAGTACTTCATGGCGGTCGCCCAGGCACAGAGCTACAGCAAGGCCGCTGCGGCGCTGAACCTGAGCCAGCCGACCCTGAGCCGCCAGGTGCAGCTGCTCGAGGCCGAGCTGGGCCAGCCGCTGCTCGAGCGCCATGGCCGGGGCGTGCGGCTGACCGAATCGGGCAAGGCCATGCTGGCCCATGGGCGCAGCATCTGCGCGGCCGTCGATGCCGCCAAGGCGGACATGGCCGCGCGTCTGCAAAGCCCGCGCGGCAAGGTGCGCCTGGGGCTGCCGCCTTTGGTGGCCAGCCTGGTCACGCCCGATGTGGTGCAGCAGTTTTTGCAGGCCTGCCCCGATGCCTCGATCATTGTCGAAGAGAGCCTGAGCATTCGCCTGCGCGAATGGCTGCTGGCCGACCGCCTGGATGTGGCCGTGCTGTTTGACCCCAGCCCCACGCCGCAGCTGTTGACCGAGCCGCTGGCGCGCGAGCCCCTGGTGCTGATCAGCACCCGCCCCCTGCCCGAGCGGGTCAAGGTCGCCCAGCTGGTGGACTACCCGCTGGTGCTGCCCAGCCGCCCGCAGGCGCTGCGCATGATTTTTGACGACGCGGTCGAAGACCAGCAGCTGCCGCTGCGCATCGTCGCCGAGGTTGATTCGATCAAGATGGTGCTGTCCCTGGTCGCCCGCAATGTGGGCTGCTCGGTGGTACCCGCCAGCGCTGTGAAGACCTGGCCGGGCAGCGCGCCGGTGTTCACCGCCCAGGTCAGCCACCCTGTGATCCGCAACCGCATCGTGCTGGCCACACCGGCAGCGCGGCCGCACAACCGCCTGGTCAAGGCCGTGCACGGCATTCTGAAGCCGCTGATGAAGCAGCATTTCAGCGCCTGAATCCACGTCGCTTCAGCGCGCGCCCCAGCAGCATTTGCGCCAACCCATGGCTGCTTGGCGGCTATATGTTTCAGAAGTTCTTGAAATATCCGGTACACATCAGGCAGCGATGGACTTTATTTCTCACCACAATGGACATTTTTTCTCACACAAGACAAGGTCTGTAGCAGCGACTGCTTCGGGCCCTCTGCACAACGCCCCATCCCGGGCCTTGCGCAGAGGGCTGCTGCGCCTGCCAGGCCCAAGTCAGATTCGAGGATCGATATGACACAACAAGCGCGTGTACCGTCACTGGCCGTGCGCCTGCTGCTCGGCGTGCTGGGCGCGGTGCTGGCCATCGCCGGCCTGGCCTTTCTGGTCGGCGGCGGCAAGCTCATCAGCCTGGGCGGAAGCTGGTACTTTTTGCTGGCAGGCCTGGGCCTGCTGCTGTCGGGCGTGCAGGTGCTGCGCGGCCGCCGCTCGGGCGGCTGGCTGTACCTGACTACCTTTGCCGCCACGGTGCTCTGGGCCCTGGCCGAGGTGGGGCTGGACTACTGGAGCCTGGTCTCGCGCCTGCTGGCGATGACCTTTGGCGCAGCGGTGGTCAGCGCCTGCCTGCCGCTGCTGCAAGCGGGCGCCCCGCGCGCGCGCAGCAACAAGGGCCCGCTGGCTTTGGCGGGCGTGCTGTTGCTGGTGGGCTTGGTGAGCTTTGCCTCCATGTTCCAGATCCATCCCGAGGTGCAGAACCAGGCGGCCATCAGCCGCAAGCCGGTCGATGCCGCCAGCGCGCAAAAGGACTGGAGCCATTACGGCAACGGCACGAACAACGACCGCTTTGCGGCGCTGGACCAGATCAATGTGGACAACGTCAACCAGCTGCAAGTGGCCTGGACCTTCCACACCGGCGATGTACCCCAATCCACCGGCGCCGGTGCCGAAGACCAGACCACGCCGCTGCAAGTGGGTGACAAGGTCTTTGTCTGCACGCCCAGCAACAACGTGATTGCGCTCGATGCCGATACCGGCAAGCAGCTGTGGCGCCACGACACCAACTCGCATGTGGGCGGTGTCTGGGAACGCTGCCGGGGCCTGGCCTACTTTGATGCGAATGCGCCGCTGCCGGTGCCGCAGGTGGCGGGATCGTCGCCGGTGCAGCCCGTCGCACTGCCCGCAGGCGACCAGTGCCAGCGCCGCATTGTGATGAACACCATCGACGCGCGCCTGTTTGCCATCAATGCCGACAACGGCGAGCTCTGCGCCGGCTTTGGCAACCAGGGCATTGTCGATCTGAAGCAGGGCCTGGGCGCCATTGCCAACCCGGCCTACTACACGCTCACATCGGCCCCCACCGTGGCCGGCACCACCATCGTTGTCGGCGGACGGGTGGCCGACAACGTCCAGGTCGATATGCCCGGCGGCGTGATCCGTGGCTTTGACGTGATGACCGGCGCGCTGCGCTGGGCCTTTGATGCGGGCTCCAACACGCCCAACGAGGTGCTGGCCCCCGGCGCCACCTACACGCGCTCGTCCGCCAATGTGTGGGCCGGCACCACCTACGACCCCAGCTCCAACACCGTCTACCTGCCCATGGGCTCGCCCTCGGTCGATCTGTATGGCGTGCCCCGCTCGGCCGCCGATCTGAAGTACGGCGCCTCCATCCTGGCGCTGGATGCCACCAACGGCCATGAGAAATGGGTCTACCAGACCGTGCACAACGACCTCTGGGATTTTGATATTCCGATGGCCCCGACCTTGATCGACTTCCCCCAAAAAGATGGCAGCACCACGCCCGCGCTGGTGGTTGGCACCAAGGCCGGCCAGATCTTTGTGCTGGACCGCCAAAGCGGCCAGCCGCTGACCCAGGTGGACGATGTGCCGGTCAAGCCCGCAGGCATTGCCGGTGAGAAATATGCCGCCACCCAGCGCGTCTCCGTCGGCATGCCGCAGATTGGCACCCAGACCCTGACCGAGGCCGACATGTGGGGCGCGACGCCGCTGGACCAGCTGGTCTGCCGCATCAAGTTCAAGTCGATGCGCTATGAAGGCCTGTTCACCGCGCCTGACACCGATGTGTCGCTGAGCTTCCCCGGCTCGCTGGGCGGCATGAACTGGGGCGGTATCTCGGCCGACCCGAACAACCACCTGATCTTTGTCAACGACATGCGCCTGGGCCTGTGGGTGCAGATGATGCCGCAAAAGCCCAAGGCCGCGCTGTCCGATGGTGGCGAGCAACCCAACACCGGCATGGGCCAGGTGCCGCTGGGCGGCACGCCTTATGCCGTCATCAAGGACCGCTTCATGTCGCCGCTGGGCATCCCTTGCCAGAAGCCCCCTTTTGGCACGCTCTCAGCGATTGACATGAAGACCCAGCAAGTGGTCTGGCAGGTGCCCGTGGGCACCGTGCAGGACACCGGCCCGATGGGCATCAAGATGCGCATGCCGATGCCCGTGGGCCTGCCCACCCTGGGCGGCAGCCTGTCCACCCAGGGCGGTCTGGTGTTCTTTGCCGGCACGCAGGACTACTACCTGCGCGCCTGGAACACCGCCAACGGCCAGGAGATCTGGAAAAGCCGCCTACCCGTGGGCAGCCAGGGCGGCCCGATGACCTACCAATCGCCCAAGACCGGCAAGCAGTATGTGCTGATCTCTGCCGGCGGCGCGCGCCAGTCGCCCGACCGTGGCGACTATGTGATCGCCTACGCGCTGCCTGACAAGGCCCAGTAAGCACCTGCATGGGGTCGGGCCACCAGCCCCTTGACCCACAAACCCGCCATGGCCTGCACTGCAAGCCATGGCTTTTTTATCGCCGACGCTCCGCGAAGGGCGCGCATGGTACGCTTGCCCGCTTGTGTCCACGGAGATCCGGCAGTGAGCAAGCAGCAAGGCCAGCAAGAGCCAACCTCTCAACCCCCCCAGACCGATGAGCCCGGCGCATCGGCAGGCATGCGCCAGGCCCTGCTCGACGCCGGCAAGACCGAGTTTGCCAACTATGGCTATGACGGCGCCCGGCTCGAACGCATTGCCGCCAAGGCCGGCTGCGCCAAGCGCATGCTGTACTACTACTTCGGCAACAAGAAGGATGTGTACCTGGCCGTCATCGAGCAAAGCTACACCGATATCCGCGCCTCCGAAGAAAGCCTGAACCTCGACGCGCTAGAGCCGTTGCAAGCGCTGCATGCACTGGCCCAGAAAAGCTTTGACTACCACGCCAACAACCAGGCCTTCACGCGCCTGGTGCTGCAGGAGAACTTCCAGGGCGGCGAAATGCTGGGCCAGATCTCCAACACCGAATCATTGCGCCGGGCGGCCCTCACCCCCCTGGAGCGCATCCTGGAGCGCGGCGTGGCCCAGGGCCTGTTCAAGCCCGAGGTCACTGCCACCGATGTGCACTACCTGATCTCTGCGCTGAGCGGCTTTCGCATCGACCACGCCGCCACCTGGCGCAGCCTGCTGCAGGTGGACCTGCTGGGCCACGCACTGCGCGAGCGCCATCTGCAGATGCTGCTGGACCAGGTGGATGCGCTGGTGTGTGTGCGGGCAGCGCAAGGCTGAGGAAGGACGCAGAAACACGGGCCGGTGTGCCGTGTTGTGCAGCAGATTTTGCACCGGCCTCAGCTTGGGCCAGTGCAACAACCATTGCCCGCTTGCGTGTGGAACCCAAGCACCGGGCAAGCGCAAGCAGCGATCACTGCGGACGTTGGCGTGGAGCGACGCGTGTGGACAGTGCAGGTGAGGTGTAGCTCGCATCAAAGCTACAGCCCTTGCCGTAGGTCGCTTCCAGGGCCAGGCAGGCACTGGCGATGCCGGAAGGCGTGGGCTTGGTGCCGGTGTTCACCCACTGCAGCAGCGCGTCCATCAGCGCGGGATAGGTTGGATCGCTGATAAAGCTGTGGGTGCCGTTTGTCGTGAAGGTCTGCACCAGACGCGCAGCACTGCCGCCTTCTTGCATCACCTCGCGGAAACGAGAATCGAGCTCTACAAATGCGGTCGGGTCGCTGATCCATTTGGTGGACAGCACCGGCACAGGGATCTTGCCGACCGGGTCGGTGTCGGTGGCGAACGTCTGGTAGGCGGCAGGGTTGGCTTTGTAGCGCAGCACGCCGGCGTTGAGGGCCGCATCGTCGGTAGAGCCGCTGTAGACCGCGCCTTCATTGCCGAACGGGCTCTCCCCGCCGGTGCGCTTGGCGGAGATATCCTGGAAGTGCATGGTCGCCCAGTTCATGTGCGACTGGATGGCGCTCTCCGGAATCTTGATCACATGGACGATGGTCTGGATCTTGGCCTTCTGCTCGGGTGTGCGCTCGGCAGCGGGCTTGTTGAGCGCCAGGCATTCGTTGACACGCAGCGCCACGTCCGCCTGCTTCATCGTGACATTGGCGGGCAGGCCGAGGTTGAGTGCGTAAGGCTGTTCGCTGGGACGTGGATGGTTACCACACAGGTACTGGTAGACCACGCGCAGATCAAGCCGGAAATCGTAGGAACGGGTGCCCCCGCCCAGCACGCCGCTGGTCAGCAAAACGCCATCGTAGGGACGCTCGCCGACGGTCTCTAGCGTGAACATCTCCGCGCCCTTGGCTGCCACGCCAGCGCCCCAGGACTGACCATGCAAGATGGTCTTGCTGGGGATCGCCACATGCTTGCGGAAGATGCCGCGCAGACGCTCCGTGTCTTCGGCGGCAGCGCGCACTTCCACTCCGCCCTGGCGGTAGGAGGAGCCCGCCCATGCGTAGCCTGACTTCACCATGATGGACCAGCGGGTCAGGTCTTCCATGGAGCGGTCCAGATCGGGGGCGGCCAGATCGGGGCCTCCATGCGCATGCATTACCAGGATGCCATTCCACTTTGCCGGCACTGCAATCATGTAGAACGCGCCCTTGGAGTCGCGGCCAGACAGGCATTTCGCGTCGCTGGGCACATCGGCAGGGCAAGTGGCCGTCACCGGCGCTGCCTCGTTGGAGGTGGACGGCCCTTGCAGCACCAGGGAGCCGTCGCCGCAGCCGCTGAGCGCGAGCAGCGCCAGCAGGGGCAGGCCGAGTTTGGGAAGAGGCGATTTCATGGTTTGTCTCCTATCAAGCGTTTTTTTATGGGTGCGGCTCCCCGCAAGGCTGGCGGACCAGCGCTTGGTTGGCGAGGGCCTCCCTATTCTTGGTCGGCTTGCAAAATATTTCAAAGATTTCTAAGATATCAACTGCATACTTTTCAAATATATGGAACTGCGTCATCTCCGGTATTTTCTTGCGGTGGCCGAATGCGGCCATATCACGCGTGCCGCAGAGCGCCTGGGCATCCAGCAGCCGCCGTTGTCGCAGCAGATTCTGGCGCTGGAGAACGAGCTGGGCAGCGCGCTGTTTCGTCGCCATCCCAAAGGCGTGGATCTCACCGATCTGGGCCATGAGCTGCGCGCAGAAGCCGAGCGGCTGCTGGGCGACTTTGGCGCCATGCAGCAGCGCATCGAGGCGTATGCGCGCGGTGAGCGGGGCCATCTGCGCATAGGCTTCACCAGCTCGGCGGCGGCGCATGCCTTCACCCCGGAAGTGCTGCGCACCTGCCGCAAGTCGCACCCCGACATCTTGCTGAGCGTCAGCGAAAACAACGCCGCTGAAATCACCGAAGCGGTCGCGGCCCAACGTCTGCATTGCGGCTTTTTGCGCGTGCCGGTGGCACACCCGGAGGGATTGGCGTTCGAGCCCCTGCTGCGGGAAGAAGCGCTGCTGGCCATCCCGGTGGACCACCGGTTGGCGCACAACAGCGCCCAGCCCGTCATGCTGGAGGAGCTCGATGGCGAAAAACTGGTGCTGGTGCGCAGGCCCGGTGCACCGGGCCTGTATGCCAATCTGCTGGCGCTGTGTGCACAACGCCATGTCCATGTGGAAGTGGCCGCCGAAGTCGAGCGCATGATGACCAATGTGAACCTGGTGGCAGCAGGCGTGGGCTTGTCCATTGTTCCGGCGTCGATCAAAGGATCGCATCGCCATGCGGTGGTGTATCGCTCACTCGATCCGTCCCTCGACCTTTGGGCGCCGTTGACCTTGGTGTACCGCGCGCATGACTGCGATGGCCCGTTGGGCACGGTGATCGCCTTGGCCAAGAAGCTGGCCAAGCGCCATGCCTCCAAAAGCAGGTGAACCTATGTCCGAATGGCCCAAGCTGACCCCGGCAAACGCCCCACGATGGTCGCGAAGAGCCATGCTACTGAGCGGCTTGATGGGCGCATCGCTCGTGGCCACTGAGGGACTGGCCGCCCAGAAAAGGCCAGGCGCTGGTCTCAAGATTCTGGTGGCCTATCCACCCGGCGGTGTCAGCGACTTGGTGGCGCGCGCCTTGGCCAAAGCCATGGCCGAGCAGCGCCAGGCGCCAGTGATCGTCGAGAACCGGTCTGGCGCGAGTGGAACGCTGGCGCTTGAGCTCTTGCAACGCAGTCCGCCCGATGGCCAGATGCTGGTCTTTACCGCCGCCGCCGCATTGGGCCTGCTGCGCCACGCGGCCGCGCGGCGTGCCCGAGCGCCAGGGGGTGCAGCGCCATTGCCCGTGCAGCCCGTGGCGGGTGTCATGCGCACGCCGCTGCTGTTGGTGGGCACCTCCGCGCTCGCACCCACTGCGTTCGCCGACATGATCGACGAGGCGCGCAAGCACCCGGGCATGCTGCGCTGGGCAACGACAGGCGAAGGCACGACGGGGCACACCGTGCTGCAACGCGTGAGTCAGCTTGCGGGCGTGCGCATCAGCCATATTCCGTACAAGGGCGGCGGGCAGCAATTGACCGATGCGCTCGGTGGCCACTTCGAGCTGCTGTCGACCAACGTCGCACCGAGCCAGCTCGCAGCCTTGCGTGACGGGCGCTTCAAGGCCTTGGCGGTTGGCGCACCGCGTCGCCTGCCAGTGCTCCCAGAGGTGCCGACCCTCGCGGAACTAGGTTACCCATCCGCGAATCTGGATTCCCTGTTCGGGCTCTTCGCCCCACCGGGTACGCCCTCCCAGGTGGTGGTGCATCTGTATGCATTGATCGAACAAGCCCTTCGCTCGCCTGCCATTCGCCAGATCCTGCTCGATGCCAACAACCAGCCCTACGAGGGATCGGTGCAGGACTTTGCACGGCAGGTGGAGCGCGAAACCGATCGTTGATTCAAGCCGGTTGGAATGAAATGTTTGCACCAATAGATAGGGGCTGCACATCCGGATCGTTCGAGGTTTACACGCCCTCCGCATGGGAAATCCTTGCATTTGATCCGCAGACGCCTGCATAAGAAAGGCCTGCTTTTACAACAAACTCCCGCCCTTTCCCATCTGCATTTTCCCCAAGTCTGCACAAATTAGAACGAGTGTGCTTTTTTTGCTGAAATTCAGCGCTTACCCTGTCGACATGGGCTGCCAGGCTTCCTATGCTCTGTCTTCGAGACAAGCCAGATTTGACGATCGTTCAAACAGCAACCCAAGGAGACAAAGCAATGAGACAAGCCAAGAAATGGATGTGGCTGGCGGCCACCGCCTTGCTCGCAAGCAGCGCTTATGCCCAAAAGGCAGGCGACTGGGTGTTAGGGGCCGGAGCGCTCAATTACTCGCCCCAGGACAAGAGCAAGCCGCTGACCTTTGTCGAGCCCTTTGAGCGCCAGATCCCTGGCTCGGGTGCCGATCTCAAGAGCGCCACCACCTTGGGCTTGAACGTGCACTACTTCCTGACCGACAACTGGGCAGTCGAAGGCGTGCTGGGCATTCCGCCGCGCCTCAAGCTCAACGGCGCCGGCACCCTGGAGCCCATTGGTGAGCTGGGCAATGCGCGCTTGTATGCGCCTTCCTTGCTGGGCAAGTACTTCTTTGGCAATGCCGATGACAAGTTCCGCGTCTCGCTGGGCCTGGGTGTCACCTACTCGCAGTTCCGCAGTGTGCGGCTGACCAGCGGTCTGCAAAACACGCTGGGCAGTGTGATCGGCGCGCCTCCAGGGGTTGCCAAGACCACGGCCAAGATCGACAGCCAATGGGCGCCGGTCTTCAACATCGGTGCCAACTACGCGATCGACAAGAACTGGGGCATCACCTTCTCGGTGTCCTATGTGCCGATGAAGACCGACGCCAAGCTGACCACCACGGTCAATGGCAACAAGGTGGCGGTATCGCAGACCCGCCTGACGCTGGACCCGATCATCCCGTTCCTCTACGTCACCTACAAGTTCTGATTTTTCCGAGAGGAGAAGCCCGTAGCGCCTGCGCTGCGCCCAAGATGTGGCCTGTATCCATGAATGCCACAGCATGCGATGGCTCCAAGCCATCTTTTGCCACCCTGCTCCACGAGCAGGGTTTTTTTTGCCCGCGCGCGCCGCCCTTGGCATCCGGGCCCGCCCGGCCCACAATGGCGCAGGCAGACCCGCCTGAACCCAACCTTTGGAGAACCTATGCCGGCCAAGAAAATCCTGATGATCTGTGGTGACTACTGCGAGGACTACGAAACCATGGTGCCCTTCCAGACCTTGCTGGCCGTCGGCCACCAGGTGCATGCGGTCTGCCCGGACAAGAAAGCCGGTGACCATATCAAGACGGCGATCCATGACTTTGAAGGTGCGCAGACCTACAGCGAAAAGCCCGGCCACAACTTCACGCTGAACGCAAGCTTTGCCGACGTCAAGGCAGAGGACTACGACGCGCTGGTGATCCCCGGTGGACGCGGCCCCGAATACCTGCGCAACAACGAAGCGGTGCTGGCCGCCGTGCGCCATTTCTTCACGGCCAACAAGCCCGTCGCCGCCGTCTGCCACGGCGCGCAGCTGCTGGCCGGCGCTGGTGTGCTCCAAGGCCGAACCTGCTCGGCCTATCCGGCCTGCAAAGCCGAGGTGGTGCTGGCCGGCGGCACCTATGCCGATATCGCCGTGGACCAGGCCCATACCGACGGCAACCTGGTGAGCGCCCCCGCCTGGCCTGCCCACCCGCAGTGGCTGGCGCAGTTCCTGGCCTTGCTCGGAACGCGTATTTCGCACAGCTAAACCGCGCGCGGTGGCAAGTGCTGGGCCGCCTGCAAGCCCTTGCTATCGCTGCTACCATCGCAGCCCCATGACCGCAGACAGCTACAGCCACCACCTCGCCACCGGCAACCAGTTCGTTGCCGAGGCACAAAAGATTGCCACCACCGATTTCGCTGCCGCCCGTGCGCTGTGGCAGCAGGCGGGCCAGGCGTTTTACCGCGCCCACCAGGCCGACCGCAACCAGCCCGAAGCCGCGCTGCGCCTGGCCCAGGCCTGGATGGCCGAGGCCCATGCCTTGCACAAGGAAGGCTCGCCCAATGCCACGGTGATGTGGCAAAACGCCGCCGCCCAGAACGAGCTGGCCTTTGACCTGGATCCGCGCAATGCCCGCATCGCCATGGCTGCGGCCAGCTGCCACCACTTTGCCGGCGATGCCGAAGCCGCCCAGGCCTGGATGCAGATCGGCCAGCACTTGGCATCGGGCGGCGACCAAGCCCCCGAACCTGGCGACCCAACAGACGACTGACCAGCTCCATATAGCGAATGGCGTCTTTGGTTATTCGATAATATTATTTTTTAATCTGAGCGATCGAACGTAGCATGTGGGCCCGTCTACCTGTTCCTGACTGCCCTCCATGCTCAAGCGCCATTTCACCCTCGCCGCCCTGCTGGCGGTTTCTGCCACCTTTGCCGCGCCTGCCTTTGCGCAGGACAAGCCCCTCAAGCTGGGCGTGACGGCGGGCCCCCATGCGCAGATTGCCGAGGCCGTCAAACAAGCGGCCGCCAAAGAGGGTCTCAGCATCCAGGTGATCGAGTTCAGCGACTTCATCCAGCCCAATGCCGCGCTGGTAGCCGGCGATCTGGATGCCAATGCCTACCAGCACCACCCCTATCTGGACCAGCAGGTCAAGGACCGGGGCTACAAGCTGGTGGCAGCCGCCAACACCGTGGTGCTGCCCATTGCGCTGTACTCCAAGAAAGTGAAATCGCTGGCCGACCTGCCCGCCGGCGCGCAGATCGGTCTGCCCAATGACCCCACCAACGGCGGCCGCGCGCTGCTGCTGCTGCAAGAGCATGGCCTCATCAAGCTGCGCGCCTCGGCCGGCATCAAGGCCACACCGCTGGATGTTGTTGACAACCCCAAGAAGCTGCGCCTGCGCGAGCTCGATGCCGCCCAGCTGGTGCATGCGCTCAATGACCTCGATGCCGCCGTCATCAACACCAGCTATGCGATTGCAGCCAAGCTCAACCCCACCAAGGACGCCATTGCCCGCGAGTCAGCCAAGTCGCCCTATACCAATCTGATTGCCGTGCGCCAGGCTGACAAGGACAAGCCCTGGGTGGCGCGCCTGGTCAAGGCCTACCATTCGGACGAGGTGCGCCAGTTCATCGACAAGGAGTTCCAGGGCTCCATCGTCCCCGCGTTCTGACAGGGGCTAACACCCGTTCAACGCCAGCGGCGCGCTGACTGGCGCGCCTTTTTCCATCACCCTTTGACAAAGCCAGCCCATGAGTGGACAGATCACCCTTAGCCGCGACGGCCATGTCGCCACCTTGTTGATCGACAACGTGGCCAAACGCAATGCCATCAGCCACCAGATGTGGATCGACCTGGCCGAGCAGCTGGAGGTGCTGGTGCAAGACAGCGATCTGCGCTGCATCGTGCTGCGCGGCGCAGGCACCCAGGCCTTTGGCAGCGGCGCTGATATCGACGAGTTCGAATCGCTGCGCTCGTCCAAGGAAAAGGGCATTGCGTTTGCCCAGCAGGCGCACCGGGCCATGGCCCTGCTGCGCCACTGCCCCATTCCCACCCTGGCCGCGATCCGTGGCGCCTGCGTCGGCGGCGGGCTGGAGCTGGCCGCCTGCTGCGATCTGCGCCTGGCCAGCGACGACGCCCGCTTTGGCATTCCCATCGGCCGCCTCGGTGGTGTGCTCGCCTACCCGGAGCTCGAGGCGCTGGTGCATGTCGCCGGCCCCCAGGTGGCGCTGGAGCTGCTGCTCGAAGGCCGCCTGCTCGATGCCCAAGAGGCCCTCAGCAAAGGCCTGGTGACCCGCGTGGTGCCCCAAGCTGCCTGGGACGAGGAGCTGGCCCAGACCATCGCCCGCATCAGTGATCTAGCGCCGCTGTCGGCGCGCTGGCACAAAAAATTCATCGCCCGGCTGCAAAGCGGCACCCCATTGACGGATGCCGACCAGCAAGAGGGCTACGCCTGCTTTGACACGCAGGATTTCATCGAAGGCTACCGCGCCTTTTTGGACAAGCGCAAGCCGGTATTCACAGGAAAGTAACAGCGTTCATGCAGCCCTCCCCTACCCCGCGCAAAGGCCCGCTGTCGGGCCTCGTTGTTGTTGAGCTCACCAATGTCATGGCAGGGCCCGTTGGCGGCTTGCTGCTGGCCGACATGGGCGCCGAGGTGGTCAAGGTCGAGCGCCTGCCCGGCGGCGACGACACCCGCCGCGCGATCCCGCCCGAGATCCAGGGCGAGTCCGCCACCTTCATGATGGTCAACCGCAACAAGCGCGGTATTGCGGTCGACCTCAAGCACCCCGATGGCCTGCAGGTGGTGCGCCGCCTGATCGACAAGGCCGATGTGGTGATCGAGAACTTCCGCCCCGGCACGATGGAAAAGCTCGGCCTGGGCTACGACGTGCTGCGCGCGAGCAACCCGGGCCTGATCTACTGCAAGATCACCGGCTTTGGCCTCAATGGGCCCTATGCCAAGCGCGCCGGCTATGACCTGATTGCGCAGGGCATGTCCGGCATCATGAGCCTGACCGGCGAAGGCCCGGGCCGCCCGCCCGTCAAGGTCGGCGTGCCGATTGGCGACGTGACCGCCGGCATCCTGGCCTCGACCGGCGTGCTGGCCGCCTACATCGAGCGGCTGCGCACCGGCGAAGGCCAGTATGTCGACACCTCGCTGTACGAGGCCTCGCTGGTCCACACCTACTGGCAGGTGGCCATGGCCTTTGCCACCGGTGAGTCGGCCGGCCCCATGGGCTCGGCCCACCCGGTGGCCGCGCCCTACCAGGCGATACCGACGCAGGACGGCTGGATCAACATCGGCGCGGTGAGCCAGGCCACCTGGGTCGGCATGACCCGCGTGCTGCAGCTCGAGCACCTGCTCGAAGACGAGCGCTTTGCCAGCAACCGCGAGCGCATGGCCCACCGCGATCTGCTGATCTCGATCATCACCGAGGCCATGCGCAGCAACACTACCGACTACTGGGTCGAGAAGTTCGAGCAGGCCGGTGTGCCTGCAGGCCCGGTGCGCAAGATCAAGGACATGCTCGAAGACCCGCAGACGCTGGCGCGCGACATGGTGATCGAGGTCGACCACCCCGTCGCCGGCCAGGTGCAGGCGCTGGGCCTGCCGATCAAGTTCTCGCACGGCAATGGCGTGACCCGGCGCGGCGCGCCGCAGTATGGCGAGCACACCGCCGAGGTGCTGCAGGAGCTGGGCTACAGCAGCGACGACATCGCGGCGCTGGCCGCCAGCCAGGCGGTGCAGTTGCACGGCCGCTGAGACTGTGCAGCAGCCCGGCCGCCACAGCGGCGGGTCTGGGCGCTAGGGATGCTCTGCAAAACCCTCGCCAAGCGGGATGGACGCGGATCGGGATGAGCCGCAAGGCGTCTTTTGCAGTCAATAGCCGTAGCTATTGGCAAGGAAGACAACGCAGCGGATCGCCCGAGACCGCGTTCAGACCACGGCAGGGAGTTTTGCAGAGGGTCCCAAGGGCGCGGTGAATGATGCGCGGTATGCCCTGGGGGACACCCCCAGGCTGCGCTTGAACTGGTCGCGCAGCACCTGCACGCTGCGGTAGCCTGCCTGGTCGGCAATCTGCTCCACACGCAGGCTGGTGCTCTCCAGCAGCCGCCGCACTTCCTCCATCCGCGCCTGCGCCAACCAGGCGCTGGGCGCCATGCCGGTGCCTGCCGTGAAACGGCGCAAAAAGGTGCGCCGGCTCATCGCCAGCACCTCGGCCATCGCGGCCACCGTCCAGTCCCGCCGCAGATCGGCGCGCACCTGGTCCAGCAGCTGCGCCAGCTTGCCCGATGTATCGGCCACCAGCGGCTGCTCGATGAACTGCGCCTGCCCACCGCTGCGGTGCGCAGCAACCACCAGGCGCCGAGCCACGCTGTTGGCCGCCTGCACGCCAAAATCGCAGCGCACCAGATGCAGCATCAGGTCGAGCCCCGCCGCACTGCCCGCCGAGGTAAAGATGCGCTCATCCTGCACGTACAGCACCTGGGCATCCACGTCGATGGCCGGGTAGCGTTGCGCCAGCGCCTGGGCGTAGCGCCAATGGGTGGCGGCACGGCGCCCGTCAAGCAAGCCGGCGGCGGCCAGCACAAACGCGCCCGAGCATATCGATGCCAGGGTGGCCCCGCGCCGCGCCGCGCGCCGCAAGGCTTGTTGAAGCGCGGGCGGGACCGGCTCGTCCATGCCGCGCCAGCCGGGCACCACGATCAGGTCCGCCTGCTCCAGCAAGGCCATATCTGCACTGGCCTGTACCAGCAAGCCCCCCTGGGCCCGCAGCGGGCCCGGCTCAACGGCCACACTCGCAAAACGGTACCAGCCCTCACCCATCTCGGGCCGCTCCAGGCCAAACACCTCGGCCACCATCGAGAACTCAAAGGTGCAAAGACCGTTGTAGACCGGTGCGACGACCAGCGGGCCCAGCAAGCGTGCAGACATTGGCGCAAATCCTTCCCTTTATGTCTTCTGCGCCAATTGTAGGCAACAGGTTCGATCCGCAAAATCGCTGGCATGTTTACCAGGAGTACTTCATGAGCCGCTATGTCAGCCAGATTCCCGCTGCCGCCAGTGCCGATGCCGTGGCGCATTTTTCCCGGTCCTTCACGTTCGAGACCGACTGCTGGGATGTGCACGATGCCCTAGGCCATGGCCAGCCCGACTTTGTGCTGCTCGATGTGCGCAGCGCGGCACTGTATGCACAAGGCCATGTCCCTGGCGCCCTGCATCTGCCGCACGGCAAGATCGTTACGAGCAAGCTGGCGGCCTGGCCCGCCGATACGCTGTTTGTGACCTATTGCGCCGGCCCGCACTGCAATGGCGCGGCCCGGGGCGCCTTGCGCCTAGCGCAACTGGGCAGGCCCGTGAAGATCATGGCCGGCGGCATCACCGGTTGGCTGGATGAGGGCTTTGCGCTGGCAACGGCATCCTGACCGCCCGTCGCAAGAAAGGGGAGGCATAACATGCCGCCCCCTGAAAGCGTCTTCCCGCGTCAAGACCTCAGCGTGGGCTCCAAACGGCCTTCAGCTGCGCCGTCGTATGCAGCATCGCCTGCGGCCCGGCCACACCCAGCAGGTACCAGACCTGTGGATCCAGGAACACCACCCGGCCCTGCTGGCCCGCAGCGCTGTTGCGGATAGCGTCGTTGTTGAACAGCTCGGTGCTGGCGACGACCGGTTTGCCGTCGCGCCCGGTGGTGCTGCCGGTGCCGGCATTGCGGTCGATCACATAGAGCCAGGCGGGGTTGAGCTGGCGGATCTCTTCCATCTTCATCGGCACGCCGCGCGGCTTGCTGGCATCGGCGGGCAGGGCAGGTTGGACGCTCAGCACATCGTGCAGCAGGCCAAAGCGCGCGCCGGGAGGCTGGGCATTGAGCATGGTGCTGATGGCCAGCACCAACAGGCCCGGTGCCTGCTGCTGGGCCAGCGCGCGGGTACTGTCCACCTCGGCGCGTACGCGCTGCATCAGCTGCTCGCCCTGGGCCTCTTTGCCCCACAGCGAGGCGAGCGTCGTCACATTGCGCTGCATATCGGCCAGCAGCTGCTGGTTGTTGACGCTCAGGTCCAGCGTAGGCGCAATCTTGCTCAGGATCTCGTACTTGCCGGTGCTGCGGCCCGCAACGACGATCAGGTCCGGCTGGATGTGGCTGAGCGCATCAAAATCGGGCTCGAACAAGGTGCCCGCTGGCAGGTAGCGCGCATCGGCATAGGCCTGCATATAGCTGGGGAAGTTGGCCTTGGCCAAGGCGGTCACTGGCAGGTTCAGTGCTTGCATGGTGTCGAGCGATGCCAGGTCGTAGACCACCACGCGCTTGGGCGCCAAGGGCACCACGGTGCTGCCCTTGGCGTGTTGCACGGTGATCGTTGCCGGGGCCTTGGGGGCGGGGGCTTGCGCAAAGGCTGCCGGGGCAGCAAACAGCGACGTGGCGAGGGCAGCACCGGCGCTGGCGCGCCAGCAGGCCGTGGTCAATGGCTGGGTCATGTCTTTCTCCAATGCATGTCAATCAAGTTGAGGCGGCGCCCGCAGGCATGCGGGGCGCCGCGCGGTGGTTTAGAACTTCAGGTTCATGCCGACCCAGTAACGGCGCCCATCCTGCACGGTGGCGTAGTCTTCGTAGTACACGTCCTTGTCGAACAGGTTGTAGATGCCGGCAAAGAAGGTGGTGTTCTTGTTGTAGTGGAACGAGCCGCCCACATCGAACATCGCATAGCTGCCAGCGACCCAGGTGCGGGCCGAGCGGCCGCCAGTGGGCTGGCTTTCCTTGCCCCGGTAGGAGAGCTTGGTCCAGCCGTTCCAGCGGTCCGACGGCTTCCAGTCGAGCGCAACATTGAGCATGTGGCGCGGCAGCTGCGACAGCGGCTGGCCGGCAAACTCGCCGCTCTTTTGCTCGGACTTGGTGAAGGTGTAGCTGGAGTTCAGGTCCAGGTTGCGCGCCAGCGGCGTGGTCAGCGTTGCCTCGATGCCGCGCGTCACCGCCTTGTCGATATTGACATTGGTGGTGGGCGTGTTGCCGGACGAATTCAGCGGCCCACACTCGGGGCAGGCAATGCGGGTGATCTTGTCGCGGAAGTCGTTGTCAAACACCGTCAGGCCCGCCGACAGGCCGGCGCCATCGTTGTAGAGCACGCCCACTTCCTTGGACAGCGATTTCTCCGGCTTCAGATCCGGGTTGCCATAGATATTGCCGCCTCGGCTGGCCTGGCCCCAGTCGCCCAGGGTCTGGCGCAAGGATGGGGCGCGGAAGCCGGTCGAGACGCCGCCCTTGACAGTCCAGCGCGGGCTCAGGTTCCACACGCCATAAAGGCGCGGGCTCCATTG
The DNA here is from genome assembly GCF_003105075.1 of Comamonas sp. JNW. Taxonomy (NCBI): domain Bacteria; kingdom Pseudomonadati; phylum Pseudomonadota; class Betaproteobacteria; order Burkholderiales; family Comamonadaceae; genus Comamonas; species Comamonas sp. JNW. The sequence goes on from NZ_QETI01000020.1 coordinate 28,046, forward strand.
CGAGCCGCCCTTGCTGTCGTGGTCATAGCGCAGCCCACCGGTCAGCGCAAAGTCCTCGCGCAAGCGCCATTCGTCTTCGGCAAACCAGGCGTACTGGGTGCGGTCGGCGGTGGTGCGGTTGCTGCCGGGCAAGGTGTTGGTGGTGGTGTCGGTCAGGTCCTGCTTGTTGTAGTACAAGCCGGTGCTGACGATGTGCGCGTCGCCCACCGGAATCACCCAGCTGCTGTTGGCCACCGTGTTCTTGATGGTCATCTCGCGCGAGATATTGCGCGTCTTCTCATGCTGCACATAGGTATCGGACGAGGCCCAGCCCCAGCGGCCCTTGTGCTGCAGCGAGTAATTCTCACGCTCGAACTTGCGGTCCGACAGCTCGCCGGTCTCCAGCAAGGTCTTGCCCGGCGTGGAGATAAAGTGCTGCCTGGCCGAACCCACTTCGGCAATGATGTCGTGGTCCTTGTTGGGCGTGAGCGCAATGCGGGCGTTGAGCGCCTTGGTATCGCTGTCGTTGTAGCCCTGGTAGATGCGGTCTTCGTCGCGCTTGCTGTAGTTGCCGTAGAGGCTGATGCCCAGCAGCTCTTCCTTGATCGGGCCCGAGAGGTAGAAGTTGCTCTGGTAGGCATTGCCCGATGCCGAGCGCTCCTGCAAGGTGGCGTCGGCACGCAGCGAGCCATGCCACTCTTTGGCGACCTTGCGCGTGATGATGTTGACCACGCCGCCCATCGCGTCCGAGCCGTAGAGCGAGGACATGGGCCCACGCACCACCTCGATGCGCTCGATCGCTTCGAGCGGCGGCACCCAGCTTTGGTCGGTCCCCGTCGAGCCATTGGTCTGCGTCTCGCGCGTGCTCATGCGCTTGCCATCGACCAGGATCAAGGTGTAGTTGGCACCCATGCCGCGCAGGCTGATGTCGTTGGAGTTGTTGTCCGAGGGCGTCATGATGACGCCGGGCACATCGCGCAGCGCGTCATGCAGGTTGCTGTACGCGCCCTGCTCGAGCTTCTCGCGCGGAATCACGGTGATCGAGGCCGGCGCCTGGGTCACTTCCTGCTCAAAGCCTGCAGCTGTCACCACCACGGTGCCCAGCGTTTTGTCGCTGGCAGCTTGCCCTTCGGCATCGGCCGCCTGCGCGGCCGCTGCGCCATGGACCAGCATGCCGGCCACCACGCCCGCGATGGCGCGCAGTGCATGGCGCTGGGGTGCCGATGGCAGTGGGTGGAAATCAAGACGCAGAGGCCGTGCTGGCGCGCGACCCGCTGCCAACGGGGCAGAGGAGGACATGGGAATAATCGGTAATCAGGTAGACAACAGCTCGCCCCAGGCGCCTGCAGATGGAGACCACCCGCAGGCACTGGCGGCGGGCCAGCGATGCTTCGCTTGTTGTGCAGGTCTGCGGTCACGGCGCTTGTCAGGGCGCCGTCCCGGGAAGGCATGGCTGCGCTATCGCGCGATAGGCAGCAAGAGGGACGCGAGACGTTTATATGCGAATAGTTCTCATTATATAGATTGATGAAGAATTGTTACGGTTTGCGAAGTTTCGCGACTGTAAAGTTATTTCGGGCGCAACCAATTCACCCCCTGTGCTGCCGCGTGACAGCCAGGCGGGGCGCGGGTTTGCGGCTGCTGGCGCCCCTGCGGTGGCGCCAGCAATTGGCTATGGTTTAAAAGCTACAGCCTTAGAACCTGTTCAAAGTCACTACGCAGCCGCGTTGGAGTGCAATCGGGATGAGTTCGAAGGGATGGAACGCAGCTTGCACCGGGGTGCAAGCAAGGGCCAGCGCGCAGAAATCGCCCGATTTCACTCCAACCCGTAGGGACAGTGGCTTTGCGGGCGCCCGGCTAGGGCCGCCCGGGCAGGGGCGGTCTGCGTTGTTGCAAATCCTCGCAATAGCGCGGCTATTGCTGCGGTGTTGCGCGGCTGGGCGCCCCCTAGCATCCCATCCCGCAAAGACACTGTCGCGGCGCGAGGATACTTTGAACAGGTTCTTAAAACCCGACCGTCACCTTGGCCCAGTACCGGCGGCCGTCATAGACTGCGTCATAGGTGGCGCTATCGACCCGCTTGTCAAACAGGTTGTAGATGCCGGTGCTCAAGCGCACATCCTTGCTGTAGGCATAGTTCAGGCCCAGGTCCATGAACGTAAAGGACGGCGTGCCCTTGGCCATCGAGGTGCGGCTGAGGTAATCCGAGCTCTTGCCCCGGAAGTTGAGGCGGCTCCAGACGCCTAGCTTGTCCGTGCCCTGCCAGTCCAGGGTGGCGTTGAGCATGTGCTTGGGCATCTTGTTGAGCGGCTGGCCGGCAAAGCGGCCGCTCTTTTGCTCCGAACGGGTGAAGGTGTAGTTGGCCGCCAGGCGCAGCGCTTCGCTGGCCTTCCAGGTGGCAGTCGCTTCCACGCCGCGCATGGTGGCCTTGTCGACATTGGTGCGGTCGCTGATGAACTTGTAGGGCGTGCCCAGCACCGTGCAGTTGCCGGTGACGATGGCGCGGCCGCCGCCCTCGGTGTCCTCACAGCTGCGCACCTCGGTGATCTTGTCCTTGAAGTCGGTGTTGAACAGGGTCAGGCTGCCGGTGAAATCGCGGCGGTTGTCCCAGATCACGCCCAGCTCCTGGCTGGTGCTTTTCTCGGGCTTGAGGTTGGGGTTGCCTCGGATGATGGCCGGGTCGCCACCGCCGCCGGTGATCTGGCCCCAATCGGCCACCGCAGCGCGCAGGCTGGGCGATTTGAAGCCGGTGGAGATACCGCCCTTGACACTCCACTCGGGCGTTGCATGCCAAACGCCATAGACGCGCGGCGTCCAGTCGGTGCCGTAGTTCTGGTCATGGTTCATGCGCAGGCCGGTGGTCAGCGCAATCGCATCGGTCACCTTCCATTCGTTTTCGGCAAACAGCGCCCACTGGTAGCGCTTGAGCGTGTTGATCGGGTTGTCCACCTTCATCTGGTTGCCGTTGTCCATCAGCTTTTCATGCTTGTAGCTCAGGCCCAAGGTGGTCAGGTTGCGCTCGCCGATCGGCAGCACGATCTGGCTGTTGAACTCGGTGTTCTTGAGGTTCATCTGGCGGCCGGGGTTGTCGATCTCCTCGTGCTGCAGGTAGGTGGTCGAGGTGCCAAAGCCCCAGCGCCCGGTGTGCGAGAGGGCGATGTGGTTGCGCGCATAGTCCGAGTAGCTGGAGGCGCGGCTCGCGCTCTTGCCGGCCGTTGCATAGCGGTCTTGCAGGGTGCGGCCCACTTCGAGCGCCAGGTCGTGGTCCTTGTTGGGGGTGAGCGTGAGCTTGGCGGTGCCCGAGCTGCTGTCTTGCTCGTTGAAGCCGCCGACAAACCTGTCCTCCAGCCTGCGCGATTTCTGGCCGTAGATCTGCAGGCCCAGCACCTCGCTCTGGATCGGGCCGGCCAGGTAGAAGTTGCTCTGGTAGATATCACCCGACGATGAAGACTCCTGCTGCGTGGTCTCGGCGCTCAGGGTGCCGGTCCACGCTTTGGCCACCTTGCGCGTGATGATGTTGACCACACCGCCCATCGCATCCGAGCCGTAAAGCGAGGACATGGGGCCGCGCACCACCTCGATGCGCTCGATGGCGCTGAGAGGCGGCAACCAGCCTTGCTCGATGCCGGCGCCATCGCTGTTGGGGCGGGTCTCGCGCGAGTTTTGCGGCTTGCCATCCACCAGGATCATTGTGTAGTTCGAGGCCATGCCCCGGATGCTGATGTCGCTGGAGCTGCCGCCGCCGGTGATGACCACGCCGGGCACATCGCGCAGCGCATCGGTCACATCGCGGTAGGCCTTTTTCTCCAGCTCCTGGCGCGGAATCACCGTGATCGAGGCCGGTGCATCTTCTACCGCCTGCTCAAAGCCCGAGGCCGTCACCACCACGGTCGACAAGGTCTTGTCAGCCTCCGCCTCGGTCTGCGCCAGCGCAGGGCCCGCAGCCAGCAGGGCAGCGGCCACCAGCGCCGTGGCGCGCCATGCATGGGGCACGGCACTGCGCGGCGACGGGCTGGCGTGCAACAGCAAGGAATGGCGGGCAGCGCAGGCTGCAGAGAGGGGGCGGGCGGTCATGGAAAAACTCCGGTTCAGATCAAGGTATGGCATGCGGCAGCGCTACCTGCTCGCTCGTAACGAGCAGGCAAAGGCGCAGGCGCAGGGCCAGCGGTTATTCGCGGGGGGTTGGCGCGGTCAGTCGCGGCGCGGCAGGGTCAGGACGGGCTGAGCCTGGGCCGCCCTGGCGTGCATGCCGGGCTGTGCGGCATGGAGATGGCTGGCGCCACCTGGCTGGGCAACGAAGAACGTGGATTGACGCTTAGCAAATGCGAATGCTTCTTATTATATAGAACAATAAAGAAGTGTTGACTAATGTGAAGCCGGCGTGAAGCATAGACGCCGCCCACTGTTGCGGTTTTACCTACACGGAGCCCGCACCCAGGTGGTTCACCAGCCAGCCCAGCCAGAACAGCGCAAAGCCGATCAGCCCGCCCACCAAGGTGCCATTGATGCGGATGTACTGCAGGTCGCGGCCAATGTTCCACTCGATCAGCTCGCCCAGCTCGCGCGCATCCCAGCGCTTGACGGTGTCGGCAATATGGGTGCCGAAGAACTGCGAAATCTCGGGCGCCAGCTCCCGCACCCACAGCTCCATGCGCGTATTGAGCGCGGTGCGCAGCGCCGCGTCGCCCGCCAGCGACTTGCCCAGCCACAGACCCATGCCGCGCACATTGCGCGCCATCGCCGAATGCTCGTTGGCCAGGTCGGCCTGCAGGCTGGCGCGCAGGCTTTGCCACAGCTCCTGCACATACTGGCCCACGGCAGGGTCGTGCTGCAGGTAGCGGCGCACTTCCTCGCCCTTGGCATGCCAGGCAGGGTCCTGGGCCAGCCGCTCCACCCATTCCTGCATGGTCTGGTCAAACTTGGCGCGCAGCACATGGCTGGGGTTGTCGGCAATGGCGTCGAGCAGGTGCTCCAGGCTGCTGGCAATCATCGCCGAGCCCTTGTCGCTGAGCCAGCCGGTGGGCAGCATCTTTTCCTTGAGCGGATGCTCGGTCTTGAGCCAATGCGCAATGGTCTGCGCGATCAGGGCGCGGGTTTCGGCCTCGTGCAGCAGCTCGACGAGCTTGTCCAGCGCCTGCGCCAGCAGCACCTGGTGGCGGCCGTTGTGCGTCAGCACCGCCAGCACCTTGGACAGCGACTGCGACAGATCGATCTGGCCGAGCAAGGTGCGCAGCGCCAGCTTGATAAAGCGCTCGACCTGCGCATCCTGCACGGTGGCCAGTGCAGCGGCGGCCAGGCGCGCCACCTGGTGGCCCAGCAGCTCGGCGTTGGCCGGCGACTTGAGCCACTGCGCCAGTTTGTCGGCCGGCTGGTGCGTGCGCACCAGTTGCACCAGCGAGTCGCCATCAAGAAAGCGCTCGCGCACAAAGACGGCCAGGTTCTCGCCAATGCGGTCCTTGTTGCGCGGAATGATGGCCGTGTGCCGCGAGATCCACGGTATCGGGATGTGCTTGAAGAGCGCGGCCACCGCAAACCAGTCGGCCAGCGCGCCAACCATGCCCGCTTCGGTCATCGCCCGCAGGCAGCGCAGCGCCAGCTGCCAGTGGCGTGACTGCGCAAACGGCTGGCCCAGGCACCAGCTGGCCACGATGAACAGCAAGGCCACCAGCAGCAGCAGCAGCAAGGGGGTGAGCTTGGCGCGGCGCAGCAAACGCTGCTGCTCGTCGGTCAGTAGCAAAGGCATGGCGACCACTGTAGCGGCAAGCAGCGGGGCTTGCCAAGTCAGCCAACTGCGCGGTTTGCCTGCCGCTTGCCTGCCATGGCCGCGGGTTTCCCTCCACCGGGCGAGGTGCCGCCAAAGTGTGGACAATGGCGGCCTGTGCGGCCCAGGGCCGCGTTCTCTTCTGCACCAACCATGACCGATACCACTGCCCGCCCCGAACTGCCCGACCACCTGTCCATCGACCCCAAGAGCCCGCACTTTGTGCGCGAAGTCTTCAACCATGACATCGGCATCCGCTTCAACGGCACCGAGCGCGTGGACGTCGAGGAATACTGCGTGAGCGAAGGCTGGGTCAAGGTGCCCGCCGGCAAGACCGTGGACCGCAAGGGCAAGCCCCTGCTGATCAAGCTCAAGGGCACCGTCGAGGCCTATTACAAGGACTGAGTCCTGGCCTGATCGCCCCCGCTGGGCTGTATAGAATGCGGCCCGGTAAAACGAAAACCCGACCCACGCTGGCCACTCAAGGCAAGCATGGCTCGGGTTTTTGCATGTGGCGCGGTCAATGCCGCGCGCCTCAGCGCTTCAGAAGCTTGCGATCAGGCCAGCGCCTCGGCCGGGCCAAAGAACTCATAGCGCACCTGGGCATCGGGCACGCCGAGCTTGCGCAGCGAGGCCTTGACCGAGCGCATAAAGGGCTTGGGGCCGAGAAAGTAGACATCGGCATCGCGCGAGGCGGGCAGCCACTGGCCCAGCAGGTCCTCGGTCAGATGGCCCTGGGCAGCCACCGCCTCGCCCTCGGCCACCTTGTCGTACACATAGAGCGGCTGCAGCTGGCGGTGCGCCTGGGCCAGCGCATCGATCTGCGGGCGGAAGGCATGCACGGCGCTGTCCCGGGCGCAGTGGATAAAGGTGATGGGGCGCTCGGTCTGCAGCGCGGCTTCGAGCATCGGCAACGTGGGGGTGATGCCCACGCCGCCGCTGATCAGCACCAGCGGGCGCTCGCTCGCCTGCAAGGTGAAATGGCCGGCCGGTGCAAACAGCTCCAAGGTGTCGCCCACTTGCAGGTCATGCAGGTAGTTGGAGACCTTGCCACCGGGCTCGCGCTTGACGCTGATGCGATAGCTGCGGCCATTGCTCGGGGCCGACAGCGAGTAGTTGCGGCGCTGCTCGGTGCCACCCACGATGGCGCGCAGGCCGATGTACTGGCCCGGCTGGTGGGCAATCACGGCCTGGCCGTCGACCGGCTCCAGGTAGAAGGAGCTGATCTCGGCGCTCTCGGCCACCTTTTGCACCAGCTTGAAAGTACGCGCACCGCGCCAGCCGCCTTCCGTATGGGCAATGGCGTCATAGGCCTTGGCCTCGGCAGCGATCAGGATGTCGGCCAGCTGGGTGTAGGCAGCAGCCCAGGCATCGATCACCGCATCGGTGGCAATCTCGGCGCCTAGCACCTCGCGGATCGCGCGCAGCAGGCAGCTGCCAACGATCTGGTACTGGTCTGGCTGCACCTGCAGCGCCACATGCTTGTTGATGATCTGCGCGGGCAGGTCGCCCAGGTTCTCCAGCTTGTCGATGTGCTTGGCATACATCAGCACGCTATGGGCCAGTGCGCGGGGTTGGGCACCGCTTTGCTGGTGGGCCTGGTTGAACAGTGGGCGCACCTCGGGGTACTCGCTCAGCATCATCTGGTAGAAGTGCGTGGTCAGCGCCTCGCCGCCGGTCTCCAGCAGCGGGACGGTGGCCTGGATGATCTGTTTTTGGCTATCGCTCAGCATCTAACTCTCCTTGCATGTGGTTGGTTTTATCAATGCATGCAACGTGCCAACACCGGGTTTGTGGAATATCAATATCTTGCACAATGCATGCAGTCATACTGACAACACCTAAATGCTGTGTTTTTGACACCCCGAGTCGTTTTGACATCCTCCAAAATCCTCCACGCCGTGATTCCACTGGTGGCCGATCTGGCCCAGGAGCTGCCCGAGCGCGAGCGCCTGCGCCGCCTGCTCGCGGCCCTGCGCACCTTGTTGCCCGCCGATGCGGTGGCGCTGCTGCGCCTCAACGGCGAATGGCTGGAGCCGGTGGCCATTGATGGCCTGGTGCCCGATACCCTGGGCCGGCGCTTCAAGGTGGCCGAGCACCCGCGCCTGGCCCAGCTGCTGGCCGCCGGCCAGGCCATGCGCTTTGCGCCCGACAGCCCCCTGCCCGACCCCTATGACGGCCTGATCACCACCCCGGGCGAGCTGCATGTGCATGACTGCATGGGCTGCGTGCTGCAGACCGGCGGCCTGGCCTGGGGCCTGCTGACCCTGGATGCGCTGGAACCCGACCGTTTTGCCGATGGCAATGCGCTCGAACTGCTGCAGGCCTTCAGCAACCTGGCTGCCGCCACCGTGGCCACGGCCGAGCGCGTGCAGCAGCTGTCCCAGGCCGCACGCAGCGCCAGCGCGCCGGCGCCGCGCAACCCGGGTGCGGATCGCAGCCGCCAGATCCTGGGCACCAGCCCGGCCATCCGGCAACTGCAAAGCAGCATTGCGCTGGTCGCCGCCAGCGACCTGTGCGTGCTGATCACCGGCGAGACCGGCACCGGCAAGGAGCTGGTCGCCCAGGCCGTGCATGCGCAGTCGCCGCGCGCAGCGCAGCCGCTGGTCAGCATCAACTGCGCAGCGCTACCCGACAACCTGGTCGAGAGCGAGCTGTTCGGCCATGTGCGCGGCGCCTTCACCGGCGCGTTGAGCGAGCGGCGCGGCAAGTTCGAGCAGGCCCAGCACGGCAGCCTGTTCCTCGACGAGGTCGGCGAGCTGTCGCTGTCGGTGCAGGCCAAGCTGCTGCGCGTGCTGCAAAGCGGCCAGCTGCAGCGCCTGGGCTCGGACCGCGAGCACCAGGTCGATGTGCGTGTGATTGCCGCCACCAACCGCGACCTGGCCGCCGAAGTGCAGGCCGGCCGCATGCGCGCCGATTTCTACCACCGCCTGTGCGTCTACCCCGTCGTGGTGCCGCCGCTGCGCGCGCGGGACAGCGACACCCTGGTCCTCGCCGGCTGCTTTCTCGAAGAGAACCGCGCCCGCCTGCAACTGGGCGGCCTGCGCTTGGATGCCGCCGCCCAGGCCGCCCTGCTGCGCTACCCCTGGCCGGGCAATGTGCGCGAGCTGGAGCACTGCATCAGTCGCGCGGTACTCAAGGCGCTCAGCCGCACCCTGGGCCAGCGCAAGGACAGCAGCAAACCGCGCATGCTGAGCATTGGCGAGGAGGACCTGTGGGACGGCGCCGCCGCCGCACCGCTGCCACCCGGCCAGCAGGCAACGGGCCTTATCGCGCCCCTGCGCGCGTCCGAAATGGCCGAAGTGGCCGGAGGGCTAACAGCCAGCGCCGAGACCTTGGGCCTGCGCACCCAGGTGGAGCGCTACGAGCGCCAACTGCTCAGCGCCAGCCTGGCCCGCCACAACGGCAACTGGGCCGCCGCCGCGCGCGAGCTGCAACTGGACCGCGCCAACCTACAGCGGCTGGCCAAGCGGTTGGGGATTGAACGACACTAAGCCGGACAGCATCCGCACATGAGGCACATGAAAAAGAAAAAGCACAGCCAGTCAACTGACTTTGTACCGCACCCGCGCTATGGAAGTGCACCCATGCCATCGCATGTGCAAGGCGTCTCAGAAGAGGCCATTTTGCAGTGCCATTGGTCCTATAAATCCGAGGAGATTTTTCCAGAATCGGTGCTGATGGCGGATACCAGCAAGCAGAATTTCAGCATCTTCCCGCGCGAGTGCTATGTCGACATGCGCAAAACCTGTCGTAGCTGCAAACGTCCCTTCATCTTTTTTGCGGCCGAACAAAGACACTGGTTTGAAGTGTTGCAGTTTTACGTAGACGCCGACTGCGTGCATTGCCCCGAATGCCGTGTGCAGCGCATGGCCGCCAAACGCGCGTTTCAACGCTATTCCGCTTTGACTCTGCTTGCCAAGCCGACCCCAGATGAGTTGCAGCAGTTGGTCGATGCATCGCTAACGCTGCATGCACAAGGCACGCTCAAGAGTCGTGATCGCTTAGGCCAGCTCAAAAATGCTGCGCTCCGGCTGATTCCGGACTACCCGGGCACCTTGGCCTTGGTGGAAGCGCTGCGCAACAAGGACGCATTGATGCCCACTGACAGTAAAAGCGACTAAATAAAAAGCCTCCGCGCCAGCAAGACGCGGAGGCTTTTTAGCTTGTGAGTAGCGGCGTTTACTGGCCCTTGATGCCCAGCAGTTCCACTTCAAAGTTCAGGGTGGCGTTGGGCGGGATCACGCCGCCCGCGCCACGGGCGCCATAGGCAATGGAGGCCGGGCAGGTCAGCTTGGCCTTGCCGCCAACCTTCATCAGCTGCACGCCTTCGGTCCAGCAGGGGATGACGCCTTGCAGCGGGAACTCAATCGGCTCACCACGCTTGTAGGAGCTGTCAAATTCCTTGCCGCTGTCGGGGAAGGTGCCTTTGTAGTGCACCTTGACGGTGTCGCTGGCCTTGGGGCTGGCGCCGGTGCCGTCCTTGATGCTTTCAAACACCAGGCCGCTCTTGGTCGTCACAGGCTTGCTTTGTGCCTGGGCAAAGCCGGCGGTCAGGGCGATGGCAGCGAACAGGGCGCTGGCGGTCAATGCTTTCATGGCGAAATCCAATCCAATGTTCTTCAGAAAAACCAGCATTCTGCACCCGGATAGCAGGCGCAGAACACGTTAAAAACACAAGTTAACCCTTGATACCCAAACCATCGAGCGCCTGGCGCAGATGGCCCACGGTGCGATCGACGTTATGCCATTTGTCGAGGCCAAACAGGCCGATGCGGAAGGTCTTGAACTCCGGCCCTTCGTCGCACATCAGCGGCACGCCAGCGGCGGTCTGCAGGCCCACGCTGGCGAACTTCTTGCTGTTCTGGATCTCGGGGTCGGTGGTGAAGCTGACGACCACGCCGGGCGCCTCAAAACCTGGCGCCGCCACGCTCGGAAAGCCGCGCGCCTTGAGCAGTGCGCGCACTTCCTTGCCCAGCTGGGTCTGTTCCTTGCGCAGCTTGTCCAGGCCATAGGCCTCGGCCTCCTGCATCACCTTGCTCAGCTGCACCAGCGAATCGGTGGGCATGGTCGCGTGGTAGGCATGCTGGCCCTTTTCGTAGCCTTCGGCAATCTGCATCCACTTCTTCAGGTCGCAAGAGAAGCTGCTGCTCTTGGTATCTTCGATGGCCTTGCGCGCACGCTCGGACAGCATCACCATCGCGCAGCAAGGCGGGCCGCTCCAGCCCTTTTGCGGCGCGGTGATCAGCACATCGACGCCTGTCTTTTGCATGTCCACCCAGATCGCGCCGCTGGCCACGCAGTCGAGCACCATCAGCGCGCCGACCTCATGCGCCGCGGCACTGATGGTCTGGATGTAGTCGTCGGGCAGCACAATGCCGCTGGCCGTCTCGACATGCGGGGCAAACACCACCTGGGGCTTTTCCTTGCGGATGGCGGCGGCTACTTCTTCGGCCGGGCATGGGGCCCAGGCATCTTGCGGGCCCGTGCCCTGGGGGCGGGCCTTGCAGATCACCGCACTGCCGCCCAGGCCGCCTTCGTCGAAAATCTGCGTCCAGCGGTAGCTGAACCAGCCATTGCGCACGATCAGCACCTTGGCGCGGTTGGCAAACTGGCGGGCGACGGCCTCCATGCCAAAGGTGCCGCTGCCCGGCACGATCACGGCCGTGTGTGCGTGGTAGGTGGTCTTGAGGATGCGCAGCACCTCGCCCATCACACCGATAAAGCGGTGCGACATGTGGTTGAGCGCGCGGTCGGTGTAGACCACCGAAAACTCCAGCAGGCCATCGGGGTCAACGTCGGGTAGCAATCCTGGCATGGGGGTCTCCTGTCTATTTGAGGGGGTACACAGAACAATCGGGGCCAGCTTAGCACGCAGCTTCAAGCGCTGCTGCGGGGCTGGCGGGCTGGCAGATGCGGCCCTTCAGTGGGCGCTGCCGTAGTCGCGCTGGCCAAAGATGCCGCTGCCCACACGCACCATCGTCGAGCCGGCCTCAACGGCGGCCTGCAGATCGGCCGTCATGCCCAGCGAGATGGTGTCCCACTGCGCCAGCTGCGGCAGGCCCAGTGCGGCGATGTCATCGAACACAGCCTTGACGCGCTGGTGCACGGCCAGCTGGGCGGCAAAGTCGGGCAGCACATCGGGGATGCTCATCACGCCGCGCAGCTGCAGCCGGGGCAGCTGCGCAATCTGCTGCACCAGCGCCGCGGCTTCGGCCGGCGCGACGCCGGACTTGGTGATGCCGCCATCGACATTGAGCTGGATGCAGACCTGCAGCGGTGCCAGCTGCGCGGGCCGCTGGGCGGAGAGGCGCTCGGCCGTCTTGAGCCGGTCCACCGTATGCACCCAGTCAAAGTGCTCGGCCACCAGGCGCGTCTTGTTGCTCTGGATCGGGCCGATGCAGTGCCAGATGAGGCCCTGGTCCTTCCAGCTGTCATGCTCGGCAAAGTAGCGGATCTTCTCGACCGCTTCCTGGATGTAGTTTTCGCCAAAGGCGCGCTGGCCGGTCCCGGCCGCCTCGGCAATGGCGTCCACGCCAAAGGTCTTGGAGACGGCCAGCAGCTGCACGCTGCCCTCGGGCCGGCCGCTGGCACGACAGGCGTTGTCGATTTGCAGGCGAACCTGCTGAATTTTTTCGGGAATCGTGCTCATAATGTAAAAATATGCACGGCCTTGGAACTGGTTGACAACGAGGCCTTGCACGCAAAGCGTACCAAAACAACGAGGGAACTGCAGTGGATATCACCCAATTGCTGGCATTCAGTGTCAAAAATAAAGCGTCGGACTTGCACCTGTCTGCAGGCCTGCCGCCGATGATCCGGGTCCATGGCGATGTGCGCCGCATCAATGTCGACCCGCTGGACCACAAGCAGGTCCATGCGATGGTCTACGACATCATGAGCGATGCCCAGCGCAAGCAGTATGAAGAGTTTCTCGAAGTCGACTTCTCGTTCGAGATCGAAGGCCTGGCCCGCTTCCGTGTCAATGCTTTCAACCAGAACCGCGGCTCGGGTGCCGTGTTCCGGACCATTCCGAGCAAGATCCTGACCCTCGAGCAGCTCAACGCCCCCAAGATCTTTGCCGACCTGTCGCTCAAGCCGCGCGGTCTGGTGCTGGTGACCGGGCCGACCGGCTCGGGCAAGTCCACCACCTTGGCGGCCATGGTCAACTACCTCAACGAAAACGAATACGGCCACATCCTGACGGTGGAAGACCCAATCGAATTCGTGCACGAGTCCAAGAAATGCCTGATCAACCAGCGCGAAGTGGGCCCGCAGACGCTGTCGTTCAGCGCCGCGCTGCGCTCTGCGCTGCGTGAAGATCCGGACGCGATCCTGGTGGGCGAAATGCGTGACCTCGAAACCATCCGCCTGGCGATGACGGCCGCAGAAACCGGCCACTTGGTGTTCGGCACCCTGCACACCTCCAGCGCCGCCAAGACCATTGACCGGATCATCGACGTCTTCCCCGCCGAAGAAAAGGAAATGGTCCGCGCGATGCTGTCCGAATCGCTGCAGGCTGTGATCTCCCAGACGCTGTGCAAGACCAAGGACGGCCAGGGCCGCGTGGCCGCCCACGAGATCATGCTGGGCACGCCCGCCATCCGCAACCTGATCCGTGAGGCCAAGGTCGCGCAGATGTACTCCACCATCCAGACCAGCAATAGCATGGGCATGCAGACGCTGGACCAGAACCTGACCGACCTGGTGCGCCGCAATGTGATCAGCCCGGCCGAGGCCCGCGCCAAGGCGAAGACGCCAGAAAACTTCCCAGGTTAAGAGCCTAGACAAACAGCAACTGACAAACGGTTGCACGAAGGGCACCAGCGGTCATTGCCAGTACCGCGGGTGCCCTTTATGCTTTGCGGGATCAAAGGAGACCCTGGGCCATGAACCGCTTGCATTCCGCATCCCCGGCAGACGATGCCGCCGAGGCAGACACCGGCTTCTTCCTCCATGGTTTCCAGCAGGCCAGCACGTCGGAGGCCCCCTATGTGCTCTGGAGCCAGCGCCGCAAGGCCATCCACGCCCAGCTGCTGGCCCCGGCCGACCCGGCCACCGCGCTGCGCATGGTCTGGGCCCAGGATGCGGCGCTGTCCATGCTGCAATCGCCCTTTATCGACCAGATGGTGCAGTACCTGGAGTTCTACCAGGTGCCGGCCGGGCAAACCCTGATCCAGCAAGGCGAGCTGGGCGACTACCTGCTGATCGTGCTGAGCGGCCAGGTGCGGGTCGATCGGCAACTCGCCAATGGCCAGAGCGTGCACCTGGCCGACACCCACCCCGGCGAAGTGCTGGGCGAAATGTCTCTGTTTGACAGCAGTCCGCGTTTTTCTTCGTGCACCACCACCACCGACTGTGCACTGGCCGTGCTGAAGGCCGATACACTGGATGCCATGATGGAGTTGGACGCGTCCACGGCCGCCTATTTGCTGGCCCTGTTCACGCGCAAACTCTCCACGCGGCTGCGGCAGACCAGCGCCCGGATCGAGCCCTGAGCCCCTCAGGGCGGCCGTTCCCAGGGCGCTTCTGCTGCATCCGCAACAATAACGGAGCGCAGAGAGGATTGTCATGGAACGGGATCAGGCCAGTAAGTTCATCAACGACCTGTTGAAGCTGATGGTGCAGCGCAATGGCAGCGATTTGTTCATCACCGCTGACTTTCCGCCGGCCATCAAGATCGATGGCAAGGTCACCAAGGTCTCCAGCCAGCCGCTGTCGCCCACCCACTCGCTGACGCTGGCCCGCTCGATCATGAGCGACAAGCAGGTCGCCGAGTTCGAAAAGACCAAGGAATGCAATTTCGCGATCTCGCCCTCGGGCATCGGGCGCTTCCGGGTCAATGCCTTCATGCAGCAAGGCCATGTGGGCCTCGTGCTGCGGACCATTCCATTGACCCTGCCAACGATTGACGGCCTGGGCGTGCCCCAGGTGCTCAAGGACCTGGCGATGACCAAGCGCGGCCTGTGCATCATGGTGGGCGCCACCGGCTCGGGCAAGTCCACCACCTTGGCGGCGATGGTCGACTGGCGCAACGAAAACTCCTACGGCCACATCATCACCGTCGAAGACCCGGTGGAATTTGTCCACCCGCACAAGAACTGCATCGTGACCCAGCGCGAAGTGGGCCTGGACACCGACAACTGGGAAGCGGCGCTGAAAAACACCTTGCGCCAGGCGCCCGACGTCATCCTGATGGGCGAAATCCGCGACCGCGAAACCATGGAGCACGCGGTGGCCTTTGCCGAAACCGGTCACCTGTGCCTGGCCACCCTGCACGCCAACAGCGCCAACCAGGCGCTCGACCGGATCATCAACTTCTTCCCCGAAGAGCGCCGCGCGCAGCTGCTGATGGACCTGTCGCTCAACCTGCGCGGTCTGGTGTCGCAGCGCCTTTTGAGCAAGCAGGACAGCAAGGGCCGCGTCGCCGCCGTCGAGGTAATGCTCAACTCGCCGCTGATCTCCGACATGATCTTCAAGGGCGAAGTGGGCGAGATCAAGGAGATCATGAAGAAAAGCCGCAACCTGGGCATGCAGACCTTTGACCAGGCGCTGTTTGACCTCTACGAGGCCAACATGATCACCTACGAAGACGCGCTGCGCAACGCCGACTCGGTCAACGACCTGCGCCTGCAGATCAAGCTGGGCAGCCAGCGCGCCAAGCGCAGTGACCTGGCCGAGGGCACGGAGCACCTGACAATCGTTTAAGCTGTCAGCGTTTTGGGTTTTCAGCGACACGGCACCCAGGCCCGCCTTGGGTGCCGCTCTTTTTGGAGTCACCGCAATGGCATCGAGTATTCAAGCACGCAGCTATGACAGCACCCCTTCCCTGAACGTCGCCTTTTTGGGCCTGGGCGTCATGGGCTACCCCATGGCGGGCCACCTGGCCCAGGCCGGGCACGCGGTCACCGTCTACAACCGCACTGCGAAAAAGGCGCAAGGCTGGTGCGACGAATTTGCCAGCTCCAAGGCGCCCCGCCATGCCGCCACGCCGCGCGAAGCCGTTGCCGGCGCCGATATCGTGTTCTGCTGCGTGGGCAATGACGATGACCTGCGCTCGGTTGTGCTGGGCGCCGATGGCGCGCTGGCCGGCATGAAGCCCGGCGCCATCTTTGTCGACCACACCACCGCCTCGGCCAATGTGGCCCGTGAACTCTATGCCGCCGCCCAGGCCCAGGGCCTGCACTTTATCGATGCACCCGTCTCCGGCGGCCAGGCCGGCGCGGTCAACGGCCAGCTCACCGTCATGTGCGGCGGTGACGAGGCGGTGTTCAACACCGTCAAGCCGGTGGCCATGGCGTTCTCGCGCGCCTTCACCTTGCTGGGCAGCAGCGGCGCGGGCCAGCTGGCCAAGATGGTCAACCAGATCTGCATCGCCGGTGTCGTGCAAGGCCTGTCCGAGGCGATTGCCTTTGGCATGAATGCCGGCCTGGACATGCCCCAGGTGCTGGACGTGGTGAGCAAGGGCGCAGCGCAAAGCTGGCAGATGGAAAACCGGGGCAAGACCATGGTCGAGGGCAAGTTCGACTTCGGTTTTGCCGTGGACTGGATGCGCAAGGACCTGGGCCTGGTGCTCGACGAGGCCAAGCGCAACGGCTCGCGCCTGCCGCTCACAGCCCTGGTCGACCAGTTCTATGCCGATGTGCAGCAATCGGGCGGCAACCGCTGGGATACGTCCAGCCTGATCACCCGCCTGGGCAAGAAGGCCTGAAACGGATCACCCCATGCAAAAAGGCCGCTGATGCGGCCTTTTTGCTGGAGGATCTGTGCAGATCAGGGCTTGGTCGTGAAACCATCGTTGAGCGGCTGCACCGGCGTGGTGTTGACCGGCGAGGTGGTCACGCCCGTTGACACCGGCGCTGCCGCAGGCGCTGCCGGTGCGGCGGCAGGCGCGGGCACCACGGTCGCAGGCTGGGTGGTGATGGCCGATGCGCTGCTGTCGTTGACAACCGGGGCGGCATTGCCGGTGCTGCGGTTGTTGCTGAGCGACTTGAGCTCTTCCTCGCTGATCACCTCGAACACGCGCACCACCTTTTGCACATTGGCCACGCCCCGTGCGATTTCGGCCGCACGCTTGGATTCGCGCTCGGTCACCCGGCCCATCAGGTAGACCACATTGCGCTCGGTCACCACCTTGATGGCGCTGGAGCTCAGGTCCTTGGCGTCGATGATGCTCGCGCGCACCTTGCCGGTGATGAGGGTATCGGTCGAACGCTGCGACAGGCTGGAGTTGAACATCACGCCCACGTCGTTGACGACGGAGCGCACATTCTGCGCGGTTTTGGCGGCCTCTTCGGCCTTTTGCTTGAAGGCCTCGTTGGGCGCCTCACCGGTCAGCAGCACCTGGCGGTTGTAGCTGGTGACATTGATATGCCCGTCATTGCCGGCACGCTCGCGGATGGCGCTGGCCACGCGCATCTCAATGCTCTCGTCCTCCACCTGGATGCCGGCGGTGCGGCGGTCGATCGCCATCACCGTGCCGCCGACGGCAGCGCCGCCGATCACCAGCGGAACGCAGCCGGACACGGCCCCAGCGACGGCGCCGGTCGCCACCAGACACAGGGTCAATCGCTTCCAAGACACAGGCATCATTCCTCTTCTCCTAACAATTGGGTATCGATTCCGTCAATCAGACAGTGCAGCACCAGCTGGTGCACCTCGCGCACGCGGGTGCTGCGGTCATGCGGCACGCGCATCAGTACATCGGTTTCGCTCAAGGCATTGGCCAGCAGGCCGCCGGTGCGACCGGTCAGCACCACGGCCGACATGTCGCGCTCATGCGCCGCCTCGATCGCACCCAACAGGGCCCTGTCATGGCCATCGGCACTGATGACCAGCAGTAGATCGCCAGGCTGGCCCAAAGTTCGCACCTGGCGCGCCAGCGCCTGCGGCAGGCCTTCGGGCGTGAGGCTGCTGCCCAGCTGGGCCTGCGCCAGTGCATCGTTGTCGAGCACCAGGGCCGCCAGCTCGGGGCGCTCGCGCTCCATGCCGCTGACGCACATGGCGGCAAATTGCGCCGCCTGCGCCCAGGACAGGCCATTGCCGCAACACATCACCTTGTTGCCGCTGGTCACACAGGCGAGCAGCGCGTAGACCGCGCTGGCGACGCTTTCGCTCATCTCCTGTGACACCTGGTAGTGGAGATCGGCGCTATCGATAAAGTGCTGTTGGATGTGTTGCTCAAGCATGGAGGCCCGATGATAACCTTGGCCGGTTTCCCCCTTGGGTCGGGATGATGACTTTTCTCAGTCCCCATGCGCATGCAAAGCCCAGCAACTGCGCGCTTCAGGGCCCTTTGCACCACCCTCGCCCCATGGGATGGGCGCGGATCGGCCGAGCCCGCGTTCAGACCAAGCAGCGAATTTTGCAGAGGGCCCTAGCCCCCTTCTGGCACATCAAAGGCCGCCCGCAGCCAGACGATCTCCTGCTCGACCAGCACCGCATCGAAGCGGCAGGCCGGCTGCTGGCGCAGGCTGGCCAGGTAGTGGCGGGCGGCCAGTATGATGCGCCGCTGCTTGCTGCTGCCAATGCTGCCGCCCGCACCGCCAAAGCCGCTGTGCTGGCGCTGGCGCACCTCGACAAACACGACGGTACCATCGCGCTCCTGCATCACTAGATCGATCTCGCCGCCGCCGCGCCCGGGCGTGCGGTAATTGCGCGCCAAAAGGCGCAGCCCCTGTTGTTGGAGATAATGGAGCGCGGCATCTTCTGCCTGCTGGCCACGCAGCTTGCTGTTGTCTGCCCCTTCGCTGGTGGCGCCGGGCGATGCAGCAGACGGGCCCTGGCCGCGCCATTTTTCAAGGATCTTCCACGGTGTCTGCATCTTTCACCTCCGCTTTGCAAGCAGCCCAGGCTGCAGCCGGCACCCAGCACTACCCTGCGTCCACCCTGTATGTGGTGGCCACGCCCATCGGCAACCTGGCCGACATCACCCTGCGCGCGCTGCATGTGCTGGAGCTGGCCGATGCCGTCGCCTGCGAGGACACCCGCCACACCCACAGCATGCTACGCGCCTATGGCGTTGGCAAGTCGGGCGGCCAGCTGATTGCGCTGCACCAACACAACGAGGCCGAGGCGGCCGAGCAGGTCATCCACCGCCTGCAGCAAGGCCAGCGCATTGCCTATGTGAGCGATGCCGGCACGCCCGGCGTCAGCGACCCGGGCGCACGCCTGGCGGCGGCCGTGGCGCGCGCG
>NZ_QETI01000021.1:0-43033 GCF_003105075.1 Comamonas sp. JNW
TCTATTCACAAACACACTCCAGCACTAACACGCTGGATTTGCCGCCTTCGGGCGGTTTTTTATTGGAGCAACCATGAGTGACTTGTCCAACATGAGGCGGCGCAGCGTGCCACGGCCTTCAAGCTGTGCAGGCTCCACATATCGGGGTTGCGCGCAGGGCTGAAGCCGTCCAGGTAGATGCTGTCTGCGACCAGCTCCTGCTGGCGCAGCATGGTCTGGCTGTCGCCAATCAGCAGGCTGAGCAGCACCCGGCCACCGGCCAGGCGCAGGCGGTGCACGCCCGGCAGCAGCCCCCACCACTGGGCGGCGAGTTCTTCGGCCAGCGGCAGCAGATGGGGAAACTTGCGCGCCTGCGCCATGAGGTCGGCCGCTGCGATCGGAAAGGCCTCGGTCGAGACAAAATGCAGCAGGCCCGGGCGGGCCGGGTCTTGCTGCCAGGCATGCCAGGTGACCAGAAAATTGAGCCCAAAGCCAAAGCCGGTCTCCAGAATGCGCCATTGCGGATGGCCCGCCCAGGCCTGGGGCAGGCCGCAGCCGGCCAGAAACACCTGCTCGGCCTGGGCCAGTGCATGGGCGGCTTCGCTGTGGTAGCGGTCACCAAAGCGGGGGCTGTAGGGCGTGCCGTCGGCCATCCATTGCACGGTCTCAGTCATGGCTTGCAAAGATTATTTCTCAAAGAAGGGGGATTGTAGGGAGTTCAGTCCCAGCGCGCGGCGCAGCATTCCCTGGATGGCGGTTTTGTGACAATTTGTTGTTAAACCCGTACTATCATGGCTCCATGCCTGATCGACCGTCTGCCCGTTCTCTTGCCGCTCACTGCTTGTGGCTCGCGCTGGCCTGTGCTGCACCCGTCCACGCCCAAACGCAAGCCCACATGCCCGCCCAGGCCCAGCCTGCCGTCTATGCCGCTGCGCAGGCAGAGCAAACGCCGATGCTGGCGACCTTGAAAAACCTGGTGCATATCGAATCGGGCAGCCGCGATTATGGCGGCGTGAGCTATATCGCCCAGGTGGCGGCCGAGCGGCTGAAAGCACTGGGCGGCGAGGTGCAGATCATTCCGGCGACGGATGTGGTGCGGCTGGAAGATACGCCCGAGCAAGTCGGCCCTATGGTGCAGGCCATCTTCAAGGGCCGGGGGCAGTCGCGCATCATGATGATTGCGCATATGGACACCGTCTACCAGCGCGGCGATGTGGACAAGCAGCCGTTCCGCATTGAGGGCGATCGCGTCTACGGCCTGGGTGTCGAGGACGAAAAGCAGGGCGTGGCGCTGGTGCTGCACAGCATCGCGATGCTGCAAAAGGTGGGCTATGACAGCTTTGGCGAGATTACCGTGCTGTTCAACAGCGACGAGGAGATCAGCTCGCCGGGCTCGCGCCGGCTGATCAGCGCACTGGCGCGCGACCAGGATGCCATTTTCTCGTTCGAGAGTGGCGGCCTGCAGGGCAGCCTGCACCTGGCCACCAGCGGCATTGGTGCCATGTTTTTGGATGTGCAGGGCAAATCGTCCCACGCCGGTGCCAAGCCGGAGGCTGGGGTGAATGCGCTCTATGAGCTGTCGCACCAGCTGCTGCAGATGCGCGATCTGTCGCAACCCGACAATGGCCTGAAGCTGAACTGGACCATCGCGCAGGCGGGCACCAGCCGCAATGTGGTGCCGCCGCATGCGCAGGCGCAGGCCGATGTGCGGGCGCTGCGGGCGCAGGACTTTCAGGCGCTGCAGGATGCGGTGCAGGAAAAAATCAAGAACCGCCTGCTGGAGGGCAGCCAGGTGACGGCCCGCTTTGAGCTGCGCCGCCCGCCGATGCAGGCGAGCGACGCCGCACGCCGCATCGCCGCGCAGGCACAAACCATTTACCGCGAGGAGCTGGGCTTGCCGCTGCATGTGAACGACGTAGCACTGGGCGGCGGCACCGATGCCGCTTTTGCCGCCCTCAACACCCGGGGTGGCGTGGTCGAGGGCATGGGCGTGTGCGGCTATGGCGCGCATGACATGTATGGCGAATACATCCTGCTGGACTGCATTGCGCCGCGCCTGTACCTGGTCGCGCGCATGGTGATGGCGCTGTCGGAGCCGCCGACCGCACCCTGATCGCCGGGTTCCAAGCAGGGGTGGGGTTCAGCCCTTTTTCTGCAGCATCTTGATGACGCTGGAGAAGTCCTCCGCGCCATGGCCGGCAATGCTGTGCGCCGCATACAGCTGGCGCGCCATGCCGCCCAGCGGGGTGCTGGCCTTCACGGTCATCGCGCTTTCCTGGGCCAGGCCCAGGTCCTTGAGCATCAGGTCGGTGCCAAAGCCGCCGGTGTAGCCGCGCGTGGCGGCGCTGGCTTCCTGCACGCCGGGGAAGGGGTTGTAGACCTCCAGTGCCCAGTTGCCGCCCGAGCTGCGGCGCATGATCTCGCTGAGCACCTTGGGGTCCAGGCCATTGGCCACACCCAGCGCAATCGCCTCGCTGGTGCCCACCATCAAAATGCCCAGCAGCATGTTGTTGCAGATCTTGGCGGTCTGGCCCGCACCCACATCGCCGGCGTGGAAGATGTTCTTGCCCATTTTCTCGAGCAGCGGACGGGCGCGCTCCAGGTCGGCTGCGCTGCCGCCGACCATAAAGGTCAGCGTGCCGGCAATGGCGCCGCCGGTGCCGCCGGAGACCGGCGCATCGATAAAGCCAATGCCCAGCGCCTGTGCGGCCTTGGCCACTTTCTGGCTGGTCGCTGCTGCAATGGTGGAGCTGTCAATGATCAGCGCGCCCTTGGCAATGCCTTGCAGCAGGCCTGCCTGGCTGCCGTTGCCCAGAAACAGGCCTTCGACATGCTGGCTGGCGGGCAGCATGCTGACGATGACCTCGGCGCCTTCGACCGCCTCCTGGGCGCTGGTTGCCGCGCTGCCGCCTTCTGCCACGACCTTGGCCACCGCCTCGCGGCTCAGGTCAAAAGCGCGGACCTGGTGGCCGGCCTTGGCCAGGTTGATGGCCATGGGCGCGCCCATATTGCCCAGGCCGATAAATGCGATAGTTGCCATATTTGTCTCCTTGAAGGTGTTATTGCACAGGGTTGTGGTTTGGCATGGATAGGGAAAGACAGCGTCAGTGTTCAAAGATCGCTGTCGAACACGCTGTGGCGTTTGCGGGCGGCAGGCGCTGGGTTCGCATCGCCAGCCGCCTTGGCGGTTTTAGCTTTTTTCAGCGGCTTGGCGGAGGGATCGGAAGCGGCTGCCTTGGGCTTTTTCTTCGGTGTGGCCTTGGCACGCGGGTTAAAGGCCAGCGCAGCATCGATCCAGTGCTGCCAGGCCTCACGCGTGGCATAGGCGGCAGGCCCGACCAGAAAATAACCGTCCATCAAGCCCTTGGATGACAGCGGCCGCACGCCCGGCACTTCTGCCACCTGGGCATGGGTTTCAGGCGCAATGCGTACCAGCAGCTCATCGTTCTCCACGCCCAGGCACATCTTGCCGTCGACCATGAACACATGGCAGCCGAACATGGTTTTCTCGTCGACCGAGACGCCCACGGCTTGCTCGGCCAGCGCCAGGCGCACGCCATCGATCAAGCGCAAGGTTTCGGGGTCTAAGGGGCGGCGTGGCATGGCTAGGGTTTGGGGCGGGGGTGAATCGATCAGCGAATGGCCTCTGGCGCATCCCCATCGAGCATGCGCCGGGCGATGATGACCCGCATGATCTCGTTGGTGCCTTCCAGAATCTGGTGCACCCGGGCGTCGCGCACCAGGCGCTCGAGCGGGTACTCACGAATATAGCCGTAGCCGCCGTGCAGTTGCAGCGCATCGTTGCAGACACTGAAGCCGGCGTCCGTTGCAAAGCGCTTGGCCATCGCGCAGTAGGTGGAGGCGTCGCGCGCGCCGGCATCGAGCTTGCTGGCGGCCAGGCGCACCATCTGGCGCGCGGCGACCAGCTCGGTGGCCATGTCGGCCAGCTTGAACTGCAGCGCCTGAAAGCTCGCAATTGCCTTGCCGAACTGCTTGCGCTCCTGCATATAGCGTTGCGCCTGGGTCAGGGCGCCCTGGGCCGCGCCCACCGAGCAGGTGGCGATATTGATGCGGCCGCCGTCGAGCCCCTTCATCGCAATCTTGAAGCCTTCGCCCTCGCGGCCCAGCAGGTGGTGGGCGGGAATGCGCACATTGTCAAAGCTGATCGTGCGCGTGGGCTGGCTGTTCCAGCCCATTTTTTCTTCCTTCTTGCCGTAGCTGATGCCTTCCAGGTGCGCGGGCACCGCAAAGGCACTGATACCCGAGGCACCCGATTGCGCATCGCCCGTGCGGGCCATCAGCACCAGCATGTCGGTGGCGCCGGCCCCGCTGATAAAGGCCTTGCTGCCGTTGATGACGTAGTCATGGCCGACCAGCTCGGCCCGGGTCTTGAGCGAGGCGGCATCCGACCCGGCGCCGGGCTCGGTCAGGCAGTAGCTGGCGAGTTTTTGGCCGCTGGCCAGCAAGGGCCCCCACTCGTCGCGCACCGCGTCGCTCGCCCAGGTGCCCAGCATCCAGGTGGCCATGTTGTGGATCGTGATGAAGGCGGTCGTGGACGGATCCACCGCGGCAAGCTCTTCGAACACCAAGGTGGCATCGAGCCGGGGCAGCGCCAGGCCGCCGGCGTTTTCGGGCGCATACAGGCCGCAAAAGCCCAGCTCGCCCGCCTTGGCAATCGCCTCACGCGGAAAGACGGCCTCCGCATCCCAGTGCGCGGCATGCGGGGCGAGCTCCGCCTGGGCAAAGGCGCGCGCGGTGTCGGCAAAGGCGCGTTGGTCTTCTGATAGCTCGAAATCCATGGGCTGGTCTCTTGTCTCTTATCGTGCTGCGCCGGGCATGGGAAGCCTGGGCAGCACCGTTTTGTTGTGAACGCGGTTGGCTATGGTTTTTGCAGCGGCTCGGGCGGCGGGCCTTCGTGCAGCCAGACCATTAACTCCTTCTTGCGCTTGCCGATTTCGGCCACCAGGCATTCGTGGTAGCGGCGTGGCCAGTCGAGCTGGGCCTCGTGCGCGGCCTGCTGCTTTTTGCAGGTGGCAGCGCGCTGGCGTATCCACTCGTTCTGGTCGCGGCGCAAGGCAGGGCGCTCGTGCGCCGAGAGTATGCGCATCACATCGGCATACAGGATGTTGTTGTCGGTATCGGCTTGCTGAAATGCCTGCACCGCGCAGGCATTGGTTTGCTCGGTGCTGCCGCCGCTCACGCAGGCCGCACCGGCCTGGGCCAGCACGGTCTGCGGGGCGAGGGCCGCCGAGGCTGCAAAAAACAGAGCCAGCAGCGCTGGGCGGGATGCGGGGGGAATAGGCATACCTGCAATCATCGCCGCAAAACAGCAGCGGCCCAGCAAAGGGCCGCAGCTGTGCTGGGCTTACTTCAGGCTGATGGTGGTGTTCACCCCATGGGCAATGGTGCTGTCGTCAAACCAGCGGGCGGTCACGGTCTTGGTCTGCGTGTAGAACATGACGACCTGCTTGCCGTAGGGGCCCAGGTCGCCGAGCTTGGAGGCGCGGCTGCCGGTGAACGAGAACAGCGGCACGGGCACAGGGATCGGCACATTGATGCCGATCTGGCCGACATCGATCTCTTCCTGGAACTTGCGCGCAGCGGCGCCACTTTGCGTGAAGATGGCGGTGCCGTTGCCATTGGGGTTGGCATTGATGAAGGCAATGGCTTCGTCGATATCGGCGGCCTCGGCAATGCAGAGCACGGGGCCAAAGATTTCCTGGTCATAGATGGCCATGCCGGGCTTGACGCCAGAGAAGACCGTTGGGCCGACAAAGTTGCCCTTTTCAAAGCCGGCGACGGCAGGCTTGCGGCCATCGAGCTCCAGCTTGGCGCCATCGGCAATGCCGCGCTCGATCAGGCTCTCCACCCGCGACAGCGCCTGGCAGGAGACGACCGGGCCCACATCGGTGCCCGCTTCGGTACCTGCAGACACCTTCAGGGTCTTGGCCTTTTCGACCAGCTCGGGGATCCACTTCTGCGCCTCGCCCACCAGCACCACCACCGACAAGGCCATGCAGCGCTGGCCAGCGGCGCCAAATGCGGCACCCGCCAGGGCGTTGAGCGACTGCTCCTTGTTGCAGTCAGGCAGCACGATGGCGTGGTTCTTCGCGCCCATCATGCATTGCACGCGCTTGCCGTTGAGCGATGCGCGGTTGTAGACATGGGTGCCGACCTTGGTCGAGCCAACAAAGCTGATCGCCTTGATATCGGGGTGGTCGCAGATGGCGTTGACCGCGTCTTCGCCGCCGTGGATGACGTTGAGCACGCCCGGGGGCACGCCGGCTTCCAGGGCCAGCTCGCACAGGCGCATGGTCACCATCGGGTCTTGCTCGGAGGGCTTGAGCACAAAGGTGTTGCCCGTGGCAATCGCCATCGGGAACATCCACAGTGGGATCATCGCCGGGAAGTTGAAGGGGGTGATGCCCGCGCACACGCCCAGAGGCTGGTTCAGGGTATAGGTGTCGACGCCATTGGCCACATTGTTGGCCAATTCCCCCAGCTGCAGCGAGCCGATGTTGGCGGCATGCTCGACCACCTCCAGGCCCCGGAAGACATCGCCTTCGGCATCGGGCAAGGTCTTGCCTTGCTCGGCCGTCAGGATGGCGGCGAGCTCCTTCATGTTCTCGCGGATCAGCTGCTGGAGCTTGAGGAAGATGCGGGCGCGCACGCCAATGGGCGTCTTCTTCCAGGTCTTGAACGCTTCCTTGGCATTGGCCACCGCGGCGTTGATTTCTTCGGGCGTGGCAAAAGGCACGCGGGCCAGCACCTGCTGGGTGGCGGGGTTGACCACATTACGCCATTGCGTGGTCTTGGATTCGACCAGCTGGCCGTTAATCAGCAGCTTGACGGTCGGCGCCAAGGTGCTGGTGGATTGCGGTGCGTTCATGGTTTGTCTCCTGGGAATCTGGGATAGAGAGAGGCGGCAGGCTGCCCGCAGGCGGCGCACCGTTATGCACATGGTAGATGTGCGCATTCGCCCAAACAAGAGGTTGGGTGCACAGGGCTGTGCGGCGCTGCACAGTCTGCGGCTTGCAGGTGGCCTGGTGCATACTGCTTCGATCGCATGCAGCAGGGAGATTTCCATGGGTTGGTTGAACAAAATCGGTCAGCTGTTGGGCGCCAAGGCGCCTGTGCAGGGCGAACGCGCCGCGTCTGCGCTTGCACCTGACCCCGCACCCGAGCCCACGATGGACGATTGGCAGGCCTTGTGCATGGCCCTCGGCCAAGCGCTGGCCTTGGACGATAGGGATGAACTGTGGGGCGAGGTGCGGCAGGCGATCGAGCTGCCCGCGCAGTACCTCGATCGCTTTGCCGACGAATTGGTCAACCGAGGCATGGACGAGCCCGCACATGTGACGCCCTGGCTGGCGCTGGTCGAGGGCCTGCAACGCCGCAGCCAGAACGTCGAACTGGACTGGAAGCTGACCATGGATGACGCCATCTGGGCGCTGCAGCAGCTCCGGACCGTGCAGCAGCGGGGGCTGGACCTGCAGGCGCTGGCGGGCAGCCGAGCGCTGAACCACGAGGCCTTGCAGGAGGCGGGCGACTACCTGCGTCGCCAGGGTTTGGCGCTGGTCAGTATCGACATCGATAGCGACAGCTATCCGCTGTCGGTGCTGGAGGCCAGCGCGGTTGCGCCTTTGCAGGCCTTGGCCGCGCAGGTGGGCGGTAAATTGCTGCCTTTGCACAATTAGTTGCGCAGCAGAATAACCTTTTGCCCCTGGCTGGGCTGACGCTGTTTTATCCTTGCGCACCTTCGCGGTGCGTCCGGGCCTAGGCTCGCAGGCCGCACCACCTTTCTCGCTAACGCACTGCGCTTTTTTCTCATGAGCAAACAGGCCCCAGTGGAGCAATCGGGGGCTTCGCCCGGCACCGATGACCTCCAACGCAACCTCAGCAACCGCCATATCCAGTTGATCGCCATCGGTGGCGCCATCGGCACCGGGCTTTTCATGGGCTCGGGCAAGACCATCAGCCTGGCGGGGCCCTCCATCGTGCTGGTCTACGCCATCATCGGCATCATGCTGTTCTTTGTGATGCGGGCCATGGGCGAGCTGCTGCTGTCCAACCTGCAGTACAAGTCCTTCATTGATTTCTCGGACGACCTGCTGGGCCCCTGGGCCGGCTTCTTCACCGGTTGGACCTACTGGTTCTGCTGGATCATCACCGGTATTGCCGATGTGATAGCCATTTCGGCCTATGCGCAGTTCTGGTGGCCTGATTTGCCGCAGTGGGCACCGGCCATTGCCTGCGTGGCCGTGCTGCTGTCGCTCAACCTGCTGACCGTCAAGCTCTTTGGCGAGGTCGAGTTCTGGTTTGCGATGATCAAGATCGTGGCCATCGTCGCGCTGGTGGGCACGGGCCTGTACATGGTCAGCACCGGCTTTAGCTCGCCGGCCGGGCGCCAGGCGAACATTGCCAACCTCTGGAACGATGACGGGCTCTTCCCCCATGGCGCCATGGGTTTTTTTGCCGGCTTTCAGATTGCGGTGTTTGCCTTTGTCGGTATCGAGCTGGTCGGCACCACGGCCGCCGAGGCCAAGGATCCGCACCGCACCCTGCCGCGCGCGATCAACTCGATCCCTGTGCGCATCATCATCTTCTACGTCTGCGCGCTGATCGCCATCATGGCAGTCACCCCCTGGCGCGATGTGGTGCCCAGCAAGAGCCCGTTTGTCGAGCTGTTTGTGCTCGCCGGCCTGCCGGCTGCTGCCAGCGTGATCAATTTTGTCGTGCTGACCTCGGCCGCCTCGTCGGCCAACAGCGGCGTGTTCTCCACCAGCCGCATGCTCTACGGCCTGGCGCTCAAGGGCGATGCCCCACGCTCCTTTGGCCAGCTCTCGGCCAGCAGCGTGCCCTCGCGCGGCCTGCTGTTCTCCTGCGTCTGCCTGCTGGGCGGTGCCTTTTTGATGTGGGTGGTACCCAACCTGGTGGAAGCCTTCACGCTGGTGACCACCGTCTCGGCCATCCTCTTCATGTTTGTCTGGTCGCTGATTCTGCTGTCCTACATCAGCTACCGCAAGCAGCGCCCCGCGCTGCACCAGGCCTCCCACTACCGCATGCCCGGTGGCGTGTTCATGTGCTGGGTCTGCCTTGCGTTTTTTGCCGCCGTGCTGGTGCTGCTCAGCCTGGAGCTGGACACGCGCCAGGCGCTGATCGCGACGCCGGCCTGGTTTGTGCTGCTGGGCCTGGCCTACGCCTGGCAGCGCAAGCGCGCCAAAGCCGCCTGATCGGAGCCAGGCACGGTCCCCATCTGCTGCCCCTGTTGCAAATTTGCACAATAATGCTGTGCAACATCGACAAGGGGCTGGCATGGATTGGGATCATTTGCGCTTTTTCTGGGCCTTGGTGCAGGCCGGCACCCTGGTGGGTGCGGCCAAGGCGCTGGGCGTGGAGCACACCACAGTCTCGCGCCGCATCCAGGCGTTGGAAAAGCAGCTGGGTGCGACCTTGTTCACCCGCGAGGGCAGTGGCTACAAGCTGACCGATGCCGGCCGCCAGCTGCAGCCGCGCGCCGAGGCCATGGACCAGATTGCGCGCGGCATCGCTCCCATTGCCGCGAGCCAAAGCGCCGAGACGCCCAGCGGCGTGGTGCGCATTGGCGTGACCGAAGGCTTTGGCACCCAGGTGCTGGCCAAGCACCTGGCCTTGCTGGCCCAGCGCTACCCCTTGCTGACGATCGACCTGCTGGCCGTGCCGCGCATGCTGCAGCTCTCGCGCCGCGAAGCCGATATCGTCATCTCGCTCGAGCGTCCAGTGCGCGATACCGTCGTCACCAGCCGCCTGACCGAGTACCGGCTGTACCTCTATGGCCAGCGTGAATACCTGGCGCGCCACCCGCTGATCACCTCGACCGAGGGCCTGGCCAGCCACCGCTTTGTGCACTATGTCGATGACCAGCTGTTCACCAAGGAGCTGCAGTTCCTCGACAGCCTGAGCGCGCCTCAGCGCTTTAGCTTTCGCAGCACCAGCATCCTGGCGCAGTACACCGCCGTGCGCACGGGCGCGGGCTTGGGCGTGCTGCCGGGCTTTCTGGCCGACAAGGATCCCTTGCTGCAGCGCGTGCTGCCCGAGCAGGCGCAGTTCACCCGCACCTTCTGGATGTCGATGCCGCCCGAGCTGCGCTCGGTGCCTGGTATCCAGGTGGTGTGGCGCTTTTTGCAGGCCACGGTGCAGGAGCAGCAGGACCTGCTGCTGTGCTGATCGCTGGCGCATAAAAAAACCGGCTGCCAAGGCAGCCGGTTCGTCGCGGACCAAGGCGAGGTTTACATGTTGTTGGGCAGCACGGTGACGATCTGGGGGAAGAACCAGAGAATCACCAGGGCCAGCACCATCAGCGCAAAGTAGGGTGCGCAGACGCGTGCCAGGTAGGTGATCTGCTTGCCTGTCATGCCTTGCAGCACAAAGAGGTTGAAGCCCACCGGCGGCGTGATCTGCGCGGTCTCCACGGTGATCACCAGGAAGATGCCGAACCACAGCGGATCGATGCCCGCGGCCTGGATGATCGGCAGCACCACACCCATGGTCAGCACGATGGTGGAGATGCCATCGAGGAAGCAGCCGATCAGGATGTAGAAGATGCCCAGCACGATGATCAGCATCGCAGGCGACAGGTTGAGGCTGCCGACATACTCGGCCAGCTGGCGCGGCAGGCCGATATAGCCCATCGACAAGGTCATGAAGGCGGCACCGGCCAGGATCAGCGCGATCATGCAATACAGGCGCGTGGCACCAAACAGCGAGTCCTTGAAGTTCTTCCAGGTGAGCGCCCCTTGCGCCGCAGACAGTACGAGCGAGCCCACCACGCCAATGGCAGCCGCTTCGGTCGCCGTCGCAATACCCGTGTAGATGCTGGCAATGACCGAGGCGATCAGCAGCACCACAGGAATCAGGTGGCGCGACTCGTGGAGCTTTTGCTTGAAGCTCATCGTGCTGTCGGCCTTGGGAATCTTGTTCGGGTTGAGCAGCGCCCAGAACACGATCCAGCCGCTGAACATCAAAGCCAGCATGATGCCGGGCAACACGCCGGCCATGAAGAGCTTGGAGATCGACATCTCGGCAGCGACGCCGTAGACGATCAGGATGATCGAGGGCGGAATCAGCAGACCCAGCGTGGCAGGGCCGCCCAGCGAGCCGATGACCATGTTCTCGGGGTAGCCGCGCTTCATCAGCTCGGGCACATTCATCTTGCCCACCGTGGCGCAGGTCGCGGCCGACGAGCCCGACACCGCCGCAAAAATCGTGCAACCGATCACATTGGTGTGCAGCAGGCGGCCAGGCAGCAGGTTGACCCAGGGAGCCAGGCCCCGGAACATGCTCTCCGATAAATTCGTGCGGTAGAGAATCTCACCCATCCAGACAAACAGCGGCAGCGCCGTTAGGGTCCAACTGCTGGCCGAGCCCCAGATGGTGATCGCCATCGCATCCCCGGCGGCGCGGGCGGTAAAGAACTCCATGCCGAACCAGGCGACCCCGGCCAGGGTCAGGCCCACCCAGACGCCGCCGCCCAGCAGGATCAGCAGCACCACGATCAGCGCAATGCTGGCGGTAATTTCATTCATGGTGGGCGTCCTCCTTGGCCACAGGTTTGCGTTTGCCCATCAACTCCAGCACCAGCTCGTCGCAAAAGGCGATAAAAAACACCAGGGTGCCCAGTGCCATGAAAATTTGGGGAATCCACAGCGGCGTCGCATCGATGCCTACGGAGATATCGTCGATCTCCCAGGATTGCCAGACCAGGCGTGCGGCGTAGAACGCCAAAAAGCCCGAGAGGATGGTCGCGATGCCCAGGGCAATCACTTCCATGGTTTTCAGGGCGCCACCTTTGAGCGCGCCCAGCAGCAGGGTCACGCGGATGTGCTCACCTTTTTTGAGGGTGCTGGCCAGGGCCATGAAGCCCGCTCCCGCCATGGCGTAACCGGCGTAGGAATCGGTGCCGGGTGCACTGAAGCCGATCAGGCGGCTGACCACGGTGAGCAGCACCATCAAGAGGATGCCGATCATCGACAGCCCCGCCAGCCAGGCAGAGGCGTCATACAGTCCATTGAGTAGCTTGCGCATGCTTGTCATTCAAAGCAGTAAGGGTTGCTGACTGTGCAGCCCGCCAGGACCAGGCCGGTGGGCTGCAAAGACAAGGGGCCGTGGCTTACTTGGAGGCCTGGTAGGCGTCCAAAATGGCCTTGCCTTCGGCGCCGGCCTTGTCGGTCCATTCCTTGATCACGGTCTCACCGACCTTGGCCAGGTCTGCCTTGAGCTGGGCCGATGGCTGCTCGATGCTCATGCCGCCTTGCTTCAAGGTCGCCAGCGACTTGGCATCGACTTCCTTCGATTCCTTCCAGCCGCGCTCTTCAGCGGCAGCGGCAGCCTTGAGCACCGCGTCTTGCTCTGCCTTGCCCAGCGCGTTGAAGGCCTTCTTGCTCACGGTCACGGCGTTCTTGGGAATCCAGGCCTGCACGTTGTAGTAGTACTTGAGGTTTTCAAACAGCTTGTTGTCGGCGCCGGTGGCCGACGAGGTGATCAGGCCATCGACCACGCCAGTGGCCAGCGCCTGGGACAGCTCGGCCTCTTGCACGGTGGCCGGTTGCGCGCCAATCAGCTCGCCAATGCGGGCGGTGGTGGGCGAGTACACGCGCCACTTCATGCCCTTGAGGTCCGCTGCCGAACTGATGGGCTTTTTGGTGTAGATGCCCTGCGGTGGCCAGGCCACCGAATACAGCAGCACCTGGCCTTGCTTGTCCAGCAGCTTTTGCAGCGCCGGCTTTTGGGCCTGATAAAGCTTGAACGCTTCGTCGTAGTTGTTCACCAGGAAGGGCAGGCCGTCAACACCGAAGATCTGCGATTCGTTCTGGAAGCTCACTAGAAAGAATTCACCCATCTGGGCATTACCGGTTTGCACGGCGCGCTTGATTTCGGGCATTTTGAATAGCGATGCACCAAAATGGGGCGTGATCTTGAGTTTGCCGCTGGTCGCTGCGTCCACGTCCTTGACGAACTGCTCGTTGTTTTTGGAGTGGAAGTTAAATGGCGCATACGCGGTGGCGAAATCCCATTTGGTTTGGGCAGCGGCTGCGGTGGCAAATCCGATGCTGGCAACCAGGGTGGCGGTGGCACAAAAAACTCGACGCTTCATGACGGCTCCTTCTAGAGACAAATAGGGCGCAGCGGATGCTGCCCGGGATGAATACGATCAACAGCCACAGCAGAGCGTGCAGCAACTGCTATGCTGGTGAATTGTTTGCCAAAATTAACAGTTATTGCAAAGTCGCGCTATACGGGGTTTCAACAATAATTAAATTTTGTAGGTTTCAAATTTTCTTTTGTGGGATGTGTTATTAAAAATTGTTCAACGATTTTTGATTTTGAGCGAACACGCCCATGCATTTTGCTGTCATTGTTTCCTAGGGTTTATGCTAGGTTTGTCTGAAACTGGGGCCGATGCGCAGTTCCGGCAGCAGGGTATGCAACTGGTATCCAGAGCGGCAAAAGCCTGGCCGATACAGGCGAAAAAAAACCACCGTCGCGGCTTGCGCGCGGTGGTGGCTGGAGGGTATCAGTTAGGGCGCTCGCTGGGTCATCAGCCTTTGCTGGCGCCGTCCGTTGCGGGCTTGTCCGCAGCGCGATCGCTAGTGCTTGCCACCGCTGCAGCGCTGGTGCTGCCTGGCTTGGGCGCTTGCCAGCCGACGAATTGGGGGTAGATGGCGGCCACGCCCGCGCCATTGAAATCCCAGCCCTTGCACTGCCCCAGATGGCGCGGTGGCTGGTCCGATTGGGGGCGGGTAAAGGCCTGGTTCACGCTCTGGAAAGCGGCGGTCGCCATGTTGAACAACAGCTCGCGCATATGGGTGCAGCCCTCGATATGGCCGAGGTTGGCCTCGATGGCCTTGCGCCAACCCCGGGCCATGCAGCAGCCGACCATTTTCTGCATGGCAGGCAGGGCCAGCGGGCACTCGCCCAGTGGGTGCGCATCCATCGCGACTTCGATGGCAACAACTGTAAGTGTTGTATCAATGGTACAGCGAATCCACATATGGTGAATGGGCTCTCCGGCTTTGCGTTTGCGCTCGCCGGACAGCACTAGGTCATAGGCTTTCGTATCCACCAGCTCGCCTTCGACATCCCACAGGCCATCTTCGCGCGCAAAGCTGCGGTAGCGCACATCACGCAAATGTTTGGGGACTCGGTTGGGGACGGGAGACAAAGGCATGGAAAGAGGGTGTCGCGGTGGGATTGTTGTTGTGGATGACCCAGCTTGGTGCAGACCAGCGCTTGGTGGACGGCGCTGCGATGCCCACCGTGCTGATCACTATGGGGCTGTTGCTGCGGGCTGTCTGTGCAGCAGGTGACAGGCCGGCTGTGTGCTGCGCGCAGCCCCCCATTGTAAAAACAATCACGCCGCCGCTGCAGAGCAGGGGCGGCGCTGGGGGGAGGGCGGGTGGATCGCCCCCAGGTCCGTATCAGCCGTGGCGGATGGCGACGGTCTTCAGCGTGGTGAATCCATACAGCGCCTCAAAGCCCTTCTCGCGGCCATGGCCGCTGGCCTTGGTGCCGCCAAAGGGCAGCTCCACGCCGCCGCCGGCGCCGTAGTTGTTGATGAAGACCTGACCGCTGCGCAGGCGCTTGGCCACGCGGAACTGGCGGCCGCCATCGCGCGTCCAGACGCCGGCGACCAGGCCGAACTGGGTGGCGTTCGCCATCTTGATGGCTTCTTCTTCGCTGTCGAAGGCCATGGCGCTCAGCACAGGCCCAAAGATCTCTTCCTGGGCCAGGCGGTGGTCCACCGGCACATCGCGCAGCAAGGTGGGGGCCTGGTAGTAGCCGCCTTCGGGCGCCTCGTCGATGATCTGGCCTTGGGCGACGACGGAGATGCCGTCGTTGTGCGCATCGCTCAGAAAGTCCCAGACGCGTTGCTGCTGGGTCTGGCGGATCAGCGGGCCCAGGTCCAGGTCCAGGCTGGCGGGGCCAACGCGCAGCGCTTCGAAGGCGCTGCCCAGGCGAGCGAGCAGGGTTTCGTAGATGCTGCGCTCGACCAGCAGGCGCGAGCCGGCCGAGCAGGTCTGGCCGGAGTTCTGGATGATGGCGTTGATGATGGTGGGGATGGCGGCATCCAGATCAGCATCGGCGAACACGATCTGCGGGCTCTTGCCGCCCAGCTCCAAGGTGCAGGGGCAGTGGCGCTCCGCAGCCGCTTGCTCGATCAAGGTGCCGATGCGGGGGCTGCCGGTAAAGCTGATGTGGTCCACATCGGGGTTGCGCGCCAGCGCATCGCCCACCTCATGGCCAAAGCCGGTGACGATGTTGATCGCCCCGGCAGGAAAGCCCACGTCAGCGGCCAGCTGCGCCACGCGGATGAGGCTCAGGCACGCATCTTCGGAGGGCTTGACCACGCAGACATTGCCCGCTGCCAGCGCCGCGCCCACGCAGCGGCCAAAAATCTGCATCGGGTAGTTCCAGGGCACGATGTGGCCGGTCACGCCATGGGGCTCGCGCCAGGTCAGCACGCTGAAATCGTTGGGGTAGGGAATGGTCTCGCCATGCAGCTTGTCGGCCGCGCCCGCATAGAATTCGAAATAGCGGCCCAGGGCCAGCGCATCGGCCTTGGCCTGCTTGGTCGGCTTTCCGCAGTCGCGCTGCTCGATGGCGGCGAGTTCGTCGGCGTGCTCGAGCACCTTGGCCGACAGGCGCATCATCAGGCGGCTGCGCTCGGCCGGGCTGGTCTTGCGCCACACGTTGTCGTAGCACAGGCGCGCGGCTTGCACCGCGTGGTCCACGTCCTCCGCATTGCCGCGCTGGATTTCATCAAAAGGTTGGCCGTCCGAGGGGTCAATGACAGGGATGGTCTTGCCCGACAGCGAGGGCACAGAGGCGTTGGCGATGTAATGCAATTGCATGGCGTGGTTCCGTTATGGGTGCAATAGGCGGCAGAGTCTGCCAGGCGGCAGGCTCGAAACGGCCCCCACGATAGCGCAGGAATGGGGCTGCGCCTACCGGGATGAGCCCGCGGTTGTCACGGGTTTGACCGCCCCATTTGCCCAGGCGCTAGGCATTTTTTGGCCAATGGCTGGCCAATGCACCTAAAATCACGGGGTTTTGCCGCTGGCGGGCCGCTCGCGTGCTGTCGGCCCTCCATTCAATTGACCTCATAGGAATCGCATGTCCTTCGAAAAACTGACCCCTGGCTCCAAGGCCCCTGATGTCTTCAATGTTGTGATCGAAATCTCGGCCAACTCCGCTCCTGTGAAGTACGAAGTGGACAAGGATTCGGGCTGCGTGTTCGTGGACCGCTTCCTGGGTACCGCCATGCACTACCCGGTGAACTACGGCTATGTGCCCCAGACCCTGTCGGGTGACGGCGACCCCGTGGACGTGCTGGTGATGACGCCTTTCCCCCTGCCTACCGGCGTGGTCGTGCCTTGCCGCGCGATCGGCATCCTGCACATGGAAGACGAGTCCGGCGTGGACGGCAAGGTGCTGGCCGTGCCCACCCAAAAGCTGCTGCCTGCCTACGACAAGATCAACCACCTGAGCGACATCCATGACCTGGTGCTCCAGCAGATCTCGCACTTCTTCGAACACTACAAGGACCTGGAAAAGGGCAAGTGGGTGAAGGTGCTGGGCTGGAAGGGTGTGGACGAAGCCCACAAGGAAATCGTGGACGGCATCGCCAACTACAACAAGTAAGCAGACGCCGCCTGCTGGGGCCCTGCGGCCCTGGCCGGGCAACGCTGACGAAAGCCGGTTTTTAACCGGCTTTTTGTTTTGGGGCGACGCGCCAGGCGCTAAGCTGGCGGGCATATAAAAGCGAAGGAGCGAGCAAGTGGCCGATATTGTCGATTGCGTGGTGATTGGTGCGGGTGTGGTGGGGCTGGCTGTCGCCCGCGAGCTGGCCTTGGCCGGGCGTGAGGTGCTGGTGCTGGAGGCGCAGGATGCCATTGGCACGGGCACCAGCTCGCGTAACAGCGAGGTGATCCACGCGGGCATCTACTATGCCCAGGGCTCGCGCAAGGCGCGCTGGTGCGTGGAGGGCAAGGCCTTGCTGTATGCCTACTGCCAGGAGCGCGGTATTGACCACCAGCGCTGCGGCAAGCTGATCGTGGCCACGTCGGAAGCGCAACGCGCCAAGCTGCAGGACATTGCCCGCCATGCCGCTGCCAACGGGGTGGATGACCTGGTGCCGCTCAGCCGCGAGGAGGCCAGGGCCATGGAGCCCGCGCTGGAATGCGTGGCCGCGCTGCATTCGCCCAGCACCGGCATTGTCGACAGCCACGGGCTGATGCTGAGCCTGCAAGGCGATCTGGAAAACGCCGGTGGCATGGTGGTGTTCAACAGCCCGCTGGCCACTGCCCGTTGCGAGGAGGGCGGCATCGTTCTGCGCACCGAAGACGGCACCGAGCTGCAGGCCAGGACCGTGGTCAATGCCGCAGGTCTGTGGGCGCCTGACTTGGCGCGCAAGTTTGCAGGCGCTGATCTGTCGCAGCTGCCAGTCGCCCACTACGCCAAAGGCAATTACTTCACGTTGGGTGGCCGCGCGCCATTCAAGCAGCTGATCTACCCCGTCCCCGAGGTGGGCGGCCTGGGTGTGCACCTGACCCTGGACCTGGGCGGCCAGGCCAAGTTTGGCCCGGATGTGCAATGGGTGGACAGCGCCGATGACCTGGTGGTGGACCCGGCACGGGGTGAGGCCTTTTATGCTGCCGTGCGCCGCTACTGGCCTGGCCTGCAAGATGGCGCGCTGGTCGCAGGTTACGCCGGTATCCGGCCCAAGATCACTGGCCCGGGCGCGCCCGATGCCGATTTTGTGCTGCAAGGGCCCGAAGTGCATGGCGCGCCGGGCCTGTTCCACTTGCTGGGCATCGAATCGCCCGGGCTGACCAGCTGCCTGGCCATTGCCAAGGCGGTCAATGAGGCGGTGGCCCAGGAAGCGGCTTGACCGCCGTCAAGGGGCAGACGCGCAGGACCTTCGATGCGCACATAAATGCGACAAAAGCCACAGTTTGACGGCGATAGTCGGAATCTTCTGACAGGCAGGGGTGCATATCGGAACCCGGGGCCGCAGCTTTCTCCGTTAACATGTAACGGAGCGAATGCCATGCAGCAGCCAGCCTTGGCTGCACAGGGCGGATGCGGAACTTTCCTGTAGCCTGACCAAGAAAAGGATGATGAACATGCGTAAATCCAATTTGCTGAGCGATACCGTTGAGAATGCCCAGGCTGATCTGGAAAAACTGGTGAGCGATCTGCGCGGCGTGCTGTCGAGCAAGGACCTGGACGGCGTGCCCGACATCAAGCAACTGCGCCAACGCCTGGAAGACAGCGCCGGTGATGCCCGTGAGGGCGCCGTGCGCGCGGCCCAAGAAGCCGCCCGCCAGGCCAAGGAAGCTGCGCTGGCTGCTGACCGCTACGCCCATGACGAGCCATGGCGTGTTGCCGGTGCAGCGCTGGCCGTCGGCGCGTTGATCGGTTTTATCTTCTCGCGCCGCTAAGCTGAGCCCGAAGCCAGCGTGGGCCCCATGGCCGCGCTGGCAAGGCCCGCCGGGCCGACACCAAGAACAAGGGGCACGCAGGTGCCCCATATGCACGAGGAGAGTCCATGAACTGGTTGTCTGTGCTGGGCGTCGATGACATGCTGGCGCGTTTTCGCGCCTTGCTGTCGGAAAGCGCCATAGCGGCTGAAGACCGAATGGATCTGCTGGCCATTGAATGGCAGGAGCAGAAAAAGAACCTGATCTGGCTGGTCCTGATGGGTTTGGTGGTCGCGGGTCTGACCATTGTGGCCCTGACGGTGCTCTCGGGCGCCATCATCATTTCGTTCTGGGATACGCCCAACCGCATGCTGGCCACCTGGTTGGTCGCCGGTGTCTGGCTGGTGCTGTGGCTGGGTGTGCTGGCCTTTTTGTACCTGACCACGAAGAAGGCGGCCAACCCCTTCCAACTGACCAAGACCGTGCTGCGCCAGGACTGGCAAGCGGTCAAGGGCCGTCTCAAGTAATGCAGGGGACCCAAGCGATGATCAACCCAAGCAAAGACGCGGAGCTGCAACTGCTGCAGGCCACAGACCCTGAGGCCCGGGAAGTGCTGCTGCGCATCCAGAACCAGCGCGAGCGCCTGGATGGCCGCCGCCTGGCGCGTGAACAAGCCTTGGCGCTGCGCCGCGATGCCACCGGCGGCCAGCACCACCCCATGGCCTATGGCACGCTGGCCGAGCGCCTGATCAGCTTTGGCCGCGAGCATCCGCTGGTCTGCGCTGGCCTGGTCGGCGCCGGCTTGCTGCTGGGGCCGCGCAAGCTCATTCGCATGGCCACCATTGCGATGCCGATTGTGATGAAGCTGCGCCGCAACCACTGAGTGGCGTCTTGCGCGGTGCCTCCGCGCTGCGATCGCGCTGCTCGGTATCTACCGACCCCCTGAGACCGCCATGCCGCGATGCATGGCGGTTTTTTTGTGCCACATCGGCCTACGCATATTCCCGAAGATAGGGACTGCCCGCTTGCTGCCGGCGATCGCGTGGCGAAAAATGGCTTTCAAGCGCCGCTGATGTGGGTAGAATGCGCGGCGCGCTGTGTATATACGCATTGCGTGTTGCGCTTGTTTTGTGTGTGTTCTGCTGCTGCAAGCGCTGTTGCTTGTCGGCCAGCTGCACTTTGCTGCTCTTAATGCAGTAGCGGCCACAAGCGAGTGCAGCACGTTGGCACAAGACATGGTACAGAACTTGCTTCTCTCGCCCGCCCACTTGGATGGCAAGTGGATCTCACCCCTAAGGAGTTTCTTGATGACTACACGGCGTCGTATTGTTCAAACCTGCCTGGCTGCACTGCCCCTCGCGCTGGCTGGCCTGTCGGCTGCACCGGCCTGGGCGCAGACCAAGGTGAAGGTCGCGGCGGTCTACACCGTGCCGTACGAGCAGCAATGGGTCAGCCGCATCCATGAGGCACTGAAGGCCGCCGAGGCGCGGGGTGAGATCGAGTACAAGTCCAGCGAAAACGTGGCCAATGCCGACTACGAGCGCGTGATGCGCGAGTACGCCACCGGCGGCGCGCAGCTGATGTTTGGTGAGGTGTTTGGCGTGGAAGCGGCCGCGCGCAAGGTTGCCAAGGACTTTCCCAAGACCGCCTTTGTGATGGGCTCGTCGGGCAAGATCCAGGCGCCCAACTTCAGCGTGTTCGACAACTACATCCAGGAGCCTGCCTACCTGTCGGGCATGGTCGCTGGCGGCATGAGCAAGACCAACAAGATCGGCATGGTCGGCGGCTTCCCCATCCCCGAAGTCAACCGCCTGATGCACGCCTTCATGGCGGGCGCCAAGGAAACCAATCCCAAGGTGGAGTTCACCGTCAGCTTCATCAACAGCTGGTTTGATCCACCCAAGGCCAAGGAAGCGACCTTTGCGATGATCGACAAGGGCGCCGATGTGCTCTACGCCGAGCGTTTTGGCGTGAGCGATGCAGCCAAGGAAAAGGGCAAGCTGGCCATTGGCAATGTGATCAACACCCAGGCGCAGTACCCCGACACCGTGGTGGCCTCGGCCCTGTGGCACATGGAGCCGAGCGTCGAGCGCGCGATCAAGGCGGTCAGGGACGGCAGCTACAAGGCCGAGGACTACGGCCCGTACTCGATGATGAAGTACAAGGGCTCCTCGCTGGCACCGTTTGGCACCTTCGAGAAAAAGCTGCCGGCGGACCTGATCGCCAAGGTGCAGGCCAAGCAGGCCGATATCCTGTCGGGTAAGTTCGTCGTGAAGGTCGACGACTCGCAGCCCAAGTCCACGGCCAAGTAAGCCGGGCCTGGATTGCCTAGGCGCAGCGCTATAGCAGCTCGGCGCCACCAACTTCCAGCTCCGGCGCATGCCGGGGCTGTTTTTGTGCCAGCTGCCAGGCCCCGTCGCCTGCCCAGCGAACCCAGCGGCCTGTTGCCCATGTCTCCTCCAAGTTCCTCTCCTGTTGTGCTCCAGCTGCACGGCATCACCAAACGCTTTGGCCCGCTGGTAGCCAATGACGCCATTTCGCTGACCCTGCATCGGGGCGAGATCGTGGCCTTGCTGGGCGAGAACGGCGCGGGCAAATCCACCTTGATGTCGATCCTGTTTGGCCACTATGTGGCCGATGAGGGGCGCATTGAGGTGATGGGCCAGCCGCTGCCGCCGGGCCAGCCGCGCGCCTCGCTGGCTGCGGGCATCGGCATGGTGCACCAGCACTTTGCGCTGGCCGACAACCTGAGTGTGCTGGACAACATCATGGTGGGCAGCGAATCGCTGCTGCGCCTCAAGTCAGCCAAGCGCCAGGCCCGCGCCAAACTGGTCGAGGTCGCACGCCAGTTTGGCCTGGTGGTGGACCCCGATGCACGGGTGGGCAACCTGTCGGTGGGCGAGCGCCAACGGGTGGAAATCCTCAAGGCGCTGTACCGGGGCGCCAGGATCTTGATTCTGGACGAGCCCACGGCCGTGCTGACCCCGCAGGAGAGCGAGGCGCTGTTTGCGACCTTGTCCCAGATGGTGGCCCAAGGCCTGTCGATCATCTTTATCAGCCACAAGCTGGGCGAAGTGCTGCGCGTGGCCGACCGCGTGGCCGTGCTGCGCCACGGCAAGTTGGTGGCCGAGGCGCCGACCGCAGGCACCACGCAGGCGCAGCTGGCGCAGTGGATGGTGGGCGAGGCGGTGAGCCTGCCCGAGCGCCAACCTGCCGCCAAGGTGGGCGACGAAGTCTGCAGCCTGCGCAATGTGCACACCACGGCCTCGGCCAAATCCACCGCGCGCGATCGCCTGGTCGATGTGTCGCTGGTGCTCAAGGCCGGGGAGATGGTGGCGATTGCCGGTGTTTCGGGTAACGGCCAGGTGGCCTTGGCCGATATGCTCTGCGGCATGCGCCGACCGGGCCAGGGCACGGTGCAGTACCTGGGCGCGCCGATGCCGGCATCGGCCGTGGCCCTGGTCGCCCAGGGCGTGGCGCGCATCCCGGAAGACCGCCATGGCACCGGCGTGGTCGGTGACTTGCCGGTGTGGGAAAACGCCGTGTCCGAGCGGCTGCGCAGCCCCTGGTTTTCGCGCTGGGGCTGGGTGCGCCGTGCACAGGCGCGCAGCCAGGCCCAGCATGTGTCGAAGCAGTTCGATGTGCGCGGCGGCGGTCTCGATGCACCGGCCCGTTCGCTGTCGGGCGGCAATATGCAAAAGCTGATTCTGGGCCGGGCGCTGTTGGCACCCCAGGGCGCCGAGGGCATGGCGCCGCGCCTGATCGTGGCGCACCAGCCCACCTGGGGCCTCGATATTGGCGCGGTGCGCTTTGTGCACCAGCAACTGCTGGCCGCGCGCGATGCCGGCGCCGCGGTGCTGCTGATCTCGGACGACCTGGACGAGGTGCTGGCCCTCGGAGACCGTATCGGCGTGATGCACGAGGGACAGCTGTCGCCCGTGCTGCCTTTTGCGGACTGGAGCCGCGAGACCATCGGTCTGGCCATGGCCGGATCTCCTATGACAGCGCCTGCGCGCCAGGGCTGAGAGACTGCAATGCGTATAGAAAAAAGAGCAACCCCCTCGACGCTGGCCATGGTGGCTGCGCCCCTGGGTGCGGTGGTATTTACCTTGGCCATCAGCGGCTTGCTGGTGCTGTGGGCGGGCGCGCCCGTTGGTGCTACCTATGTGGCGCTGTTCAAAGGAGCCTTCGGCTCACTGTTTGCGCTGTCTGAGACCTTGACGCGCGCCGTGCCGCTGATCCTGACCGGTCTGGCTGCAGCGGTGGCTTTCCGGGCGCGGCTGTTCAATATCGGTGCCGAAGGCCAGCTCTATGCCGGCGCAGTGGCTGCCGTGGCCGTAGGCGGCATGCATGGCGGCACGGGCTTTGAGCTGCCCATTTATCTGCTGTTTCCGCTGATGCTGCTGGCTGCCGCACTGGCTGGCGCGGCCTTGCTGCTGGGCCCGGCCTTGATGAAGACCAAGCTGGGTGTTGACGAGGTGGTGACCACCTTGCTGCTGAACTTTGTCATGCTGCTGGCCGTGTCCTACCTGCTCGATGGCCCGATGAAAGACCCGATGGCGATGGGCTGGCCGCAGAGCGTCGCGCTGCAGGGCGACCTGGAGCTGGGCAAGCTGATTGCGCAGACCCGTTTGCACAACGGCTTGCTGATGGCGGTGGGCCTCGCGGTCGCGCTGTGGCTGCTGCTGCAGCGGGCGGTGCCAGGCTTTGACATCCGCGCAGCCGGCGCCAACCCCCGCGCGGCAGCCTTTGCCGGCGTGCCGGTGACCCGCACGGTCGTGCTGGTCGCGCTGCTGTCGGGCGGGCTCGCGGGCATGGCTGGCGCCATCGAGGTGGCGGGCCGCACCAGCTACCTGACACTGGACATGTCGCCGGGCTATGGCTATAGCGGCATCGTGATTGCGATGCTGGCCGGCCTGCACCCGCTGGGTGTGGTGGCCTCGGCCGTATTTGTCGCCGGCATGCTCGTGGGTGCCGACAGCATGAGCCGCGCCGTCGGCGTGCCCAATGCGATTGCCGATGTGATCGTGGCCGCCTCGCTCTTGTCGGTGCTGGTGGCCAGCCTGATGACCCAATACCGCCTGCGCAGAAAGTGAGCGCTGTGATGTTGAAACCCCTAAAACAAACGCCAGTGCGAGGTGCATCATGAGCGATGTGATGGATATTTTGGCCAATGCGTCTTTTTGGGTGGCCGTGCTGCGCACCGCTACGCCGCTGCTGCTGGGCACGCTGGGGGTGCTGCTGTGCGAGCGCGCTGGCGTGCTGAACCTGGGCATCGAGGGCATCATGGTGGCCGGTGCCTTTACTGGTTGGCTGACCGTGTATGCCGGCCACGGCCTGTGGACGGGCGTGCTGGTCGCGGCACTCACCGGCGCGGTGCTGGGCAGCCTGCATGCCTGGCTGACGGTGGGCCTGGCGCTGTCGCAGCATGTCTCGGGCCTGGGCATCACGATGCTGGCGACGGCCTTGTCGTACTACGGCTACCGCGTGAGCTTTCCCAAGGTGAACACGCCGCCCACGATCACGCCGTTTGAGGCGATGGACTGGCTGCCGATTCCGATTCTGGGCGACCAGACCGCCTTGACCTTGCTGGCTTTGCTGCTGGTGCCGCTCTTGGCCTGGGTGCTGTTTCGCACGCCTTTGGGTTTGGCGGTGCGCATGGTGGGCGAGAACCCGCAGGCCGCAGAAGGCCAGGGCGTGGCCGTGATGGCGGTGCGCAGTGGT
Source organism: Comamonas sp. JNW (assembly GCF_003105075.1). NCBI lineage: Bacteria > Pseudomonadati > Pseudomonadota > Betaproteobacteria > Burkholderiales > Comamonadaceae > Comamonas > Comamonas sp. JNW. The sequence continues at coordinate 24,165 of NZ_QETI01000021.1, forward strand.
GCGATCATTGCAGGCTCGGCGCTGATGGGCGTGGCGGGTGCGTTTTTGACGCTGTCGGCCTTCAACGCGTTTTTCTTCAACATGGTCAACGGCCGGGGCTGGATCTGCGTGGCGCTGGTGGTGTTTGCCTCCTGGCGGCCAGGCAAGGCCTTGCTGGGCGCGCTGCTGTTTGCGTTTTTCGATGCGCTGCAGCTGCGACTGCAGCAGTCGGGCGATGGCCTCGTGCCCTACCAGTTCTATCTGATGCTGCCATACCTGCTGTCGATCCTGGCGCTGGTGCTGGTGGCCCGCAAAGCCGCCTACCCACAGGCTTTGATGAAACCCTACCGCAAAGGTGAGCGCTGAGCCGCGCTTTGCGCTCCACGATGCAGACCCTGGTCTGCCTACAAGGATAAAAAATGCTTGATTTTTTGATTCACAATGCCAGCTTGCCCGATGGCCGCAAGAACATGTCGGTGGCTGTGCAGGACGGCAAGATTGCCGAGGTGAGCGAGGGCCTGCAGGCGCCCGCTGCCGAGGTGGTGGACGCCCAGGGCCTGCTGCTGAGCCCACCCTTTGTGGACCCGCATTTCCACATGGATGCGACCCTGAGCTACGGCATGCCGCGTGTCAACGAAAGCGGCACCTTGCTCGAAGGCATTGCGCTGTGGGGCGAGCTCAAACCCCAGCTGACGCATGAGGCGCTGGTCGAGCGTGCCTTGGCCTACTGCGACTGGGCGGTGGCGCGCGGCCTCCTGGCCATCCGCAGCCATGTGGACACCAGCGATCCGAGCCTGCTGCCTGTCGAAGCGATGCTCGATGTGCAAAAGCGCGTGGCGCCCTATATCGACCTGCAGCTGGTGGCCTTTCCGCAAGACGGCGTGCTGCGCACACCGGGCGGGCTGGACAACCTCAAGCGCGCGCTGGACCTGGGCGTCGATGTCGTCGGCGGCATTCCGCACTTTGAGCGCACCATGGCCGATGGCGCCGAGAGCGTGCGCATTCTCTGCGAGCTGGCCGCCGAGCGCGGCAAGCGGGTGGACATGCACTGCGACGAGTCGGATGACCCGATGTCACGCCATGTGGAGACCCTGGCCTACCACACCCAGCGCCTGGGCCTGCAGGGCCGCGTGACCGGCTCGCACCTCACCTCCATGCACAGCATGGACAACTACTACGTCAGCAAGCTGATGGCACTGATGGCCGAGGCGCAGCTGGGCGTTGTCAGCAACCCCTTGATCAATATCACGATCCAGGGCCGCCATGACAGCTACCCCAAGCGCCGGGGCATGACGCGCGTGCCCGAGCTGATGGCCGCGGGCCTCACGGTGGCATTTGGCCATGACTGCGTGATGGACCCCTGGTATAGCCTGGGTTCGGGCGACGCGCTAGAGGTGGCCAGCATGGGCCTGCATGTGGCGCAGATGACCAGCCGCGCGGGCATGCAGCAATGCTTTGATGCCATCACCCTGAACCCCGCACGCTTGCTGGGCCTCCAAGGCTATGGCATCGAGCAAGGTGCAAATGCCGACTTTGTGCTGCTGCATGCCAAGGACCCGGTCGAGGCGCTGCGCCTGAAGGCCACGCGCCTGGGCGTATGGCGCCGTGGCCAGCGCATTGCCAGCACGCCGGCACCGGTGGCCACGTTGAATGTGCCAGGGCGCCCAGCCAGCACTACGCTGCTGAGCGCGCGCTAATCGGCAGCTTTCAGCGCTGTTGCAAGCGCTTGCGGATGGGCTCGAACTCGGGGGTCGCGCTGCGCTTGACCGGATCGGGCAGGCCTTTTTCCATCGCCTCCCAGTAGCGCCAGTGCACCTTGGCCTGGCCCAGTTCGTAGTCCATCGCATCCCAGGCATCTTCCCGAAAGCTGTAAAAGGCCCAGTGGTAGCGCTTGTCCTCGGCATAGGACAGAACATCGTCCAGGTACTGGCTGCAGCTGTCGAGCATGCGCACACAGCCAAACTCGCCCATGACGATCTGTTCGGGCGCAATCGCCAAGGAGCGTGCCCAGCCGTTGACGGCATCCAGGTACTGGGCCACGCGCTGCTGGTTCCACAGCTGGGTCTTGCCGGCAAAGGGCACCTCTCCCGGGTAGCGGTAGGGCTGCTTGCGCATCAAGTTGGGGCCGCTGGTCGCCTGGTAGGGCTCGTACATGTGAAAGCTGTAGAGCACCCTTTTGTCCTGCAGCGCCTCGGGCCAATAGACGAAGGCGTCCGCCGCGCCATACCAACCGGCATCGACCATGACGGGTGTGTACGGGTCGACCGCGCGGATCTGGGCAATCAGGTACTGGTAGAAGGCGGGTAGATCATGCGATCCGCCCTGGGCATTGGCATACCAGGCCTGCATGTCTGGTGCACTGGCATGCTCGGCCAGGCCGCCTTGTTTTTCGGGCGCGGGCTCGTTGATCAGGTTATAGGCCGCTATGCCGGGCGTGTCCTTCAAGGCGCGCGCCAGGTCCTGCCAAAACTGGCCGGCGGCCTTCCAGTGCGCCTTGTCCTGCCAGATGCGGTCATCAAACTTACCCTGATTGTTTTGCGACCAGCGTGACAGCGGCAGGGACAGCGGCGCAATCACCACTTTGAGCCCCGCCGCATGGGCCTTGGCCACCGACGCCTTGAGCGTGGCAAGGTCCGATGCCATCAGCTGCTGGTAGTCATCCGCATTGCCCATCAAAAAATCGCGCTGCTCGGGCTTCCATTTGTCGTAGGACAGCCGCACCCAGCTGGCGCCATAGCCGCGCAAGTCCTGGTAATAGCGGGTATCCGGCGGCAAGCGGTTAAAGCTGTTGCCCCCGCGTTGTGTGGTGGTCCAGAAGGCGGCCCGGTCGGCCGCTCGCACCGATGCGGACAGCGCCAGTGCAAGGCAGAGGGCAGAAATCTTGAACATGGAAGCAGGGCGGAGGGCAAGCCGGTAGCAAAGGGGTGTGCAGATGCTATCACTGCGATTGGGGTGATTGATTTCTATTTGCAACCAGTCGGGGCGCTTTCGAGGCTGCTTTTTGGGGGCTGTGTCGTGTATCCATGCCATTGGCCCGGTAGCACACCATGAAGCACCCTGTCGCTTGGTGTCGCAGCAAGGCAGGTCCCAACCAAGGCTGCGGGCGCCAAGTCCTGCCCATGCGGGCTGGGTAGATGCCGTGCAGGCCAGGGTTTTGAAACCACATGTCTGCAGGGCCGAGGGACCCTGGCTGTATCGCCCGTTAGTGGACCGTACACCCATAAAAAAATGGCAGCTGAGGCTGCCATTTTTCAGGCCGGGGAGTTGTCCCTGGCCTGCACTTGTACGAGTGCCGTATCAGTCTGCAGTGGGCGGCACGTAGCCGACGGCTGCATCAGCGCCTTCGCCAAAGAAATGGTTTTCCATTTGGCGAGCCAGGTACTGGCGAGCGCGCTGGTCGGCCAGGTTCAGGCGGTTTTCGTTGACCAGCATGGTCTGGTGCTTGAGCCAGCCAGCCCAGGCTTCCTTGCTGACGTTTTCCCACAGGCGCTTGCCCAGCTCACCAGGGTAGGGGGGAAAGTCGAGGCCCTCGGCTTCTTTGTGCAGTTTGACGCAGTTGACCATACGTGCCATGGGAGATGCTTCCTTCGTTGGGTTGACGCTGTTGCACTGGCAGGGTGCTTGCCCGATGCTGCCGCAGTCTGCGGGCGGTTGCCCAGCATGGACTGCTTTGCCCACACTGCCAACCAGAGTTGGGGCATTGGCGAGCTTCCTGCCTTGCCAGTCCCGAAACCGGGCCTGGCAGATGCGTTTTCGCGTCTTGTTAATAAGTTTCAGTCATAAAAAACTGAATTAATAGTAGTTTGAGTTTTTATGGCCGCGTTTCAGAATGTGTTCAAGCCTAACAAGCCCTACGACTTTTGCCATTCTGAAAGTGTTCCATGCAACAACGCCGCCACTTTATCAAGTTTCCGATAGCCGCAGCCGCAGTCGCGTCTCTGATGGCGCTGGCGCCCGCTGTTTTTAGCGGCGCAGCCCATGCCCAGGCACCAGCACCGGTGACCTTGCTCAACGTGTCCTACGACCCGACCCGTGAGCTGTACAACCAGTTCAACCAGGCCTTTGCCAAGCACTGGAAGGACACGACCGGCCAGACCGTGACGATCAAGCAGTCGCATGGCGGCTCGGGCAAGCAGGCGCGGGCCATCATCGATGGCATCGAGGCCGATGTGGCCACCTTGGCCTTGGCCGGTGACATTGATGCACTGAACAAATACGGCCAGCTGGTGCCGGCCGATTGGCAAAAGCGCCTGCCGCTCAACAGCGCGCCTTACACCTCGACCATTGTGTTCCTGGTCAAAAAGGGCAATCCCAAGGGCATCAAGGACTGGGGCGATCTGATCAAGCCCGATGTCAAGGTGATCACGCCCAACCCCAAGACCAGCGGCGGCGCGCGCTGGAACTACCTGGCCGCCTGGGAGTTTGGCAAACGCAACTATGGCGGTGAGGCCGGTGCCAAGGACTACATCACCAAGCTGTTCAAGAATGTGCCGATTCTCGACACCGGCGCGCGTGGCTCGACCGTGACCTTTGTGCAGCGCGGCCAGGGCGATGTGCTGCTGGCCTGGGAAAACGAGGCCTACCTGGCATTGAAGGAGTTTGGCCCCGAGAAGTTCGAGATCGTCACCCCCTCGCTGTCGATCCTGGCCGAGCCCACGGTGACCGTCGTCGACAAGGTGGTGGACAAGCGCGGCACGCGCAAGATTGCCGATGCCTACCTGCAGTACCTGTACTCGGACGAAGGCCAGGACATTGCCGGCCGCAACTTCTACCGCCCCACCGCCGAAGCGGCCAAAGCCAAATACGCCAGCCAGTTCGCGACGCTCAAGCTCTTCACCATCGATGAGGCCTTTGGCGGCTGGACCAAGGCCGACGCTGCGCACTTTGCCGATGGCGGCAGCTTTGACCAGATCTACACCAAGAAATAAGCAAGGACGCTGAACCAGCCGCCGGGGACCCCTGGCGGCTGGGTCCACAAAGGTGAATGTTATGAATTTTCAGCAACTGCGGGCCGTGCGCGAAGCCGCCCGCAATGGCTACAACCTGACCGAGGTGGCGCATGTGCTCTACACCTCGCAGCCAGGCGTGAGCCGCCAGATCCGCGAGTTGGAAGACGAGCTGGGTGTGGACATCTTTATCCGCGCCGGCAAGCGCCTGACCGGGCTGACCCCACCGGGTGAGGCCATTTTGCCGATCGTGGACCGCCTGCTGCTGGAGTCCGAAAACCTGCGCCGCGCTGGTGCCGATTTTCATGCCAGCCGCAGCGGCCAGCTGAGCATTGCCGCCACCCACTCGCAGGCGCGCTACGCGCTGCCGCTGGTGGTGCGCGATTTTCGCGAGCAGTTTCCCGATGTGGCCCTGCACCTGCACCAGGGCTCGCCCCGGCAGGTCGCTGAGATGCTGCTGAGTGGCGCGGCCGATATCGGCGTGGCCACCGAAGCGCTCACCGGCTATGCGAGCTTGGCGACCCTGCCGGGTTACCGCTGGACCCACTCGGTGGTTGTGCCCCCAGGCCACCCCTTGCTGGCCCAGCAAGAGGCTGGAAGGCCGCTGACCTTGCAATCGCTGGTGCGCTTTCCGATCATCACCTATGAGCAGGGCTACACCGGCCGCTCGCACATTGATGAGTCGTTTTCCGCCGCCGAGGTCACGCCCAATGTGGTGCTGACCGCCATGGATGCTGACGTGATCAAGACCTATGTCGAGCTGGGCATGGGCATCGGCATCGTCGCCTCCATCGCCTTTGATGAGGAGCGCGACCGCAACCTGCGCGCCATCGACGCGGGCCATTTGTTCAAGGTCAACACCACCCGTATTGCACTGCGCAAGGGCGTGTGGCTGCGCGCCTATGCGCTGCAGTTCATCGAGAGCTTTGTGCCGACCTTGAAGCGCGAGGTGGTGCTGCAGGCCGTGTCGGCGACGGCACCGGATGACGCATCGGCGCAGGCCGCCACGCAAAAAGCTGCCTGAGCGATCTCTGGGGTATAAAAACTATCATTTCGATAATCGCACGCTATGATGCACGTTTTCAACGTGCAGATGAGGAGATAGCGGATGCGCAAAACGATGATGGTGACGGGCCTGGTGGCTGCTTTGGCCCTGGCCGGCTGCAAGACCATGGATACGGGCAATCTGGGCGGACTGATGGAGTCCGGCTCGACGGCGATGAAGGCCATGACATTGACCGACGGCGATGTCGTGGCCTTGTCCAATGAATCCTGCGCCGCGCTGGACCAGCAAAACAAGCTCGCGCCTGCGAACAACAAGTACAGCCAGCGCCTGGCCAAGGTCGTCGCCAACATGCCCCAGGAAGTAGAAGGCAAGAAGGCCGACTACAAGGTCTACCTGACCAGTGATGTGAACGCCTGGGCGATGGCCAATGGCTGCATCCGCGTCTACAGCGGCCTGATGGACCTGATGAACGACGACGAGCTGCGCGGCGTGATCGGCCATGAAATCGGTCACGTGGCGCTGGGCCACAGCAAGCGCCGCATGCAAACGGCCTATGCCACCTCGGCCGCACGCCAGATTGCCGCCAATAGCGGCAATGCCACCTTGGCATCGCTGTCGAGCTCGCAAGCGGGCGAGCTGGGTGAAAAGTTCATCCATGCGCAGTTCTCGCAGGCCAACGAGTCTGCCGCCGACAACTACTCCTTTGACCTGCTCACCAAGCAAAAGATGGAGCGCAAGGGCCTCGTCACCGCTTTCCAGAAGCTCGCCAAGCTGAGCGGCGGTGGCGGCAACTCGCTGATGGATTCGCACCCACCGTCGGAGGCCCGCGCCAAGGCGATGCAGGCACGGCTGGACAGCGGCAAGTAAGCAGTCGATAGGACAAGAAGAGACTGGCGCGGGGCATGCCGCCGCGCCAGTTCTTTTTTTGCGCTCGGCTCCTTTGTCGGCGCCGACCTTCTGTGCTTGGGTGACGCCGCCGCAGTGCAGGGGCTGCTATGCTGGCTGCCTCATTCAAAGAGGTGTTATGCAGTTACTGTTGTTGAGCAACTCCCGCGCGCCCGATGGCGGCTACCTGACTTTTTGCCGCGAGGCGCTGGCAGCCCAGCTGCAGGGTGTGCAAAAGGCGCTGTTTGTGCCCTTTGCCGGGGTCTCGCTCAGTTGGGACGACTACACAGCGCAGGTGCAAGCGGCCATCGCCCACACCGGCGTGCAGCTGGTGGGCGCGCACCAGGCGGATGCGCTGGAGCCATTTTTGGCCGGGGATATCCAGGCCATCATCGTCGGCGGCGGCAATACCTTCCAGCTGCTGGCCCAATGCCGCAAGCGGGGCTGGCTGGTGCGCATTGGCGACGCGGCACGTTCGGGCCGCATGTCCTACACCGGCTGGAGTGCCGGCGCCAATCTGGCGGGCCTGACGATCAACACCACCAATGACATGCCCATCGTCGACCCGCAGGGCTTTGGCGCGTTGGGCCTGGTGCCGTTTTGCATCAACCCCCACTACCACAACAGCCTGCCGCCTGGCCACCAGGGCGAGACGCGCGACCAGCGCCTGGCGGAGTTCCTGGTCGCCAACCCGGACAAGCAGGTGGTCGCTCTGCCCGAGGGCAGCTGGCTGCACGTGCGCGGTGGCCAGGCCCAGGTCGCAGGGCAGTTTGCGGCCAAGCGCTTTGCAGCGGGCAAGCCGGTGGAAGACTTGCCCGTGGGGACTGCGCTGACGCTTTAAGGCTTGGTTAGACGCGTTCGAAGATGGCGGCAATGGCCTGGCCGCCGCCAATGCACATGGTGACGAGTGCATAGCGGCCGCCGGTGCGGTGCAGCTCATGGATCGCCTTGACGGTGATGATCGCGCCGGTCGCTCCAATCGGGTGGCCCAGCGAGATGCCCGAACCATTGGGGTTGACCTTGGCCGGGTCGGCGCCCAGGCCCTTGGTCACTGCGCAGGCTTGTGCGGCAAAGGCTTCGTTGGCTTCGATGACATCCATCTGGTCCAGCTTGAGGCCGGTCTTGGCCAGCACCGCCTTGGAGGCAGGCACGGGGCCAATGCCCATGATCTTGGGGTCAACCCCTGCATGGGCATAACCCACCAGCCGGGCCAGCGGCTTGGCTCCGCGCGCCTTGGCGGCGGCGGCTTCCATCAGCACCACGGCGGCTGCGGCGTCATTGATACCCGAGGCGTTGGCGGCGGTGACCGTGCCGTCTTCCTTGATGAAGACGGGCTTCATCTTCTGGAAGTCCTCGATCTTGGCGCCGGCGCGGAAGTGCTCGTCCTTGTCAAAGCTGATATCACCCTTCTTGCTCTTGAGGATGACCGGCACGATCTGGCCGGCAAAGCGGTTCTCGGCCCAGGCCTGCTCGGCGCGCTGGTGGCTGCTCAGTGCCAATTGGTCCTGGTCATCGCGGCTGATGCCAAATTCCTTGGCCACGTTCTCGGCGGTCACACCCATGTGGATGTTGTGGAACGGGTCATGCAGCGCGCCGGTCATCATGTCGATCATCTTGAAATCGCCCATGCGTGCGCCCCAGCGGCTGGTGGTGCTGGCGTAGGGCGCGCGGCTCATGTTCTCGGCGCCGGCGCCAATGGCCACGTCATAGTCACCGAGCAAAATGCCCTGGCTGGCCGTCACAATCCCCTGCAGGCCCGAGCCGCAGAGGCGGTTGACGTTCATCGCCGGTGTCTCCTGCGGGCAGCCACCCTGGATGGCCGCCACGCGGCTCAGGTACATGTCCTTGGGCTCCGTGTTGACCACGTGGCCGAAGACCACATGGCCCACATCCTTGCCTTCAATGCCGGCGCGGGCCAGCGACTCCTTGACCACCAGTGCGCCCAGCTCGGTCGGTGGAACATCCTTGAGGCTGCCGCCAAAGGTGCCGATGGCAGTGCGCACGGCGCTGCAGACAAGTACTTCACGGGACATGGAACGGTCTCCTGTTTAAATGAATAGAGGCATGCAAATGTTGCCTTGCAGCATTATTGCCAGCCAGACCGCCGCTGTGTCAACCAGAGAGGGCGAGCACGCACCTTGGTGACAGTCCACGACGGGCTGGGAGCGTTCAGTGCGCTTCGTCGTTCAAGGCTCGCGGACGTCGGCGATCACATTCTGGCCAAAATCGGCGCGGTCCAGCCAGCCCAGCACCTTGGCACCGGCTTCTGCCGGGCTGCTGAGTTTGCCGCCCTCATGCAGGCCCTTGAAGTTGCCCACATCGGGGAAGGCGCCCGCATCGGCATTGCGCAGCTGCACCTGCATGTCGGTGTCGATCACGCCGGGCGCGAGTGAGACGATCTTGGCGCCATGGGGCTTGTGGGCTTCTTCCAGCGCCACGCAGCGGGCATAGGCATCCATGCCGGCCTTGGCCGTACAGTAGGCGGCCTGCGATGCCATGGGGCGGCGGCCCAGGCCGGACGAGACATTGAGCACTTTCTTGGGGACGGTCCAGCTGTCGGTCGCACCCAGAAACACCCCCGTCAGCGCCATCGGCGCCTCCAGCCCCACGCGCAGCGCATTGCGCAGGTCGGGCGTGGCCAGGTCGGACAGCGGCGCGATCTGCGGAATCACGCCGGCGTTGTTGATCAACGTGATGCTGGCCCAGTCGCTGGCCTGGAGGCTGCGCAGCCAGTCGCCCAGGCGCTGGGCGGCGGCATCGGTATCGCCCAGGTCCTGCTCCCACTGGATGAGCTGGTCCGGCGATGGAGCGGCAGCGGCCAGCGCGCTGGAGCTGCGGCGCGCGATGCTCAGCACGGTATGGCCCTTGGCCAGAAGTTGCTGGCCCATGGCCAGGCCCATGCCGCGCGAGCCGCCGGTAAGGATGGTGAGGTGTTTGGTGGTCATAACCGGCTATCGTAACGGCAGTTGGGCCTGGGCGTTACGGCGTTTTTCCCGGTGGCCTGCACAAGCGCGGCGGCTTGGTTAGGATGGTCAGCTTTGGAATCACAAAGACAAAGGAAGCACAGCATGAACCAATCCAAAGTAGCCATCGTGATCGCCGGTGGATCCGGCATGGGCGCAGCGGCGGCACGCCAGTTGCACCAGGCCGGTTATGCGCTGGGGATTATGTCGTCCTCGGGCAAGGGCGAGGCGCTGGCCCAGGAGCTGGGCGGTGTTGGCGTGACCGGTTCCAACCAGCATGTGGCCGACATGCAAAAGCTGGTGGATGCCGTGATGGCGCGCTACGGCCGCATCGATGTGCTGGTCAATGGCGCCGGCCACGGCCCCAAGGGTGACCTGCTGTCGATCAGCGATGAGGACTGGATCAAGGGCCTGGAGGTCTACTTTCTGAACGTGGTGCGCGCCACGCGCCTGGTTGCGCCCATCATGCAAAAGCAGGGCGGCGGCGCCATCATCAATATCTCATCGGCCTGGGCGTTTGAGCCGGCAGCGCTGTTCCCCACCTCGGCGATGGCACGCTCCGGCCTGGCCGCCTTCACCAAGATCTTCTGCGACGAGTACGGCAAGCACAACATCCGCATGAACAATGTGCTGCCCGGCTGGATCGACAGCCTGCCCAAAAAGGACGAGCGCCAGGCAGCGGTGCCGCTGCAGCGCTACGGCAAGGCCGACGAGATTGGCGCGACGGTGGCCTTTTTGGCCTCCGAGGGTGCGGCCTACATCACCGGCCAGAACATCCGCGTGGATGGCGGCTTGATGCGCCACGTCTAAGCACCTCAAGCCGCTCCAGGGCCGCTTTTAGAAATCAGCCGCCAGCCGGCAGTCCAGCCATTGGCCGGTCACCGGGTGTTCAAAGCCCAGCTGCTGCGCCTGCAGCAGCAGGCGTGGTGCCATCGCCTGCACCGCTGCGCTGGCATACAGGCCGTCGCCCAGCATCGCATGGCCAATCGCCTGCATGTGCAGGCGCAGCTGGTGGGTGCGGCCGGTCAGCGGCTCCAGCCACAGACGCGTGCTGCCAGCGGGGATGGCGGGCAGGGCGGCCGCTTCCTCAGCACCCATCGCCCGCCACCAGGTCTGGCTGGGCTTGCCCATCTCCCCATCCACCCGCTGCAAAGGGCGGCGCTCCCAGTCGGCGATCAGCGGCAGATCGACCAGGCTCCAAATATTCCCGTCCTGCGGCATCGCGGCATGCAGCGCATGCTCGGGTGTCAGAGGCTGTGCAACTGGATTGCCGCAGACCACGGCGGTATAGCGCTTGCGCACGGTACGGGCCGCAAAGGCGTCGCCCAGCGCGCGCTGCACCGCCAGGCTGCGCGCCATCACGACGAGGCCCGAGGTGGGCTGGTCCAGCCGGTGCACTACCAGCGCATCGGGCCATTGCTGGCGGGCCCGGGCGCTGAGGCAATCTTGCTTGTCCTCTCCCCGGCCGGGCACACACAACAGGCCCGATGGCTTGTTCAGCACCAGCAGGTGTTCGTCGATGTAGTCGGGGATCAGCATGGGGCGGTGTGAGACGAAAGCAGCGCCTGATTCTAAGTGCTGCAGCCTAGGTGACAGCGCGCGCTGCGCACTGCGCGCGCCTGCCTGTACTGTATGCCTCGTCATATGCTGCAGGCATTTGCTCATGCAACCCGCTGGCAGTGCGGGTTGCTACGATGCACTTTGCTGCGCGCACGCGCTATAAAAACAGATGCATGCCGGTGGTGGTATGTGCAGCCTTGACTGTGCGCCGCCACTGGCCATACCACAAGGAGACCCAATGCTAGGCCTGATGCAAAAGCAGCAACTGCTGACCTCCAACCTGCTGGAGTTTGCGGAGCGTTACCACCGCGATACCGAAATCGTCTCGCGCCGCGTGGAAGGTGATATCCACCGCTACACCTATGGCGACTTTGCGCAGCGCGCCCGCCAGCTGGCGCAGGCCCTGGATGGCATGGGGCTGGCCGCGGGCGCGCGCGTGGCGAGTCTGGCCTGGAATGGCTACCGCCATATGGAGCTGTACTACGGCGTGGGCGGCTCGGGCCGGGTCATCCATACCTTGAACCCCCGGCTGCACCCCGACCAGGTGGTCTGGATCGTCAACCATGCCGAGGACGAGGTGCTGTGCTTTGACACCTGCTTCCTGCCCATCGTGCAGGCCATCCACGCGCGCTGCCCGACGGTACGCCAATGGGTGGCGCTGTGTGATGCTGACCAACTGCCTGCCGATGCCGGCATCCCCGGCCTGGTGGCCTACGAGGCCTGGATTGCGGCTGCCGACGGCGCCTACCAGTGGCCCGAGTTTGACGAAAACACCGCCTGCGGCATGTGCTACACCAGCGGCACCACGGGCAACCCCAAGGCCGTGCTGTACTCGCACCGCAGCACCGTCTTGCATGCCTATGGCGCTTCGCTGCCCGATGTGATGGACATCTCCTCGCGCGATGTGGTGCTGCCGGTCGTGCCGATGTTCCATGTCAACGCCTGGGGCCTGCCGTTTTCCGGGCCGCTCAATGGCGCCAAGCTGGTGTTTCCCGGCCCGGCGCTCGATGGCCCCTCGGTCTACGCGCTGATGGAGGCCGAGAAGGTAACCTTTGCCGCTGGCGTGCCCACGGTCTGGCAGATGCTGCTGAGCCATGTGCAAAGCCAGGGCCTGCGCTTTGGCAGCCTGCAGCGCACCATCATTGGCGGCTCGGCCTGCCCGCCGGCGATGATCAAGACCTTCCAGGAGGACTATGGCGTCACCGTGCTGCATGCCTGGGGTATGACCGAACTCAGCCCGCTGGGCACCGTCTGCACCTTGAAGCACAAGCACCTGGACCTGCCGGCCGACACCCAGGCGCAGCTGCTGGCCAAACAGGGCCGGGTCATCTTTGGCGTGGACATGAAGATCGTCGGTGACGACGGCCAGGACCAGCCCTGGGATGGCAAGACCTATGGCGACCTGCTGGTGCGCGGCCCCTGGGTGGTGGCGGACTACTACCGCAGCGAGGGCGCCTCGCCGCTGGTCACTGATGCGCAGGGGCGCGACTGGTTTCCCACCGGCGATGTGGCCACCATCGATGCCGATGGCTTTATGCAGATCACTGACCGCAGCAAGGATGTGATCAAGTCCGGGGGCGAATGGATCAGCTCCATCGATATCGAGAACATTGCGATGGCCCACCCGGCCGTCGCGATGGCTGCCTGCGTGGGCATGCCCCATCCCAAGTGGGACGAACGGCCGGTGGTTTTTGTAGCGCTCAAGAAGGGCGCTGCCGTGAGCGAGGAGGACTTGCTCGCCTTCTACCAGGGCAAGATGGCCAAGTGGCAGATCCCCGATGCCGTGATTTTTGTGGAGGCCATTCCGCTGGGTGCCACTGGCAAGATGCTCAAGACCCGGCTGCGTGAGCAGTTCAAGGACTATGTGCTGCCAGCCTGATGGCTGCATTTTGAATGACTCGCTGAACGACTTTTCAGCCCTACCAGGAGGCCTTTGCATGACGCGCAAGATTGGGCAATTATTGGATCTGACCGGCAAGACGGCGCTGGTGACGGGCGGCTCGCGCGGCTTGGGCCTGCAGCTGGCCCATGCGCTGGGCGAGGCTGGCGCCAAGGTGGTGGTGACCAGCCGCAAGGCCAGCGAGCTGGAAGCGGCGGTGGCCGAGCTGGGAGGCGCAGGCATTGATGCGCGCTGGATTGCTGCCGACTGCGCGGTCGACAGCGAGATCGAGCGCCTGGCCATCGAGGTGCTGGGGCGCGTGGGCGATGTGGACATTCTGGTCAACAACGCCGGTGCCAGCTGGGGCGCACCGGCCGAGGACCACCCGGCCGCCGCCTGGGACAAGGTGATGAACCTGAATGTACGCGGCTATTTTCTGCTGTCGCAGCAGCTGGCCAAGCGCTGCATGATTGCGCGCCGGCAGGGCGCCATCATCAACCTGGCATCGATTGCCGGGCTGGGCGGCAACCCGGTGGGCATGAAGACCATCGCCTACAACACCAGCAAGGGCGCGGTCATCAACTTCACCCGCGCGCTCGCTGCCGAATGGGGGCACTACGGCATCCGCGTCAATGCCATCGCACCGGGTTTTTTCCGCACCAAGATGGCCAATGGCCTGATTGACCAGATCGGCGAGGATGCGATGACGGCCGGCGTGCCGCTGGGCCGCCTGGGCGGGGATGATGATTTGAAGGGGGCTGCGGTGCTGCTGGCCAGCGATGCGGGCAAACACATCACCGGCCAATGCCTGGCCGTGGATGGCGGCGTCAGCATTGTCACTGCGGGTTGATGCGGGCAGCCTGAACCGGTCAGGCTGGCCGGGTACTTCGATGGGCTGCCCACAAAGGGCAGCCCCCCTGTATCAGCTGTGGTCCGTCTGCGCCAGGTAAAACCACTCGCGGTTCACGGCGGCATCGGGCTGGGGGAAGATCACGCAGCCATCGAAGGGCGCCAGAATCTGGCTGCCATCGGCGCGGGTCGCGAGCAGGTCACCCTGGCGGAATGGGTCAAAGTTCTGCCACTCCTTTTGCATGCGGTCATCGGCGCTTTGGCGCATGAACACCTGGCGCATATGGTGGGTGGTGTACTGGGCGACGGGCTCGACGGTCACATCGGCCATCTCCAGCAGATTCAGCACGCCAGCGATACAGCGGTCGGCCACCTCGATGGCCTGGGGCTCTTCGTGCGAGCCCGACTCCACGGTGATCGCGTAGCCCCCGCGGCTGCGCATGAACTCATTGGTGCCGATGCCGTGCTCGGGGCGAAGGGCGCCGCCGCTGGCCTTCACTGCCTGTTCATACACCTCCAGCCAGCCTTGCACGATGATGGGCAGGCCCACGGCCTTGGCAAAGGCCTCTTCCTCTTGCTGGCGGGCAAAGGGCTCGAGCGTGCCGGTGTTGTTGAGCGGGCCGGTCATCGCAAAGGCCCGGCCTTCGCCGCTGTAGGAGTGCAGATCGAGCAGCGCATCATGGCTCTCGAGCAGCGGGGCCAGTGCATTGACCATATGGTCTTCAAAGTTCTGCGGCTGGGCCTGGGGCACAAAGTTGCGGTTGAGGTTGCGGTCGCCTTCGCGCTCGTTCTTGATAAAGGCCTTGGGGTTGGCCACGGGCACCATCGTCAGGCGCCCGCGCTTGAGGCGCACCTGGCCCGATTCAAAGCGCTCGATCCAGCGGCGGATCGCATGCGTGCCACTTTGCTCATTGCCATGCACGGCGCCAAAGATCAGCAGCGACGGGCCCGGCACGGCGGACGCCCAGCCGTAGCTGCGCAGCGCAGCAGGTTGCTCGGCAGAAGGGCTGTGGTCCTGTTGCGGGATATGGAAGCGAGAGACGGTCATTGCAGTTTTCCGGTGTGATGGCCTGCCAGCCCGGGCCGCTGCGTCACAAGCCTTGCATCCCGCCAGGGACTGTCGCACCAGAGCAGGGCGCAAGGTTTATACCCACAACCGTGGGGCAGGGGGCGGCATGTGCCATTGGCCCCAGCGTCTGGGTGCCAGCAGCCATCCTACCGCATCGGGCACTGCAGGCGGCCGATTCTGCTATCAATTTTGATACGCAAAGCAACGGTTACCTGGCCCCTGGGGTGCGCCGCACTCTGCAAAAAGCAAAAAAGACTGCCCAAGCAGCCTTTTTCAGCAAAGCGGGCATCTAGGCCCAGCGCGCTTATGCAGCGCGCGTGAACACCAGGTCCCAGACACCATGGCCCAGACGCAGACCGCGGTTTTCGAACTTGGTCAGCGGGCGGTACTCGGGCTGCGGCGCGTAGCCGTCGGCCGTGTTATTCAGGTCGGGGTTGGCCGAGAGCACCTCGAGCATCTGCTCGGCATAGGGCTGCCAGTCGGTGGCGCAGTGGATATAGCCACCGGGCTTCAAATGGGCGACGAGCTGGGCCACAAACGGCGCCTGGATCAGGCGGCGCTTGTTGTGCTTTTTCTTGTGCCAGGGATCGGGGAAGAACACATGGATGCCGTCGAGCGAGCCCGGCTGCAGCATGTTCTCCAGCACTTCCACGGCGTCGTGCTGGAAGATGCGGATATTGGTGATGTCCTGCTCGCCGATGCGCTTGAGCAGCGCGCCCACGCCCGGCTCATGCACTTCGCAGCACAGGAAATTGTCGTCCGGGCGAACGCGGGCGATGTGCGCCGTGGCCTCGCCCATGCCAAAGCCGATTTCCAAAATCACCTTGCCCTGGCGGCCAAAGGCGGCCTCGGCGTTGAATGCCTCGCCGGTGTAGGGCAGCACATAGCGCGTGCCCAGCGTTTCAAAGGCCTTGGCCTGGCCGGTGGTGGTGCGGCCGGCGCGGCGCACGTAGGAGCGGATGGTCTTGGGATGGGCCACATCCGCAGGCGCATGGCCGGGGGCACTGCTGGCATCGCGTGCGTTGGTGATGATGGGCTCGGGCACGGGGCCAGCAGCAGGCGTCGAAGAAGATTGCATGGTCATGGAGGTGCCGCTCAGCACAGGCGGCAAGGTGGCGCTTGCCCGGCAAGGGGCGCTGGGCCGCGTCAAAAAAGGGGCTATTGTAGATTTTTCCAGTCTGCAATGACGAAACGCTGGGCAATCGCCGTGTGCGCCCACTGCCATCTGGCTGCAAAGTCGCTGCCTATAATGCCTTTTTCAAAGTGACGTCTGTCGTGATTGCAGGTCTGTGTGCGACAGGAAACACGGGGTAGGGGCTCGGGAGCGCAGCATGCGCCTGGCCGCTTTCTGCCCCATGGGTTCCGGTATGGGCCTGCCTTTGCGCCAGCATCTGGAGCAGCATGGACATTCTTTCGTCGTTGGAGCCGATTGTGCGCGACCTCATTGCGCCGGCGGCCGCGCATACCGATAGCCAGGCGGTCTACCCGCGCCAGGCGCTGCAGGCCTTGGGCAGCCAGGGCCTGCTGGGCCTGATCAGCGCGCCCGAAGTAGGCGGCATGGGCGCGGGCCTGCCTGACGCGGTACAAGTGGTCGAGCGCATTGCCCAGGACTGCCCCTGCACGGCCATGGTGCTGACCATGCACTACTGCGGCGTGGCACTGATCGAGCCTTTTGCGGCACAAGACACCCGGCGCGCCATTGCGCAGGGCCGCCATATCACCACCCTGGCGGTGTCCGAGACCGGCTCGCGCAGCCATATCTGGGCACCCACCGGTACCGCCGCTGCGCAGGGCCAGGACGCGGTGCTGCTCAATGCCCACAAAAGCATGATCACCTCGGCGGGCGAGGCCGACTCCTAT
The DNA here is from genome assembly GCF_003105075.1 of Comamonas sp. JNW. NCBI lineage: Bacteria > Pseudomonadati > Pseudomonadota > Betaproteobacteria > Burkholderiales > Comamonadaceae > Comamonas > Comamonas sp. JNW. Next base: position 41,161 of record NZ_QETI01000021.1, read on the forward strand.
GTCTGGATCTCGCGGGCTAGCACGGGCGAGGGCAATACGCTGTGGCTGGTCGACAGCCGCCTGCCCGGGCTGCAGATCCCATCGCGCTTTGATGGCATGGGACTGCGCGGCAATGCCTCGTCTCCGATCATTGCGCGGGATGTAGCCGTGCCGCTGGCCTGCCGCTTGGGAGACGACGGCCAGGGCGAGGACGTCAAGGCCCGCTACCTGATGCCGTATTTCCCCACCTTGATCGCCACCACGTCGGTGGGCCTGATGCAAGGCGTGCTGCGCCGCGCTGTGCAGCATGTGGCCAACACCCGCTTTGCCGAAAATGGCAGCGGCCTGGCCGACCTGCCGACCATCCGGGCTTACCTCGCCAAGGCCCAGCTCAAGGCCGACCAGGCCCGCTTGCTGCGCGATGACGCCGTGCAGGCGGTGCTGGCGGGGCGCCCCGATGCCAAAACCCGGCTCTTGCAATGCAAGGCCGCTGCGGCCGAGGCGGCGCTGGAGGTGAGCGATACGGCGATGCGCGTCTGCGGCGGCGCAGCCTTCCGCAAGGACCTGGGCATCGAGCGGCTGTTCCGCGATGCCCGCGCCGCCTCCGTGATGGCCCCCACCACCGATGTGATCTATGACCTGCTGGGCAAGGCGCTGTGCGACGCCGCAGGCTGAGCCCCCGTGACCCAACCAACCGGAGAGACATCTATCCATGACCGTTTCCTACACCACCCTCAAGATGGGCGCCGTGGCCTACGCGCCCAAGGTCATCACCATCTGGGAGGGCTTCAAGGCCCATTTCATCGAGCAGGGCCTGTACTTTGACTATGTGCTGTATTCCAACTATGAGTCGCTCACAGAGGCGCTGATGGATGGCACGGTGCAACTGGCCTGGAACTCGCCGCTCGCCTTTGTGCGCGCCGAGCTGATGGCGCGGGCCGCTGGCCAGCAGGTGCGATCGATCGCGATGCGTGACACCGACATGGATGTGCAGTCGCTGCTGGTGGTACGCGCAGACAGCCCCGCCCAGGCCCTGGCGGACCTGCGCGGCCAGACGCTGGGCTTTGGCGCCATTGATTCGCCCCAGGCCACCTTGATCCCGCTGGACCACCTGCGCCAGCACGGCCTGCTGGCGGGCCAGGATTTTCAGGCGCGCCGCTTTGATGTGCTGGGCGGCAAGCATGGCGACCATATTGGTGGCGAGCGCCTGGCGGCCAAGGCCATGGTGGCGGGGGAGATTGCGGCGTCCTGGATGGTTGCCAAGAACTACCTGGCCTTTGCCGCCGAAGGGACCCTGCCTGCAGGCACCACGCGCGTGCTCGACACCTCGCAGCCTTTTGACCACTGCAATATGACCGCCGGGCCCAGTATCAGCGCTGCCGATGCGGCGCGCTTTACCGAGATCTTGCTGGCCATGTCCTGGGCCGACCCGCTGATTCGCCCCTTGCTGGAGTTGGAAGGCCTCAAGGTCTGGCACCCCGGCCGCGCTTCGGGCTATGTGCCCTTGTCCCGTGCGGTGCGCGATGAGCGCTTCTATGATGATGCGGGCCGCATCCTGGCGGCGGACTACCGGTACTGAGGCCCATGGAAAAACCGCCAGCCCCCTCCAGCAGTACGGGTCCTGCAATCCCAGGCCAGGCCGACCTTGCCAGCATGCCACTGGTGGATTTGGGCCGGCTGGGCTTTGATGCCGGTGCGCACCTGCTGGTCAAGCACGGCCTGGCGGCCGTGGCCGTGGGCGAGTCGATCCGGGTCAGCGGCCAGGCGCCGGGCTGGCAAGCGCAGTTGGCGGCCTGGTGCCAGGCCCAGGGCCATGCGCTGCAAACGCCGACCGGCTGGCTGCGGCAGCCGGCCTTGCTGGTGCGGCGGGGCAGCGCGCAAGCGGGCCGCTGGC
>NZ_QETI01000022.1:0-38135 GCF_003105075.1 Comamonas sp. JNW
TCTTTGGCGGCCAGCAAGACCAGGCCTCGGCCAGTCTAGGCCAGGCCACAGGCTTGGGGGCCAATGCCGGCAACCTGCTCAAGATGCTGGCACCGCTGGAGACGTCGGTCCTTGCGCAGCTGCTCCTGGCGGGCATCGCCATCGAGCAGGCCCTGGGTGGCCAGGGCCGCCAGCAGCGCGCCATGCCCCGCAGGGGCGACGCCGCGCAGCTGGATATTGGCGCGGCTGGTCAGCTCCAGCAGGCCGGCGCCATGCTCGCTGGCCAGCTCGGCCAAGCGTAGCGCCTGCCCGGCCGACAGCCTGCCCAGCGGTGGGCGCACCCGCACCACCAGCCCATCGCCAGAAGCCATGGGCTGCCAGGCGCCAGGGCACCAGCCTTGGGTCTGTGGAAGGGGGGAGGGTGGGGTGGCAAACATGGAGCAGGCGGCAGCGCAGTCGCAATGCCGGGGTGCTGAAGTGTAGCGAAGTGCCCGCTTGCTGCCGGCCAGCAGGCACAAACCACCCCGGTTTTTTGTCACAATCGGGCGCATGACGCTTGCTGCCCCCCGCATCCTCTTGGTGGACGATGATCCGCATATCCGCCGCTTTGTGCGTCTGGCCATGGAGGACGAAGGCTGGCAGGTCTTTGAGGCCGACAGCGCAAGGCGTGGCCTGATTGAGGCGGCCAGCCGCCAGCCCGATGCGCTGGTGCTGGACCTGGGCCTGCCCGATGCCGATGGCAAGACGCTGATCACCGAGCTGCGCGGCTGGAGCGGCCTGCCGGTGCTGGTGCTCTCGGCCCGCGACCAGGAGGACGAGAAAGTGGCGGCGCTCGATGCGGGCGCTGACGACTACCTGAGCAAACCCTTTGGCGTGCCCGAGCTGCTGGCGCGCCTGCGCGTGATGCTGCGCCGCAGCCAGCGCAGTGGCGGCGAGCAGCCTGGCAGTACGGTGCACTTTGGCGATGTGGAGGTGGACCTGGCAACGCACGAGGTGCGCCAGGCCGGGACGGCGGTGCATTCGACGCCGATCGAGTTCCGGCTGCTCGCGGCGCTGATCGCCGGCCAGGGCCGGGTGCTGACGCATCGCCAGCTGTTGCTGCAGGTCTGGGGGCCGGAGTACCTGGACCGGCCGCACTACCTGCGCGTGCACATGGCCAACCTGCGCCAGAAGATCGAGGCCGAGCCGGCCCAGCCCCGGCACCTGCTCACCGAGCTGCAAGTGGGCTACCGCCTGGTGGGGTTACAGGGCTGATGCCCTTATAATCGCGTTCCATCCGAGGAGCGTTGCAGCGTTTCCCAGTCTGGCCAGGCGCCAGACCACCATGGGGCGTGAGGCTCGGATTTCATCTCGCAACGACGCTCACCCACGCTTTCTGTGCGGTGAGATGGTTCTTCCCTTCTTCCGCGGAACGTGGTTTTTCATTCAATTTTTGGAGAAAACCATGAACGCTGCTGTTCGCTTCAATCCCGCTGACTCCGCGATTACCGATATTTCCCTGGCCGCTTGGGGCCGCAAGGAAATCAAGATCGCCGAAACCGAAATGCCTGGCCTGATGGCCGTGCGTGAAGAGTTCGCCGCTGCCCAGCCCTTGAAGGGCGCGCGCATCACCGGCTCGCTGCACATGACCATCCAGACCGCCGTGCTGATCGAGACGCTGACGGCGCTGGGCGCCCAAGTGCGCTGGGCCTCGTGCAACATCTTCTCGACCCAGGACCACGCAGCAGCGGCCATCGCCGAGACCGGCGTGCCCGTGTACGCGATCAAGGGCGAGTCGCTCAAGGACTACTGGGACTACACCCACGCGATCTTTGAATTCGGCGCCAAGGGCACCGAAGGCGAAGGCCCGAACATGATCCTGGACGACGGCGGCGATGCCACCATGCTGATGCACCTGGGCAAGAAGGCCGAGAAGGACATCTCCGTGCTGGCCAACCCCGGCAGCGAAGAAGAGAAGATCGTGTTTGCCGCGATCAAGGCCAAGCTGGCCGTCGATCCGACCTGGTACAGCCGCAAGTCGGCCCAGATCCTGGGCGTGACCGAAGAGACCACTACTGGCGTGCACCGCCTGAACGAAATGTCGGCCAACGGCTCGCTGCTGTTCCGCGCGATCAACGTCAACGACTCGGTGACCAAGTCCAAGTTCGACAACCTCTACGGCTGCCGCGAATCGCTGGTGGACGGCATCAAGCGCGCCACCGATGTGATGATCGCCGGCAAAGTGGCCGTGGTCGCTGGCTACGGTGACGTGGGCAAGGGCTGCGCCCAGGCGCTGACTGCGCTGCGCGCGCAAGTCTGGGTGACCGAGATCGACCCGATCAATGCCCTGCAAGCGGCGATGGAAGGCTACAAGGTCGTGACCATGGAGTACGCCGCTGACAAGTGCGATATCTTCGTGACCACCACTGGCAACAAGGACATCATCCGCCACGAGCACATGGTCGCGATGAAGGACGAGGCCATCGTCTGCAACATCGGCCACTTCGACAACGAAATCGATGTCGCATCGATCGAAAAGTACGAGTGGGAAGAGATCAAGCCGCAAGTCGACCACATCACCTTCCCCGATGGCAAGAAGATCATCCTGCTGGCCAAGGGCCGCCTGGTGAACCTGGGTTGCGCCACCGGCCACCCCAGCTTTGTGATGTCCAACTCCTTTGCCAACCAGACGCTGGCGCAGATCGAGCTGTTCACCCGCCCCGACGCCTACGAAGTGGGCAAGGTCTATGTGCTGCCCAAAGTGCTGGACGAGAAGGTCGCACGCCTGCACCTGAAGAAGGTCGGCGCCCAGCTGACCGAGCTGACCCAGGCGCAAGCGGACTACATCGGCGTGAAGAAGGAAGGCCCTTACAAGCCTGAAACCTACCGTTATTAAATTGAGCGGTAATCCCAGCGCCTGGTGACACCGTTGTGTGCCGCTAGGCGCTGCAGCCCTGTTGGGCATTTGTTGTGAAGACGGGCTGCTCCGCTTGGGCGGGCCAGCCGGTCGTTTTGATTGAAGGAACGCGCATGCGCGCAGATGTGTTTTTGGTGGAAACGGGCCTGGCGTCGACCCGCTCGCAGGCGCAGCGCCTGATTGCTGCGGGTGTGCAATGGCGCACCACCTCGCTGGCCCCCTGGATCAAGGTGGCCAAGAACGGGGACGAGATTCCAGCAGGCGCCCAGGTGGAGCTGCTCGATGACTCGGAAGCCAAGTACATCTCGCGCGGCGGCTTGAAGCTCGAAGGCGCGCTGGTGGCGACCGGCCTGGTGGTCCGGGACCTGCGCTGCCTGGACGTGGGCCAGAGCACCGGTGGCTTTACCGACTGCCTGCTGCAGGCCGGTGCCCAGCAGGTGATCGGTGTCGATGTCGGCACGGGCCAGCTGCACGAGCGCCTGCGCGCCGATGCGCGCGTGGTCTGTGTCGAGGGCTTCAATGCCCGCGCGCTGACGCCCGAGTCCTTGCAGGCGGCCTGCGATCTGGCTTTGACCGAGATCGTCTTGGAAGAAGAGGACAACGACACCCAGCCGGTGGCCCCTTATGCCTGGATGCGCAATGGCGGCCAGATCGATGAGGAATACGACGACAGCCAGGACGCCAAAGAGCAGGAGATCGAGGACTTCAAGGCAGAGCGCAATGCCAAGCAGCGCGCCAAGGCAGAAGGCACGGCTCCGGTCGAGCGCCGCCGCCGCGCCGGCACCGAGAACGTCGATATCCGCCCCGAGTTTGACTTTGTCACCGGCGATCTGTCCTTTATCTCGCTGACCCTCGTGCTGCCAGCGGTGGTGAGCGTGCTCAAGCCCGGCGGCCAGCTGCTGATGCTGGTCAAGCCCCAGTTCGAGCTGCAGCCCGGCCAGATAGGCAAGGGCGGCATTGTGCGCGACAAGGCCTTGTACGCCGAGGTGGAACAGCGCATCCGCGCCTGCCTCGCCGAGCTGGGCCTGGAGGTCAAGCAATGGCTGGATTCGGTCATCGATGGCGGTGACGGCAACCATGAGTTCTTTGTGCATGCCCAGCAAGGCGCGGTCGTCAAGACGCCCGTGCCTGCAGCTGCCGATGCCGGTGCGGATGCCCCGGCAGCGCCTGCGAAAAAGGCCGCTGCCAAGCGCCCCTCGCGTGCCGATATGCGTGCCAAGCGTGATCTGCAGGAGCTGTATGTGGACCCAGAAGCGGCCAGCTTTGGCCAGCCCGGCCCGGCACGCAGCAAGCAGAAAAAACGCAACGAGCGCTGAGTATTGACGACCTGGAAGACGGCCATGACCTTTCCCATCAGTTTTGAATTTTTCCCGCCCAAGACGCCCGAAGGCGCTGACAAGCTGCGCGTGGTGCGCCAGGCGCTGTATGCGCGCAAGCCCCAGTTCTGCTCGGTGACCTATGGGGCCGGCGGCTCCACGCAAGAGGGCACCTTTGGCGTGGTCAAGGCCATCCTTGATGAGGGCGTGGATGCGGCATCGCACTTCTCCTGCGTGGGCGCGACCAAGCAGACCGTGCGTGCGCAGCTGCAGCAGCTCAAGGACATGGGCGTCAAGCGCCTGGTGGCCTTGCGCGGCGACTTGCCCAGTGGCTATGGCCTGGGTGGCGAGTTTCACTACGCCAGCGATCTGGTGACGTTTATCCGCGACGAATTCGGCCAGGATTTCCACATCGAAGTGGCCGCCTACCCGGAGATGCACCCGCAGGCGCGCAACCCTGAAGCGGACCTGCAGGCCTTTCTGGCCAAGGTGAAAGCCGGTGCCGATTCGGCCATCACGCAGTACTTCTTCAACGCCGATGCCTTTTGCAGATTTCAAGAAGATTTACAAAAACGCGGGGTAGACCTGCCGGTCATCCCGGGTATTATGCCGATCACCGGATCGACGCAGCTGATGCGCTTTTCGGATGCCTGCGGTGCCGAGATCCCGCGCTGGATTCGTCTGCGACTGCAAGGCTATGGAGATGATGTTGCCAGCATCCGCGCCTTTGGCCTGGATGTGGTGACCCAGATGTGCGAGGACCTGCGCCGCCGTGGTGCCGTCGGCCTGCACTTCTACACCATGAACCAAAGCGCAGCCACACTGGCGATCTGCGACCGGCTGGGGCTGTAGCCAACAGCGCTGTGGTCTTGCAGCGCGGTGGCCCCGAATGTGCCGAACGCGGAAAGACCAGGAGTTGCTGTTGCCCTCATCCACACGATCGCGATGCCGAGGCTGGCTGGCCGCTGTCAGCCTGGCCGCGCTCGCCGGTGGCTGCGTGCATGTGCCCAGCGACAGCGACGGCGCTGCGCCCGATGGCACGGCGCCCGATGGCGTGACGCAGAGCACAGCGCAAGGCCCTGTGCATCCCGAAGCCGCATTCACAGCCCCCGAGCGCTCGGCCGCCGAGTCGGCCATCACCTCCACCGCGCCTGAAGAGCTGGCCGCGCTGTCCGGTGAGCGCCGTGGCCTGGGCCTGGTGCTGCCGCCGTCGGCGCCGCTCAGCAGCATCGATGGGCTCTCGCGCCCTTGGGATGTGCCCGATATTCCTCCCGCCCTCAAGCAAGACCCTTACCGCTCGGCCGACCAGCAAGGCATGGCCTCCTGGTATGGCGGCCAGTTCCATGGCCGCAAGACGGCCAATGGCGAGCGCTTTGACAAGGAAGGCCTGACGGCAGCCCACAAAACCCTGCCTTTTGGCACCCAGGTCTGCGTGCGCAGCATGGTCACCGGCAAGGCCGTGGTGGTGCGCATCAATGACCGGGGCCCTTATGCAGGCGACCGCATCATCGACCTGAGCCAGGGCGCAGCCCAGGAGCTGGGCATGCTGGGCCTGGGCATCAAGCCGGTGGAGCTCTGGACCCTGGACGACGATGACGACGACTGCCCCTCGTTTGTGCTGGCCGGGCGGCGCGGCAGCGGGGCACTGGCCGGTGATGCCGCGCCCCGCAGTCACCAGGCGGCCAAGGCCGCGGCACACCCTGGCCGCGTGCGGGCCGTGGTACCCGCCACCAAGGCCCGGGCCAAGCCTGCCAAAGCCGCACCCGCAGCACGGCGCAAAAAGTAAAACTGCAGCACACAAAAGCAAAAACGCAGGCCCATCTTTGTCGACGGCCTGCGTTTTTCTGTCCGGGATTGACCCGGGCGGCGGTGTCTTTCCCGCCTGCGCTGCTTACTTGCCGCCGCTCTCCAGCACATAGCCGGCATTGCTGTCCTGCTGCAGCAGCTCGGCCATCTGGGGCAGGGCCACCTTGAGCTGGTCCTTCAGGGTGAACGGCGGGTTGATCAGGAACATGCCGCTGGCGGGCAGACCGGGGCGCTTTTCTTCGCCCTGGCGCATGGCGGTGGTGATCTTGCTGTTCTTGACCGTCAGCTCGGCATTGAGCCAGCTCTTGCCAAACTTGTTGGCCAGGGTCTTGAGGCGGCGCGGCAGGTCATGGGCTTCCTGGCGCGGAATGATCGGGTACCAGACCGCATAGGTGCCGGTGGGAAAGCGCTGCATGCTGTCGGCCACCATGTCGAGCACACGGCCGTAGTCGGTCTTCATCTCGTAGCTGGGGTCGCACAACAAAAAGGCGCGGCGCGATGGCGGGGGCAGAAATTTCTTCACGCCCTCAAAGCCGTCTTCCAGCAGCACCTGGACCTGGCGGCCGGCCTTCAGCTGCGCGATATTGCCACTCAGCGAGCGGCAGTCGGTGGGGTGCAGCTCAAACAGCTTGAGCTTGTCGCGGTCGCCCAGCAGGCGCTGCGCGATAAAGGGCGAGCCCGGGTAGACCTTGTAGGTGTTGCTGGTGTTGAAGGCTTTGACCATGTCCACATAGTCCTGCAGCATGGGGCACAGGTCCTTGGCACCTTCGAGGCGGCGAATGCCCTCGTCGGCCTCGGCGCTGGTGGTGGCGTAGTCGCCGTCCAGGCGGTACAGACCCGCCCCGGCATGGGTGTCCAGTGCAACCAATGCCGCCTCTTTTTGCGTCATGTATTGCAGGGAGGCAATCAGGATGGTGTGCTTGAGCACATCGGCGTGATTGCCGGCATGGAAGGCGTGGCGGTAACTGAACATAGGGCGCCAATGGTAGCGACAAGCGCTGTGCTACGGCGCCAAAGGGGCATGCAGCAGCTGCTACAAGCCCCAAAAACACCGAAAAAATGCCTGAACCGAGTCCATTGGTGGGAAGTAAGGAGGCACTTTACGTCTTGCCGAAAAACTTTTATAATGGAGAGCTTCGCAGCGATTTTTATGAATCCCGCGGCGAGGACTTTGTGTGCAGTGCTTACGCGCCGCATGTGAGGGAGTACCGCCTAAGAGGCTTCCTGCGTGACGAGAGTTGCGTCTAGAAGAAGCACCGACCGCGGAAAAGGATTCGCCAAACCCTCTATTGAAAGAGAAAACTCATGTCTACATTCAGCGCAAAACCCGCTGAGGTGCAACACGAGTGGTTTGTGATTGACGCCACCGATAAGGTGCTCGGACGTGTCGCCAGCGAAGTGGCACTCCGTCTGCGCGGCAAACACAAAGCCATTTACACACCTCACGTTGACACCGGTGACTACATCGTCATCATCAACGCCTCCAAGATCAAGGTCACTGGTACCAAGAACACGGACAAGGTGTACTACCGTCATTCGGGCTTCCCAGGCGGCATCACTGCCACCAACTTCCGCGACATGCAAGTGAAGTTCCCTGGCCGTGCTCTCGAAAAGGCTGTCAAGGGCATGCTGCCCAAGGGTCCTCTGGGCTACGCCATGATCAAGAAGCTGAAGGTCTACGGTGGTGATGAGCATCCTCACACCGCCCAACAGCCTAAAGTGCTGGAAATCTAAGGAGTCCCGAGATGATTGGTGATTGGAACAATGGCACCGGCCGTCGCAAATCCAGCGTCGCCCGTGTGTTTCTGAAGAAGGGCTCCGGCAAGATTGTTGTGAATGGCAAGGACATTCAACAATACTTCGGCCGCGAAACCTCGATCATGATTGCAAAGCAGCCTCTGGTGCTGACCGGCAATGTCGAAACCTTCGACATCCAGGTCAACGTGCACGGCGGCGGTGAATCCGGCCAAGCCGGTGCCACCCGCCACGGCATCACCCGCGCTCTGATCGATTACGATGCAGCACTGAAGTCGCAACTGAGCCAAGCTGGCTTCGTGACCCGTGACGCACGTGAAGTCGAGCGTAAGAAGGTCGGTCTGCACTCTGCACGCCGCGCAAAGCAGTTCTCCAAGCGTTAATTGCTGGCTACTTGCCAAGAACCGCCCCTCGGGGCGGTTTTTTTATGGCTGCTCGCTACGGCTTGGCTATTCCCACACTGCAATTGGCGTCACCCCGCTCGCAGGCTGCGAGAAACATGCGATTGGAGTACCATCCTTTGCAGTACATCAAATAAGACAGGAGTCGTCTCCCATGAGCGAAGTTGCTGAAAACACCATGACGGAAATGCCCACCCCGATTGTCTTTACCGACAGTGCAGCGGCGAAGGTGGCCGATCTGATTGCCGAAGAAGGCAATCCGGATCTGAAGCTGCGCGTGTTCGTGCAAGGCGGCGGCTGCTCGGGCTTCCAGTATGGCTTTACCTTTGACGAGATTGCCAACGACGACGACACGACCATGACCAAGAATGGCGTGTCGCTGCTGATCGATGCGATGAGCTACCAGTACCTGCTGGGCGCCGAGATCGATTACAAGGAAGACCTGCAGGGCGCGCAGTTCGTGATCAAGAACCCGAACGCCACGACCACCTGCGGTTGCGGATCGAGCTTCTCGGTATAAGCCGCGCAGTCTGTGATGGAAGGCATTGCTCCTGTGCTTGCCTTCTGGTCCACCACCTTGCCACAAGCCGCTGTTGACCAGCGGCTTTTGTTTTGTCCATGTCCGCTGAACTGACCCCCCGCCCCGTTGCGCCCCACAAGGAGCGCCTGCTCTGGCTGGTGGCGATTGCCTTTTTTCTGCAGTCGCTCGACGCCACGATCCTGAACATTGCGCTGCCGGCCATGGCCCATTCGCTGGGCCAAAGCCCGCTGAAGATGCAGTCGGTGATCGTCGCCTACTCGCTGACCACGGCGATGCTGATTCCTGCATCGGGCTGGATCGCCGACCGCTTTGGCACGCGCCGCGTCTTCATGTGGGCGATTGCGCTGTTTGTACTGGGCTCGGTGCTGTGCGCGCTCTCGCCCAGCCTGGGCTTTTTGATTGCCGCGCGCGTGGTGCAAGGCGTGGGTGGGGCGATGATGCTGCCCGTGGGGCGCCTGGCGGTGCTGCGCAGCCACCCCAAGGGCGATTTCATCCGCGCGATGAGCTTTATCGCGATTCCTGGCCAGATCGGCCCCTTGCTGGGCCCGACCCTGGGCGGCTGGCTGGTGGAGGTCGCGACCTGGAACTGGATCTTCTGGATCAATGTGCCCGTGGGCCTCTTTGGCGTCTGGGCCGCGCGCCGCTGGATGCCCGAGACCACCTGGTCGGTGCCGCGCAAGTTCGATGGCCTGGGCTATGCGCTGCTGTCGTTTGGCATGGTGGCCATTTCGGTGGCCCTCGATGGCATGTCCGGCATGGGCCTGGGCATGGCGATGGTGGTGGTGCTGATGGTGTTTGGCCTGGCCAGCCTGGCGAGCTACTGGATGCATGCGCTGCGCGTGCCCGAGCCGCTGTTTCCGCCGATGCTGTTCCGCGTGCGCTCGCTGCGCGTGGGCCTGCTGGGCAATCTGTTTGCCCGCTTTGGCACGGGGGCTGCGCCGTTTCTGATTCCGCTGCTGCTGCAGGTGGGCCTGGGCATGGCACCGATGAACGCCGGCATGATGATGCTGGCCACCGTCATGGGCAGCATGCTGGTCAAGCGCTTTGCGGTGCAGACGGTGCAGCACTTTGGTTACCGCCGCGTGCTGCAGGTCAACTCGGTGATGGTCGCCTTCATGCTGGCGAGCTTTGCATTGACCAGCGCCCAGCAGCCGCCCTGGTTGCTGCTGCTGCAGCTGTTTGTATTTGGCGGCTTCAACTCCATGCAGTTCTCGGCGATGAACTCGGTCACCTTGAAAGACCTGGACGGCGAATTTGCCAGCAGCGGCAACAGCCTCTTGTCGATGGTGCAGATGCTGGCCATGGGCATTGGTGTGGCCTTGGCCGGCGCGCTGCTGTCGGGCTATGCCGACCGCTGGATAACCGACCCGGACAAGTCGCTGCGCGCCATCCACGCCACCTTTTTGACCGTGGCTTTGATGACCTTGGCCGCTACCTTGGTGTTCAGCCAGCTCGACAAGGATGAGCCGGTCAAGCCGGCGCCCGATGGCGGGGATGCCTAACCGCTAGCGCGGGTAGATTGCGCCCAGCACCCGGGGCCCGCGTGCACCGGTCACCGCCGGCAGATTGCCCGGCAGGCGCTGCCAGCATTGGCGGGCCAGCCAGGCAAAGGCGCTGGCCTCGACCTGCTGCGGGGGCAGGCCATGTGCGGCCGAACTGTCCACCGCGATGCCGGGCAGCAGATCGGCCAGGCGTTGCAGCAGCTGCTGGTTGAGCGCGCCGCCGCCGCAGACGATCAAGGTCTGGCCCTCGGCTGCGCCATGGCGCTGCATGTCCTGCGCAATCGCCAGCGCGGTGAAGGCGGTCAGGCTGGCCTGCACATCGGCAGGCGCGGCGCCTGGCGCATGGCGCTCGAGCAACGGGGCCAGCCAGGCGGGGTTGAACAGATCGCGCCCCGTGCTCTTGGGCGGTGGCAGCTGGAAAAAAGGCTCTTCCATGAAGGCTGCTAGCAAATCTGGAATCACCTGGCCGCTGGCCGCCCAGTGGCCGCCATCGTCATAGGGATTGCCGGTGTTCAGCTGGCACCAGTGGTCCATCAGCGCATTGCCCGGGCCGCAGTCCCAGCCGCGGATGTCATCGCCGTCGAGGCGGCTGATGTTGGAGATGCCGCCGATATTGAGCACCCAGCGCAGACCGCCTGCCGCGTCGCCACCGCCAAACACGCTGTGGTGAAAGGCGGGCACCAGCGGCGCGCCCTGGCCGCCAGCGGCCACATCGCGGCTGCGGAAATCGGCCACCACGGCAATGCCGCTCAGCTCGGCCAGCAGCGCAGGGTTGTTGAGCTGCAAGGTATAGCCAGTGCCATCCCAGAGGCCGGGCTGGTGGCGCACGGTCTGGCCGTGGGCGCCAATGGCCGTGATGTCGCTCGGCTGCAAGCCACTGCGCGCCAGCAGCCGATCGACCACCTGCGCATAGCTGCGTGCCAGCGCGTTGCCCGCGAGTGCTGCGCGGTGCAGCTCCTGCTCGCCAGCGCTGTTGAGCGCCAGCAGCTCGGCCCGCAGCTCGGGGGCAAAGCCGGTGCTGGCGTACTGCAGCACCTCCATGCGGCCGTCCTGCCACTGGGCAATCACCCCATCCACCCCGTCCAGCGAGGTGCCGGACATCAGGCCCATAAAGCGTTCAGTCATTGTCTTCAAGGTTGCAAAAGCAAAGGCCCCAACAATACCAAGATTGTGGGGGCCTGGGGGCGGTGGCAGCAGTTGTTACGTGCTGCTTACCGGCGGACGGGCGTAGCAGCTTACTGGTTGGCGCTGGTCTCGAGCATCAGCATCTGGTCGTTCAGCGCCAGGCGCATGCTGTTGGCCAGGTTGTCAAACTTGGCGCGGGCCTGGCGGCTGATCGGTTTGCTGGTTTCGCTCTCGGCGACCATGGCCAGCGGGTCACGCTGCTCGCCAGCGACGCGGAATTCAAAGTGCAGGTGCGGGCCGGTGGCCCAGCCGGTCTGGCCGACGGCACCGATCTCGTCGCCCTTGCCCACGCGCGCGCCTTGCTTGACGGCGATGCGGCTCAAATGGGCGTAGACGGTTTCGTGCTTGTTGCCGTGGTCGATGTAGATCACATTGCCGTAGCCGTTTTGCACGCCGGCAAAGGTGACCAGGCCATCGCCCACGGTGCGCACGGGCGTGCCTTGCGGGGCCGCCAGGTCGGTGCCCTTGTGGGCCGACCAGGTCTTGTGGATGGGGTGCACGCGCATGGCAAAGGCGCTGGAGACGCGGGTGTACTTGACCGGCGAGCTGATGTAGCTGCGCTCACCGCTTTCACCGGCGAAGTTGTAATAGGCGCCCTTGTCCTTGGGCGAGTCCTGGAACCACAGCGCCTCATGGGTTTTGCCATTGTTGCGGAACTCGGCGCTCAGCAGGCGCCCGGTGCCCAGCACCTCGCCATCGGCTTCTAGCGTTTCGTAGACCAGCGAGAAGCGGTCACCGGCGCGCAGCGCACGGCGAAAATCGATCTTGTCGGCAAACACCTCGACCATCTGGTTCGAGACGTTGTCGGGCAGGCTGGCCGCATCGGTGGCCGCGTACAGCGAGCTGCGGATGATGCCGCCCGACAGGCGCGTGCCATGGGTCAGCGGCAGGAATTCGGTCAGGGTGTCGAACTTGCCATCGGCCTTGCGGATGCTAAAGCGCTGGAACACATCGCTGCTCTCGCCCGCCCAGCGTACCGTGAGGGTGGTCAGCTCATGGCTTTGGGTGGTCTCGGCGGTGATCTGGCGGCCAGCCTTGCCAATGATGGCGCTGCGCGCCTTGGCATTGCTGCGGATGAAGGCCGCTGCAGCCGGGTCCGCCACGCCCAGGCGGCGCAGCAGGGATTCGGGCGTGTCGTTGCTGCGCACCTCGTCGGTGCGGTACAAAGAAAAACCTGGTCCGTCGACCAGGTCTGCGATCGAAATGTCCGAAGCCAGCGACTCGACGGGGTATTCCACGGTCTGCACAGGCATGTCGGACGGATTGGGGCCCAGCTCAGCCACGGCAAAAGCGGCGCCGCCACCGGTCATCAACATGACGGCGAGGGCAGCAGCGAGACGCTTGGGGTGTGTTTGGGCGGTATTGACCAGCTGGCGAATGACGAGGCTGCCAGCGGTGATGAATCCGTTGTTCAATGTTCCATCCCGGTTATGGATGGCCGTCTTGCCGGCTGCGTAGTCGGAGCCAAAACAAACCGCGTCTGCAGGCGCGGTAAGGTGTTTTTTAACAAGATGGCACAAAAAAATTCATGAACAGCGTTCGCGGGTCTGGATGAAGTCCCCTTGGGACATCGTCTGACAGACGCGGCTAGAATAAAACGCTGCAACGCAAGGGACGCAGTATAACGCCCTCGGCTTTGCTGGCAACCTGAGAAACCCCATATGAATCAATCGACTGTTACAACTTACCCTGTTACCGACCGTGTGCAAGAGGCTTTGCAGGTAAGTCTGCGTGGGGTGGATGAGCTGCTGCCACAGGAGGAATGGGTCAAAAAACTGGCCAAATCCGAGGCGACGGGTGTGCCCCTGCGCATCAAGCTGGGCCTGGATCCCACGGCCCCGGACATCCACATTGGCCACACCGTGGTGCTCAACAAGATGCGCCAGTTGCAGGACCTGGGCCATACCGTGATCTTCCTGATCGGCGATTTCACCACCCTGATTGGCGACCCCTCGGGCCGCAACAGCACCCGGCCGCCGCTGACGGCTGCGCAGATCCAGGTGAACGCTGAGACCTACCGCGAGCAGGCCTACAAGGTGCTCGACCCGAGCAAGACCGAGCTGCGCTACAACAGCGAGTGGTGCGACAAGCTGGGCGCGCGCGGCATGATCGAGCTGTCGGCCAAGTACACCGTCGCGCGCATGATGGAGCGCAACGACTTCCACACCCGTTTCAACGAAGGCAGCTCCATCAGCCTGCACGAGTTCCTCTACCCGCTGCTGCAGGGCTATGACTCGGTGGCGCTCAAGAGCGACCTGGAGCTGGGCGGCACCGACCAGAAGTTCAACCTGATGATGGGCCGCCACCTGCAGGCCGAATATGGCCAGGAATCGCAGTGCGTGCTCACCATGCCGCTTTTGGTGGGCCTGGACGGCGTGCACAAGATGTCCAAGTCCAAGAACAACTACATCGGCATCACCGAAGACGCCAACACCATGTTTGCCAAGGTGCTGTCGATCTCGGACGACCTGATGTGGGACTGGTTCACGTTGCTGTCCTTCATGGGCCTGCCCGAAATCGCCGCGCTCAAGTTGGAGATCGAAGGCGGCCGCAACCCCAAGGACGCCAAGGTGCTGCTGGCCAAGGAAATCACTGCGCGCTTCCACAGCGCGGCTGCAGCCGATGCGGCCGAGCAGGATTTCATCAACCGCAGCAAGGGCGGAATTCCGGACGACATCCCCGAAGTGGCGCTCAGCGGCGCGCCGCTGGGCATTGGCGCGCTGCTCAAGCAGGCCAACCTGGCACCATCGACCAGCGAAGCCAACCGCCTGATCGACGGCGGCGGTGTGCGTGTGGATGGCGTGGTGATCGAAGACAAGGGCCTGAAGCTGCCTGCCGGCACCTTTGTCGTGCAAGTGGGCAAGCGCAAGTTTGCCCGCGTGACCTTGGCCTAAAGCTACCGCCGTTCCCGCCTAAAGCTGGCTTTACCGGGCTGGTCTGGCCAAGCTGGCTGATCGATCAAAGAGCCGCTCCCCTTCGTTGGGGAGCGGCTCTTTTTTCTGAACGCCTCTTTTTGACAGCTGCTGCCACGCGCCAGCCCGCAAGGAAGACCTGGACCCTGGGAGGCTGACGACCAGCACCAGCCGCTGAGCAGCCGGGTGTACGGGTGCGCGGGCCGCGCGCTGGATCGCTTTGAACCAGGCGGGCCTGCAGCCTTACTGCAGCTCAATCTTGGCCTGGGTCGCAATGCGCTTCCACAGCGCAATCTCATCGGCCTGGAACTGGCGCATCTGCGCCGGGCCGCCGCTCATCGCCGTGGCGCCCAGGTTGGCATAAAACTGCTGGGTTTCAGGCTCGGCCGCAATATGCATGAACCAGCCCGCCAGCTTGGCGCTGGTGTCCGCCGGCGTCTTGCTGTTGACCATCGCGCCCACCCCGGTGTAGGCCTCGATGCCGGGCAGGCCCGCTTCGCGGGCGGTGGGCACGTTGGGCAGGGCGGCCACGCGGCTGTCGGAGGCGACGGCCAGGCCCGTCAGCCGCCCGGCCTTGATCAGCTCCTGCACCGAGGTGGCCTCGGCAAAGGCGTAGTCCACCGTGTGGCCGGCCACGGCGGTGGCCACTTCGCCCGCGCCCTTGAAGGGCACATGCACGGTCTGCACCTTGGCCACATCGTTGAACAGCTCACCCATCAGTTGGTAGCCGGCCGAGCCCGCACCAAAGTTGATCTTGCCCGGGTTGGACTGGGCCTTGGCCACCAGATCCTTGAGCTGCCTGGTATCGGCATCCCCCGGCGCCACGACGATGGCCGGGGCGCGCATCATCATCGTCAGCGGCGCAAAGTCCTTTTGCGGGTCATAGGGCAGCTCCTTGAACAGCGCCGTGTTCACCGCCAAGGTGGAGTTGCTGCCAATAAAGACGGTGTAGCCATCGGCCGGAGCAGACAAGGCCTGCTTGACCGCAATAAAGCCATTGCCGCCGGGCCGGTTCTCCACCACCACCGGCTGGCCGCTGAGCTGCTGCAACTTTTTGGCGTAGTAGCGCGCCGACGTATCGGTGCCGCTGCCCGGCCCAAAGGGCACGATGAATTTGATGGGCTTGCTGGGAAAGTCCTGGGCCTGCAGCGCCGGGCTGGCGGTGCCCGCGAGCAGCGCCGCACACAGCGCCAGCGCCTGCCGGCGGCCAAAGCGAGGGTTTAACATAGCTGTCTCCTTGTGTCGTTATCGATGGCTGCCTGCGGGGGTGGAGCGCGCAGGCCGCCGCTTTGACTGTAGGGAGGGGGCTCAGGCTTGTCTAATAGTGAATTGGCCGGGGCTGAGAGGACAGGCGTATCAGCGCGCGCCTTATCCAAGCGGCAATCAGCTGCCGGTGCTATCCCCGATGGCGGTGCGGGTAGCGGCGGCCTGCAGCTGCAGCCAGGCGCAAAAGGCCGTCACTTCGGGGCGCTGCTGGCTGCGCGGGCCGATCAGCAGCCAGTAGGCCAGCGGCGAATCCATGCGGTACTCGGGCAGCACTTCGACCAGATCGCCATTGGCCAGCGCATCGGCCACCAGCGGCATGCGTGCCAGCGCCAGGCCCTGACCGGTGAGGGCGGCTTGTGCGATCTGGTGCGCGTAGTTGAGGTAGAGCCAGCGTTTGGGCTGCAGATTGCCGCAGCCGTGCAGCTCCAGCCAGCGCTCCCAGGTCAGCCAGTCCAGGTGCTGCAGGCGGTGGGCGTCACCTGCCTCGATCAAGGTGTGGCGGGCCACATCGGCGGGCTGGTGGATGCGCGGGTGGCTTTGCAGCAACCAGGGGCTGGCAACGACGGCCAGTTGCTCGCCAAACAAACGCTGGGCGCCGTTGCTGGCATGCTGGGGCAGGCTGTAGCGCAGCGCCAGGTCCACATCCGATGTTTCGAGGTCAAGCACGTTGTCGGTGGCATCGATGCGGATGTCGATCTCAGGGTTGTCGCGCTGGAAGGCCTCCATGCGCGGGATCAGCCACATTGAGGCAAAGCTGGCCCAGGTGGTGATGGCCACACTCTTGCGGCCGCTGGTCTGGCGGATCAGGCGCACGGCAGAGTCGATGCGCTCGATGGCCGGCGACACGGCGCGCTGCAGCTGGGCGCCGGCGCTGGTTAGCTCCACCGCGCGGGTATGGCGCAAAAACAGCGCAATGCCGACCTCGTCTTCCAGCGCCTGGATCTGGCGGCTGACGGCCGACTGGGTCAATGCCAACTCCTCGGCGGCGGCGCGAAAGTTCAGGTAGCGAGCTACCGCCAGAAAAGCACGCAGATGGCCCACGGCGATGGGCCGGGTGCGGAGCAGGGAAGGCGGCAGAGGCAGGTCTGGCATGGTGGAGGCACTGTAGCAAGAAGTACACACTGCGCCAGGGTGTATCCCCGAGGCAGGCCAACCATCATGCTCCTGCTTCGATAGCTGCCGCTGGCTTGGTGTGGCCTTGGAGCTGCGGAAAGCCAAAAACCTAGGGTAAACCATTAATGCTGTGGCTGCATCGATCGGCCCTCTTTTATTCATTGGACGCAGGCGCCGCCAAGGCGCAAGATACGCATATCGGGTAAACCCTAGGATCGCAACGACACCAGGGCCCTGCAAAGGAAATCACCATGGCAATGTCTGCATCTCATGTTCTGTCTGCTGGCTCCATCGCTGCGCGCCCTGCGCGTGCCAGCCGCGCTGCCTCGGCCGCTGCCGAGATGCGCATTCTGCCCACCGGCAAGGCCGTCAGCTTTGTGCCCCAGCGCGACGTCGTGCTGCGCATCTCCGAAGGCACCGCCTGGGTCACCCTGGGTCTGGGGCTGAGCAATGAAGCCAGCCTGCAAGCCGGTGACCTGGTGCTGCACGCCGGTCACACGGTCGTGCTCAAGGCCGGCCAATCGGTCGTTATCGAGAGCAAGCGCCAGGACGCGCTGGTCTACCACTTCCCCAAGAACCAGGGCGGCCAGCCCAACCTGGACGAGCAGCCCGCACGCTGGTTCACGCGCTTCCAATGGGGTAAGACCGACGGCAGCATGCTCTACAACATATAGAGTGACTGACACAGCCCTTGATACGTCGTTGTTCAGCCTTGTCGTACGTTTGTACTGCCTGCGGCTGAACGCCTCGTCTCAACCGCAAACCTTCGGTTTGCTGGGCTGTCTAAGTCCTCATTCGAACACTTGCCCACAACAGCCTGCCTTGCGCAGGCTGTTTTTTGCCCAAAGACAGTGGCTGCTGCGGAAGCTGAAAGCCTGTAGAGCGCGCGATAATCACAGGGTTTTGTCTATTAGAGGCGGTGCCCGCCGCCGCCTCGCTGATCCACCATGACTGCTCCACTCGACATCATCATCATGGCCGCTGGCAAGGGCACGCGCATGAAAAGCCGCCACCCCAAGGTGTTGCAGAAGCTGGCCGGGCGCGCGCTGCTGCAGCATGTGCTCGATACCGCTGCCCAGCTGCAGGCCCGCTCGGCGGTGGTGATCACCGGCCATGGTGCTGACCAGGTGGAGGCGGCCATCGGCCAGAGCAGCGCCGGCATCAGCCAGCTGGCCTTTGCGCGCCAGGAGCCGCAGCTGGGCACGGGCCACGCGGTGCAGCAGGCGGTGCCGTTGCTGGCCGATGAGGGCATGGCGATTGTGCTGTCCGGCGATGTGCCGCTGACGCAGGCGGACACCTTGCAAGGCCTGCTCAATGCCGCGGGCAGCGACCGCATGGCCCTGCTCACCGTCAACATGCCCGACCCCACGGGCTACGGCCGCATTGTGCGCAATGCCGAGGGCACGGTGCAGCGCATCGTCGAGCAAAAGGATGCGAATGCGGACGAGCGTGCGATCACCGAGGTTTACAGCGGCATCATGGCCGTGCCGCTGCGCTGGCTCAAGCCCTGGCTGGCCCAGCTGAACAACCACAACGCCCAGGGCGAGTACTACCTGACCGACGTTGTGGCGATGGCCGTTGCCGACGGCGTGGCGGTGGAAGGCCATTGCATTGCCGATGTGCTGCAGGTGGCCGGCATCAACAGCCCCCAGCAGCTGGCCGAGCTGGAGCGTGCCCACCAGATGCGCCAGGCCCAGGCGCTGATGGCCCAGGGTGTGCGCATGGCCGACCCGGCCCGTTTTGACCTGCGCGACGATGCGCGCGGCGGCAAGGCGCAGCTCATCTGCGGCCAGGATGTCGAGATCGATGTGGGCTGCATCTTTGGCGGCCAGGTGCGCATTGGTGACGGCGCGCGCATTGGCGCCTACTGCCATATCAGCAATGCCGAGATCGCGGCCGATGCGGTGATCCACCCGTTTACGCATATCGACGGCGAGGCTACGGGCGCCCAGGTGGGCGAGGGCGCGCTGGTCGGACCCTTTGCCCGCCTGCGCCCCGGTGCCCAGCTGGGCAAGCAGGTGCACATCGGCAATTTTGTCGAGGTCAAGAACTCGCGCCTGGCCGATGGTGCCAAGGCCAACCACCTGGCCTACCTGGGTGATGCCGAGGTGGGCGAGCGGGTCAACTACGGTGCGGGCAGCATCACCGCCAACTATGACGGCGCCAACAAGCACCGCACCGTGATCGAGGCCGATGTGCATGTGGGCAGCAACTGCGTGCTGGTAGCGCCGCTGACCATTGGCGCCGGCGGCACCGTGGGCGGGGGCTCCACGATCACCAAGAGCACACCGCCGGGCGCCTTGAGCGTGGCGCGCGGCAAGCAGGTCAGCATTGCCAATTGGGCGCGGCCACAGAAGAAGTCTTGAGCCCCAGTGCGCCTGAGCATGTCCGCACAGGCGTCTGGCGTGGACCCGGGATCCACTATGCCCGGCGCTATGGGATGAGGGCTGCGGTCAAGCGCCTGCGGCTGCTCCAGGGCCGGGCATGCTGGCCAGCTCGGCCAGGTGCGCGGCCGAGATCGGTTCCAGCTCGGCATAGCTGCCGTACATGCGCGGGGCGCCCCGGGCCTGTTCCAATGCCGCTTCGGCCTGCACAATCCAGTCGTCCACCGACTGGTGGTACTTGGCCAGGCTGGCAATGCCGATGCTGACGCTGATCTGCACATCGGGCCAGTCGCGCAGACGGCGGTTGAGCGCCTGGCTGTGGATGCGGTCGGCAATCTGGTTGGCGATGTCCAGGTTCACACCCGACAGCAGCACGGCAAACGAGTCGCCGCCAAAGCGGCAGGTGGCATCGCCCGGGCGCACGCAGGTGCGCAAGGTGTTGGCCACGGCAATGATGACCTCGTCGCCAGCGGTCTCGCCATGGCGGCTGTTGAGCTCGCGGAAGTTATCTACATCCACGACGATCAGGAACGCCGGAATGTCTTTTTGCTTGGCATAGGCGAACAAACGGGTCGCCAGATCCTGCCAGTACATGCGGCCAAAAAAGCCGGTCATCGCATCGACGCGGCGCATCACCATCAGCATCTGTTCTTTGTGGGCCAGGCTGCGCAGCAGGTGGCCGGTGGCGATGCCTTGCATGGCCAAATACAGGGCGACGGCCAGTAGGCTGCCGACAATGGTGAAGGTGCTGGTTTGGTGCTGGACCTCGAACGAGGTGAGCAGACCGGTGACGGCCAGGCCTGCAATGGCGCCGACCACGGCCAGCATGGCATGGCGAACGCTTTGCATGGCGTAGGTGCAGTGCACCAGCACCATCAGCATGATGGCACTGGTCAGCAGGTGGAAATGCACCAGCGCCACCCAGACGCCAATGACCAGGCCGTCGACAAAGCTGAGGATGACATCGTTGACGTCCGACCCACCGGTGCGCCGGGTGCGCCAGCGGGCCAGCAGGGGCCAGGCCAGCAGCGGCAGCGCCACGGCCAGCCCGACGGGCCAGGAGGCATTGCGCTGCCACAGCGCGCCTGCGGCAGCGAGCGCACAGGACGCCAGGAAAACAATGCGGCCCCAGTCACTGCGCTGCTGGGTGCTGTCCATTTTGATATGCACCATGTATTGCCTCTCTTACCCAGTGAGTCACAGTCTGCGCAGGATGGCCTCGCAATGTTACTGTTTGATACTCACGGCGCAAGTATGAGGCCGGACTATCGCTAAGACAAGCCAGTCCGGGCTTATTACATTTGTTGAATGTTTTCGTCCACAACGACTGCCTGAGAGTGGTCATGCACATCGCGGCCATGCATCGTGGCTGCAGCGGGCCGGGTGGCAAGGCTGTGGCGCAATGCCCGTTTTTACCAAGCGGGTAATCGCAGGGCTCCAGAGGGCGCCGGAGCAGGAGCAGGAGCCGGAGCCGCAACCCCGCGGTAAGGGCGTTAGCCGTGGTGCGACAGGTGCGGCCCCTTGGGCAAGGGGATGCGGGTGATGAACTTGCTGCGCTTGGTGGCGAAGTAGGTTTTTACATTGCGCACATTGCTCTGCGAGGTGAAGAGCTTTTGCGTCAGCGCCAGGTAGCCGGGCATGTCATGGGCGTAGACCACCAGCACAAAGTCCGGCCCCGGGCTGACCCGCCAGCATTGCTGCACCTGGTCGTTCTGCACCACGGCGGCCTCAAAGGCATCGAGCTCTTCGGAGCCCTGGCGATCCAGGCTGACCTCGACCAGCGCGAACAGGCCAAAGCCCTGCACCTTGGCCAGCACATCGTGCGAGAGCAGGGCCACCTCGGCGGCGATCAGGCCCATCTCGCGCAGGCGCTTGATGCGCCGCAGGCAGGTGGGGGGCGAGACATGCACCTTGTCGGCCAGCGCGTGGTTGCTCACCGAGGCATCCTTTTGCAAGGCATCGAGCAGCTGCAGGTCGATGATATCCAGTGTGAAATCATTCAAATTCTCATTCATTTTGAAATTTTATTTCAATAGATATTTAATAAGAAATATTATTTCAAAATCTCGCAAAAATGGAAAGAAAATTAAATGCTGACCTGTCTACACTGCAGCCATTGTTGATCAAGGAGTGAACACTATGTGCGGCATTGTTGGTGCAGTCTCTACGCGCAATATCGTCCCGGTGCTGGTGCAAGGTCTGCAGCGGCTGGAGTACCGCGGTTATGACTCCTGCGGCGTGGCCGTGCATGAGGCGAGCCTTGATGGCCGCCAGCCGGCAGGCCTGCGCCGCGCCCGCAGCACGGCCCGCGTGGCTGAACTGATGGAGCAGGTGGCCAGCGAGCAGGTGCAGGGCGCCACAGGCATCGCCCATACGCGCTGGGCCACGCATGGTGCGCCCGCCGTGCACAACGCCCACCCGCATTTCAGCGCAGGCCCGGGCGTGGCCGATGTGCAGGCCGTCGGCCGCGTGGCCCTGGTGCACAACGGCATCATCGAGAACCACGAAGCGCTGCGCGCCGAGCTGCAGGCCAAGGGCTACCAGTTCCTGAGCCAGACCGATACCGAAGTGATCGCCCACCTGGTGGACAGCCACTACGACGGTGACTTGTTCACGGCCTTGCAGCAGGCCATCAAGTCCCTGCGCGGCGCCTATGCGATTGCTGTCATGCACAAGGACGAGCCCCACCGCGTGGTCGGCGCCCGGGCTGGCTCGCCGCTGATCCTGGGCGTGGGCAACAACGAGAACTTCCTGGCCAGCGATGCAATGGCGCTGGCCGGCGTGACCGACCAGATCGTCTACCTGGCCGAAGGCGATATGGTCGACCTGCAGATTGGCCGCTACTGGGTGGTGGACCACAACGGCAAGACACTGGAGGCGGCCGACCGCCCGGTCAAGACCGTGCATGCGCACAGCGGCGCGGTGGAGCTGGGCCCCTACCGCCACTACATGCAAAAAGAGATCTTCGAGCAGCCGCGCGCGATTGCCGATACGCTCGAAGGCGTGCAAAGCGTGGTGCCCGAGCTGTTTGATGGCGTGGAGGGCGATGCCGCCTGGCGCGTGTTCAAGGAGATCGACGAGGTGCTGATCCTGGCCTGCGGTACCAGCTACTACAGCGGCTGCACCGCCAAGTACTGGATCGAAGGCCTGGCGGGCATCCGCTGCAATGTGGAAGTGGCCAGCGAATACCGCTACCGCAAGAGCGTGCCCAACCCCCGGGCGCTGGTCGTCACCATCAGCCAATCGGGCGAGACGGCCGATACGCTGGCAGCACTGCGCCATGCCCAGGGCCTGGGCATGACCAACACTCTGACCATCTGCAATGTGGCCACCAGCGCCATGGTGCGCGAGTGCAAGCTGAGCTACATCACCCGTGCGGGCATGGAGATCGGCGTGGCCTCAACCAAAGCCTTTACCACCCAGCTGGCGGGCCTGTTCCTGCTGACCCTGGCCCTGGGCCAGAGCAAGGGCCACATCACCGAAGCCCAGTCCGACGCCTACCTGGAAAAAATGCGCCACCTGCCGCTGGCCCTGCAAGCCGTGCTGGCGCTCGAACCCCAGGTGGTGAGCTGGGCCGAGGACTTTGCGCGCAAGGAAAACGCGCTCTTCCTGGGCCGTGGCATCCACTACCCGATCGCGCTGGAAGGCGCGCTCAAGCTCAAGGAAATCAGCTACATCCACGCCGAGGCCTACCCGGCCGGCGAGCTCAAGCACGGCCCGCTGGCGCTGGTGGACAGCGAGATGCCCGTCGTCACTGTCGCCCCCAACGACGAGCTGCTGGAAAAGCTGAAAAGCAATATGCAGGAAGTGCGCGCGCGCGGCGGCGTGCTCTATGTGCTGGCCGATGCCCACACCAATATCGAGAATGCCGAAGGCATGCATGTGATCCGCATGCCAGAGCACTACGGCGTGCTCAGCCCCATCCTGCATGTGGTGCCGCTGCAGCTGCTGTCCTACCACACGGCCGTGGCACGCGGCACCGATGTGGACAAGCCGCGCAATCTGGCCAAGTCGGTCACGGTGGAGTAAGAACCTGTTCAAAGTCTCCTCGCGCCGCGACAGTGTCTTTGCGAGATGGGATGCTAGGGGGGGCGCCCAGCCGCGCAATACCGCAGCAATAGCCCAGCTATTGCGAGGATTTGCAACGACGCAGACCGCCCCTGCCCGGGTGGCCCTCGCCGGGCGCCCCTTCCCGGGCAGCGCAAAGCCACTGTCCCTGCGGGTTGGAGTGAAATCGGGCGATTTCTGCGCGCTGGCCCTTGCTTGCACCCCGGTGCAAGCTGCGGACCATCCCTTCGAACTCATCCCGATTGCACTCCAACGCGGCTGCGTAGAGCCTTTGAACAGGTTCTAAGACATGCCTGCATGGTTTGCTCAGCGCACCCAAGGAGGCCTGGTTTGACGGAACCGCTGAACCTGATCGTCACGCTGCAGCCGCGCGCGGGCTGTTTGCCGGATGTCGTCTCGACGCTCACGACGCTGGCGCAGGCCAGCCGGCAAGAAGCTGGCTGCCTGCGCTACGACGTGGCGGTGGGCAAGGAGCTGGTCTATCTCTTTGAGGCATGGACCGACCGCCAGGCTTTGGCTGCGCATGAGAAGGAGGCGCACTTTGTGCTGGGCGTCGCTGCGCTGAACCGCTTGTGTGAATCCCAAAGGGTGGAATTTGTCGAGTGGCAGGGGCCAGGCTAGCCGGCCTCGGTACCCATCTCCCTGGCTACTGAAGCGGCTGCGGTGGGCCGGTGCTAGCTGTGCCAGGTACTGAGCCAGGCAAAACAGGTCATCACCGCGAATGCCGTCAGCGCAAACGGCAGCAGGAACAGGTAGACCGACCGCTCCTCTGAAGCCCCATGACTGAGCCTGGCCGCAATCGACATGCGCACCGGTGAGAAAAAGCCCAACGCGAGCCCGGACACATGCACCACCGCGCCCGTGGCCAGCAGGCTGATGCCGGCCTGCGACGCGAGCGTGGACAGCGGTGGCAGCAGCAGGCTGTTGCCAGCGTTTCCGGTGTTGGCAATGATGCCCAGCGCGCCAGCCAGTGCAGGGGTGAGCATCACCGCATCCCGCCCCCACGCGGCAAAGAGGCCATTGGCCAGACCTTGGGCGATGCCCGATTTATTGAGCATTTCCGCCATCATCGCAAAGAGAAGTACTGTCCGCACAGCCTGCTTGCCGGTGGACCAGGAGGCTGCGACCTCGGCCTTGAGCGTATGCGTGCGCTTGCGCGAAGCCGCCGTCAACAGCGCGGCCACCAGGAACCACAGGCCGGAATGCATCAGCGGCAGCAAGGTGGGCAGGTCGGGAAAGGGCCGGAACCATAGCAGCGTCGACAGGCATTCTCTGAGGCTGGGTAGGAGCCTGGTCGCGGCCAGCCATCCAATGATCAAGCCATAGGGCAGGCAGGCGATGGCACGTTGGCGAACTTGCTGCCCATCGGGGCGCTCATCCACCAGGTAGCGAAGAATGATGAGCGGGCTGAAGGCGGCAAGCAGTGCGGTCTCCGGACCCAGCAAGTAGGTGCAGGCAACGAGGCTCACCAGGCTTGCCGCCACCCAGAGCAACTCCCACGCGCACTCGCGGAGCGACATGTGCTCTTTGCCTTGGTGCAAAGTGACCCAGAACAGGGTGAGCCACAGCAGCATCAAGGTCGCGACAGGAACGGCTGAATACAGGGCCAGGTCCGTGGGCGACACCCGCAGGTAGGCTGCACCCAGCAGCGTGCCGCTGCTCATTGCACCCCAGGGAATGAAGGTCTGGCTGAGCAAGGCAAACACCATCAGGTGGCGAGGCGCCAGGGCCAGGTGGCGCAGCATCATCACCGTGCCCACCATTCCGACGCCAAACCCAGTCGCAGACTCGGCAAAAGGGCCGACCAAAAAGCAGGCAAAGAAAAGCCTTCTGCGGCGCGCATGGGGGTCGAGACCCGCAGAGGGAGCGTCAGCGCCGCCGAGCGCATGTTTGCTGGACGCAACGCGCCAAAAAAGCAGGCCGCCCAGAATATAGGGCGCGATGGTCCCGCCAATCCAGGCCCCCCGCATGAGCGACTCACCGAGCTTGTCGATGGAAAACGGAATGGGTCCGCTGAAAAACGCAATGGGCACCGTCAGCGCCAGACCCAGCAGCGCTGCCCGGGTCGCGTTCCACTTCAGAAAGGCAATGGCCAGCGCCACCACCAAGGTAGGCGTCGCCCAAAGCAGGTAGCTATGCATCACCGCGCTGTTGCTGTGGGGCGGCTGGCTGCAAACGCAGCGCTTTTAGGGTCATGCCTGGCATAGAAAAGATGTCGTTATTTATTACAACGATTCTCCGACCTTCCAGGGGTTTGCCCAGTCACCTTGGCTGCTCACGTCTGTTGAGAAGCCGGTCAGAGCGCACGGCGATAAAGCGCCAGTTCTGCATGTTATAGGGCGACGGGGCACGCGTTGCCTGTGCGATCAAGGCCTGGATGCGGGCCTCACCGAGCGGCGGGCCATCGACATAACGGTGGACGGAGACGCGGCTTTCAATGGCTTGTTGTACGGGATTGGTCATGGTCAGGTTGAGTGGCTAAGGGGTGAAAAAACGGGCAGGTCGGCATCAGCGAGAAGGCGCCGCCGTCCACTGCACGGCCAGCACGCTGACCAGCACCACCACCAGGCCGGCCAGCGCCATGCCGGTCATCGATTGGCCCAGCAGCGCCCAGCCCAGCACGACGGCGGTGAGGGGGCTGAGCAGGCCCAGCGATGCGACGGCCACGGTGGGTAAACGTGCAATGCCGCGAAACCACAGCGCATAGGCCAGCAGCGCGCCTGCCAGGCAGAGATAGGCATAGGCCAGCCCTTGTACAGCGCTGAGCGACGGCAGCGGTGCATCCAGCCACCAGGCCAGCGGCGCAAGCATCAGGCCGCCCAGCAGCAGCTGCCAGCCGGTGAGCGCCATCACCGGCAAGTCCAACTGCCAGCGGCGCGTGAGCCAGACCCCGCTGGCCATGCAGGCGGCGCCCAAGAAGGCCGCGGCAATGCCGATGGGCTCGAACACCGTTTGCGGCGATACCAGCAGCAGCGCCATGCCCAGCACCCCGGCCACGGCCGCCGCCAAGGTGCTGCGGGCGGGGGATTTGCCGTCGGCCCACCAGGCCAGCGCCATCACCATCAGCGGCTGGATGGCGCCCAGCACGGCGGCCAGGCCACCGGGCAGGCGGTAGGCCGCCACAAACAGCAGCGCCTGGAAGGCGCCGATATTGAGCGCACTCAGGATCAGCAGGCGCAGCCAGTGCTGCTGCGCGGGCAGCCGGCGCATGGCCAGTACCAGCAGCAGGCCAGCGGGCAGCACCCGGATCAGCGCGGCGGTGAAAGGGCGGTGGGGTGGCAGCAGCTCCGAGGTCACGATATAGGTGGAGCCCCAGACCATAGGGGCCAGCGCGGTGAGGGCGATGTCTTGCCAGCGGGAAGGGCGTGGGAGGGTTTGCATAGGTTTTATCTTCAAATCAAGATAAAATGAATGCTAACCTTTAAATATCTTGATATCAAGACAAATGCTAAAAAAACCTTTGTCCTCTGCGGGTGATGCCGTGGACGCGATCCTGGCGCAATGGGCGCGCGAGCGGCCCGATCTGGATGTCAGCCCGATGGGTCCGATTGGCCGCATCAAGCGCTGTTCCGCACTGATCGAGCAAAGTCTGGATGTGAACTTTGCGCAGTTCGGCCTGAGCTTTTGGGAGTTCGATATGCTGGCCGCGCTGCGGCGCTCGGGCGCGCCTTACCGGCTCAGCCCCACCGAGCTGTTTTCCACCTTGATGGTGACCTCGGGCACCATGACCCACCGGCTCAAGCGCCTGGAAGCCAATGGCTGGATCGAGCGGGTGCCCCATGCGCAAGATGCGCGCAGCATGCTGGTGCAGCTGACCAAGCCCGGCCTCAAGCTCATTGATGCCGCCGTTACCGCCCATGTGGACAAGGAACGTGCGCTGCTGCAGCCCTTGCCCGCAGCAAGCCTGGTGGCGCTCAATACGCATCTGTCGGCGTTGCTGGCGGTGCTGGAAGGCGGCGCAGGCAGCTCAGAGGATGAGCAGGGCAGTTGATGCGTTGTTGAGGGGGCAGTGTTTAGAACCTGTTCACAGTCTCTACGCAGCCGTGTTGGAGTGCAATCGGGATGAGTTCGAAGGGATGGAACGCAGCTTGCACCGGGGTGCAAGCAAGAGCCAGCGCGCAGAAATCGCCCGATTTCACTCCAACCCGTAGGGACAGTGGCTTTGTGGGCGCCCGGCAAGGGGTGCCCGACTAGGGCCGCCCGGGCAGGGGCGGTCTGCGGCGTTGCAGTGCTTGCCAATAGCGGGCTATTGGCAAGCACTGCGCGGCTAAGCGCCCCCTCGCATCCCATCCCGCAAAGACACTGTCGCGGCGCGAGGAGACATTGAACAGGTTCTTGGATCAACGGACTTTTAATCCGCTGGTCTAGGCTGCCTCCCAGACGTCTCAGATCGCTGTGCTGCTGGTGGTCGGGGCGCCCGCCAGCCGCTCATACAAGGTATAGCTGCGGTAGGACTTGTGCGGCCCACGCACCTGGTGCTCGATGACAAAGCCGCCGCTGCGCAGGAACTCGTAACTGCTGTCATAGCGGTCCGCAATACACAGGTGCGAGCTGCTGGCGCTCAGCTGCCCGTCCTGGTCGACGGCAGGATGCAGCCGGTGAAAAAGGCGCTGCTGCTGGGCATCGAAATAGATGCACAAATGGGCCCCTTGCTGGCTGAAGAAATAGCTGCCGCTGGCGCGAAACGAGCCGCCGCTTTGCAGCACCATCTGGCCGCTCTCGGTGTAGTGGGCCGCGCTCGCCCCTTCGGGCGTGAAGCGCGCCTGGCCCTGCACGGTGCCAATGGGGTTGCGGGTCACCAGATCTTGCAGGCTGCGGGAAAAACGCCATTCGCCTTGCAGCGCGGCAAGCAGGTGTTCTGCCACCCAGGGGAGGGGGTGCTCGGTAGTCATTGCGGTGTTTTCCATAGGCGGAGCATCTCTGTTGCAGACCCTCTCAGCGCCTGACGCCCTTGTGCCGAGGTGCCGTGGGCAGCGGCAGATTTTGCCAGGGTTTTCTCGCCCGCCCTATCGCTGCCAACGGCTTGGAGCCGCTCGTTTGGGCGGTAGGTGAAATCTGACCATGTGTCCGTCCTGCCACCCACAGCCTGCGCGGTTGGGGCTGCTGATAATTCATTCACGCCATTGAGGCCAGCAACGCAGCCATTGTGGCGGTATTGCATGAATGACATGCCAGGAGACTATTTTTTGCGCTTCATTGATAGGCCCAAAAAATAGTCAGCTCTTTCACCATAACGATCCAAGGAAAAAACCATGAAGCTCCAACCTACCATCGCCGCCCTGTGTGCAGCCGCTTTCTTCTCCGGTGGCGTTTTCGCCATGACCTCTGCCGAGCAAAAGGTCGAGAAGGACCGCATTGAAGCCGAGCACAAGGCGGCCAGCGACCAGTGCAAGCCCATGAAGGGCAATGCCAAGGATGTCTGCAAGAAGCAGGCTGATGGCCAAAAGAAGGTTGCCATGGCTGACCTGAAGCACCGTGCAGAACCTACCGAAAGCCACCGCCACGACCTGGCCAAGGCCAAGGCAGATGCCGAGTACGACGTGGCCAAGGAAAAGTGCGACGACGCCACGGGCAACACCAAGGACGTCTGCCAGAAGGAAGCCAAGGCAGCCCATGTGAAGGCTTTGGAAGCCGCCAAGGTCGCTGAGGTGAGCGCCAAGCCATCGTCCAATCCATCGGATGTGGCCGATGCGCGCAAGGACGCTGCCGACAAGTCGCGTGAAGCCGACTACAAGGCTGCCAAGGAGCGCTGCGATGCCATGGCCGGTGATGCCAAGGACGCCTGCGTGACCGATGCCAAGCGCAAATTTGGCCAGTAATCTGCGTTGATGCTGCGCCTGCGAAGGCGTTGTCACCAGCCCCTGATGCACCATCTGCGATGGCCATCAGGGGCTGGTTTTGTGCGGTGATGGCAAGTGCCTGCTATCGCTGCCAGGCTCTGGAGCAGAAAAAAGACCTCAGCCGGCACTCACCCGCCGAGGCAAGCAGTACATTGCATACATATTGACAGCGAAAGTGCAGCCATGCCTTCTTTTCTCCGATCCCTTCTCTACACCAGCAGGCTGGCTGCCGGCTATGGACCCACCGAGGTGGGGCGCATCGTCAAGCAGGCACGTGAGATGAATGCCATCCATGGCATCACCGGCGTGCTGGTGTTTGATGGCGACTGGTTTGCACAGTATGTGGAGGGCGCGCCCGAGGCCATGCTGGTGCTGGAATCCCATCTGCAGGCAGACCCCCGGCATTCCGATTTCCGGGTCATCGATTCGGGGCTGTCCGGCCCCGAGCGGCGCTTTCCCAACTGGGTGATGGGTTATGCGGATGGCGATATCGACAGCACCGGTTTGAACATCTCGGCGCTGGCCCAGGCAGATACCTATGAGGCGCTGGAGCGCTTTGCCCAAGCGGTCAAGACCTTGGATATTCTCTGACCGGAAGGCCTAGCCGCCCTCGCTGATGGCGAGCGCGCTCGATGGTGGTGGCGGACCCTTGGCCAGCAAGATGCCCCAGGCCCATCACCGTGCGCTGACCCTGTTTTTGCGGATGCGCATGCAGGCCGACAGGCCCTGCGGTTCGCGGCTGTGCAGCAACAGCACGCCGCCATGCGCCTGCGCAATGGCATCGACAATGCTCAGGCCCAGGCCGTGGCCACCCGTATTCTGGTTGCGTGATGCGTCCCCGCGCTCAAAAGGCTGGCGCATGCGCTCGAGCTGCGCGGGCGCATGCCCGGGCCCCGGTCCTCCACGCAGACCTGGGCAAGGTCCTCATCTTCATCGAGCACCAAGCTGGCGCTGCCGGCATAGCGCAGCGCGTTGTCGATCAGGTTGTCCAGCGCGCGTCGCAGGCTCAGAGGCTGGCCCATCACCGGCGCGCGGATGTGGCCGCGGATATCGACGGGCTGGCCCAGCTCCTGCCGGTCCTGGCAGATGCTGCGGGCCAGTGCATCCAGGTCAATCTGCTGCAGCGGGCCCTGGTGCTCCCGCGCCTGGATAAAGGCCAAGGTGCTGTCGATCAGGCCTTCCATGCAGCTCAAGTCGCCGCGCAGCTTTTGCTTGCCATTGTCCAGGTCGGCGCTGTCCAGCAGCTCCAGGCGCAGCCGCATGCGCGTGATGGGCGTGCGCAGATCATGCGATACGGCGGCCAGAAAATGCGTGCGCTCGGTCAGGTTGGCGGCAATGCGCTGCTGCATGCGGTTCAAGGCATGCGCGGCCTGGCGTACTTCGCGTGGGCCGTCCTCGTCCATGCGCGGCGCGGCGACCACATCGCGCTCCAGCGCCTGCGCGGCCTGGCCCATGCGCAGCAGTGGGGTCACCACCCAGCGCACCGCCAGCAGCACCAGCAACACCACCACCAACACCACCACCAAGTACCTGCAGTGGACGCTCAACGGCCCCTTTGAGGCGCTGGGCCGGCGCCACCAGTTCATGATGGGCGCGAACTACAACGACAACACATCGACCGCCTATGGCCTGGACTGCTTCAACAGCGCCGGCCAGTCGGTGGCCTGCATGAACCGCATCAGCAACGGCTTTGCGATCGGTGACTGGCGCGAATTTATCCGCACGGGCCAAGGCATTGGCGAAGTGACCACCGCCCGCAACGGCAAGGACACCGTCACGCGCATCAAGACCTATGGCAGCTATGCGGCCACGCGCCTGAGCATCACCGATCCGCTGTCGGTCATCGTCGGCGCGCGCCTGAGCTGGCAGCGCAACTTCTCCAACGGCGTCGTCACCTCGGACTTCAGCCACCAGGTCACGCCCTATCTGGGCGCCGTCTATGACCTGAATCGCAACTACTCGCTCTACGCCAGCTACACCGATGTGTTCGAAGCCCAGTCGCAGCGCCGCGTCGATGGCACGTATCTCGATCCCAAGTCCGGCACCGCGATGGAAGTGGGCGTCAAGGGCGAATGGCTCGATGGCCAGTTCGATGGCTCGCTGGCGGTGTTCCGCAACCAGCAAAAGGATGTGGCAACGATTGCGCGTGATGCCAACGGCGACCCGCTCTACGTGACCGGCGACGAGGGCGTGACCACCTATCTCAACGGCGCATCGGGCTTGACCACCAAGGGCTTTGAGCTGGACTTCTCCGGCCGCATCACGCCAAGCTGGAACGTCTATGGCGGCTACACCTATCTGTCGGTGAACAACCCCAACGCCACCGGCGCAGAGGATGACCCCAAGCACCTGCTGCGCCTGAACACCAGCTACCGCCTGCCCGGCAGCTGGAACAAGCTTACCCTGGGCACGGGCCTCACGGCACAGAGCAAGATGCACCAGGTCGCCACCGGCACCAGCCACCCGACTGAAGGCGCCAATGTCAATATCGACCTGAAGGCCTACACCTTGTTCCATGCGATGGCGCGCTATGAGATCAACAAGGACCTGGTCGCCACCCTGAACATCTCCAACCTGTTCGACAAGACCTACTACCGCCAGTACGGCTTCTACTCGGGCGCCATCTATGGCGAGCCCCGGACCGTGCGTCTGAACCTGAAGGCCACCTTCTAAACCAAGGACCGCGTTCCTAAGGCAGATCCGCAAAGATCTGCCATGCTGCAGCCCACTCTGCAGCCCTGGACTTTGCAGTGCCAGCCTGTGCTGGCGCTGCAGAGTCCTTTTTTGTGGCCGTCTGCGCTATCGCTGCTGGAGCTCGTCCGCGATGCGCTGGCACCAGGCCTGGGCCTCTGCCTGCAGGCCAAAGCTGCTCAGGTGCATGGCGCGCTCGCCCCGTACACGCAGGCGCACGACATAGTAGGGCCCATCTTCGGCACTGCGCTCCAGCACGCTGGGCGGCTCGATATCAGCATAGGGAATGGCACGCGGGGGCCGTGGCAGGCGGCCATGGCGCACCAGGCAGTGCTGGCGCTGGTCAAAATGCAGCCGCAGGCAGCGCCCGCATGCCAGGCAAAGAAAGAACACCCCCAGCACCACCGGCGCCGTGATGCAGGCGGCCAGCAGCAGCAGTTGCCACCAGGGCAGGCCCCAGTGGCCATGCTGGACAAAGGGTACCGGGATGAGAAACATCGCCAGGCCCATCACCGCGACAAACAGCCGCATCGGCCAGCTGATGTGCTCCTCGTAACGGAGGCCATCGGCGCTGTCGCGGAATCCATGGGTCATGTCATGCCTTTTGCGCGGGGCGCGGATGGGGCGCTGAAGTGGAGAACCCACCAGCGGGGTCGCCAGGGAGCTGCACAGATTGGATCTGGATTCTACGGGGCGGCTACGTATTCGGAACATGGCCACGATGCCCCATGCAAAAAGTCCCGGGCCTGCATGCGATTGCAGGCCCGGGACTTTTCAGTCGCCGAAGGTGCTGGGGGCTCGTCAAGCCTCAGGCAGCTGGTACACAAAGCGGTAGGAATGCTGGCCGTTGTCGATCGTGATCTGCATGCTGCCGCGCAGGCCCTGCAGTGCATCGGTGGCCGAATCGGGTACGACGCTGATGCTTTGCGTGGACTCGCCCTGCGCCATGCTGGCGCTGTGCTGCAGCACAAAGCTGCCGCTGCGGCCATGCAGGCTGCCTTGCACGTGCTCCATCGCCACATAACCGGCCGAGCCGGCGGTCGTGCTGCGGAACGACAGCATCTCGCCCTGGCTGGTCGCCTGCAGGTCGCCGCTGAATTGCTTGTCGAGTGAGAGCCGGCCCAGGCCGGTGGCCTCGGCAACAGAGCTGAGGCCTTCGGGTTGCAGCTTGATGTCAAAGCGTCCGGTGGCGATGTGGTCCATGGCAGTGTCCTGGCAAAAATGGCATTTTCATCTATCACTGTATTTATGTACAGTCATGGGTCGTGATCGTGATCTCCATGGTGATGAGGCTGTGCGCTTCGGGGCAACCCGTCGTTGGGACGGTGCCCCGGCGATCCTGTCCGGGCCTTAGTTCTCCGAGGAGGGCTTGGCGGGCGGGTTCGGTGGCGTTTGCAGATGCTCGCTGTAGCCCTTGAGCATGTCTTGCAGCGCCTGGTCATTGCGCGTAAAGGCGCGGCAGCGAAAGCAGATCATGCGGTGCTGCCAGGCGGCGATTTTGCCGGCCGTGCCGGCCTCTTCCATTTGCCCGGAGGTAAGTTGAAAAATGTATTCACGGCATTTCATGAAGCAGTCTCTTTGTCAAACCAGTTTTGGTGCAGGCACAGCTGCAGCTGCTTGCGCGCGCGGCTCATGCACTGCCAGTAATCGGCCTTGGTGATGCCCAAGGTGCTGCAAATCTCCTCGGCCTCGCATTCCAGAAACTCCTTCATGGAAAACACCCGCGCTGGCTTGGCCGGCAGCTTGTGCACACACAGGTCGACGACGATGAAGAACTGGTCGTTTTGCAGCTGCTGCTGGGGGTTGACCCAGGTAGTGGGCGCAACGCCCTCAACCCAATGGCCCCGCTTGTCAAACAGGACCTGGTCGAGGTCGTCCTGGAAAGCCTCGTCATAACTTACGGGCGCGCGGTATTTCTGTCGCAGCCGGTCGCTGATCTTGTTGCGCAAAATGCCAAACAGGTAGCTCTTGGCCTGGTCGGCGTCAAAGCTGCTGCGGTCCAACTGCAGCAGCGCCGCCAAGGTATCTTGCACGGCATCCTCAGCCTCTTCACGCGAGGGCAGGTGCAGCATTGCAAAGCGCAGCATGGCGCTGCGCCATTGGACGGTGATCTCTGCTGCGATGGTGTGCATACACTCCTTGGCTTATCGATGGCAACAACGGTCCAGGGACCAGCGGCCCGCCCCCTGGCTGACAATGGCGACCAGCATGATGCCCAGCATCAAGGGCACCTTGAAGCCCAGGCCGTCATCGCTGTCGATCTGGTTCCAACCGGCCCAGCCCAGGTCGAAATGCACGCTGTACACCGCCACATAGGTGATGAAGATCAGCCCCAGCGCGGCAATGCGCGATGCCAGCCCGATGATCAGCGCCACGCCCAGCACCAGCTCGGCAAGCCCTGCAATGCCCCAGTTGAGGCTGGCAGGCAGCCAGCTCACCGGAATGGGAAAGTCCAGGCCTGCAAACCAGGCCGGTGCCTCCCAGCCCGATGACAGTTTACG
Source organism: Comamonas sp. JNW (assembly GCF_003105075.1). NCBI lineage: Bacteria > Pseudomonadati > Pseudomonadota > Betaproteobacteria > Burkholderiales > Comamonadaceae > Comamonas > Comamonas sp. JNW. Next base: position 34,157 of record NZ_QETI01000022.1, read on the forward strand.
AAAACCCGCCAGCACAAACTCCTGCCCCACCCACAGGCGCAGCAGCAGCAGACCCAGGCCATCAATCTTCTCGCGTGCTTTCACGTGCAATGAATTCAAGGAATGCATCTTTCATATCTCCATAGTAGGGCGAGCTCCAGCGCGAGTCGCGCACAAAGGCGGTGATCAATTCCCGCCAGGCCTCGTCGCCCAGTTGCTCGCGCAGTTCCGGAAAATGGGCCTCCACCATCTGGCTGGCGCCCAGGTAGACCAGGTGGCGGTAGGCACGCATGCCGTTGTCGCTGTAACCCGCAGGCACCTGGTCGGACAGACCTCTTACATAGTCGTAGAAGTGCGCAGACATGCCAGCTCCTGGTTGATGACCTCCATGCCGGGGACATCGTTGTCCCATTCCAGCAGCACGGGGGTGCCATGGCGCTCGGCAAGGCTGCGTGCGAGCTGCTGGGTGTGTGCTTCCACCGGCTGGCTGTGCGTGTCCATGAACAGGTCAAAGCGCGCATCGAACTCATGGCCCGCCACATGCATGTAGCTCACGCGGCCCATGTCCAGGCCTTGCACGAATTCGCTCGGGCTGGGGCCGCCATGGTTCTTGTGGTTGACCGACAGGTTGTTCAGGTCCAGCAGCAGATGGCAGTCCGCCTGGTCGAGGACCATGCCGAGAAAATCCGCTTCGGGCATCGCGCCCACATTGGTGTACCAGGTCGTGTTCTCGACCGCGATGCGCATGCCCAATGCATCTTGCACGAAGCGGATGCGGTCGGCCACCCGGCGCGCATGTGACTCGGTAAAAGGCACGGCAAACAGGTCATAGAGCTGGAAGCTGTCGCCGCTGGCGGCCAGGTGGTCGGAGTACAGCGGGGTGCCCAGGTCATCAATCAGCTGGCGCAGATCGCGCAGAAAGGACCTGTCCAGTGGTGCGGCGCCGCCCAGATTGAGGGCCACGCCATGCAGGTTGACCGGGCGTCCCGAGTCGATCAGCGCCTGCAGCGGCGCCAGATCCCGGCGCACCCAGTTCTCGGGTGCGACCTCAAAGAAGTCGGCATGCACGGCGGACATGTCCCAGTCGAGCATTTCACGTCGAAAGCCAAGGCCAATCATGTGGTGTCCTCATTTCTGTGGAGGCACGAGTTGGCACTTGGCCAACCCGCATCCAACGTTACTCTCCAAAGCTGTCACCCTGTGGCAAGGTGCCGGCCATGCGGGCCTGGGAAGCGGCCTCGATGACCTGGGCACGGCTCAAGCCCATGCCGGGTTGCTGGGTTTTGAACTGCGGCGCATCAAAATTGCCGTCGAAACGCAACGTGCCGTCCATGCGGGCCTGGGTGAACTGCATCCGGACCTGGTCGCGGCTGAGGCTGCTGTTGGAGGGGGCATAAGCCGGGTAGTCCGAGCCGTTGCCCACGGGGGCGGTGCTCATGGCCTGGGCGCTGCCGGCAAAGGCCAGGCTGGCGGCCAGAAGAAGACGGGTAGTGATCTTGGTAGTGGTCGACATGGTTGGAACCCTTTCTGTGGTGGGGGCGGGTGAGCGTGGAGGCTCACCCTGGTGTTGTGTGGTGTGTTACGGAGTGGGTCAGTGGGTACCCGCGCCATCCTTCTTGGAGCAGCCGCCGTCCTTCTTGGAGCAACCGCCGTCCTTCTTCGAGCAGCCGCCATCCTTCTTGGAGCAGTTGGCGTCCTTGGTGCTCGATTCCTTCTTGCCGCAGCTGCCTGCGCCGCATTTGCTGTCCTGGCTGCCAGCGGCCCAGGCGGAGGTGGCGAGGACAGCGGCGGCCAAGGTGGTGAGGGTCTTGATGTTCATGGTGTCGTTCCTGTGATGAAAGGTTGAAAGTGCACAGCACAGCGCTGCCACGTTGATGAAGTCGTTCGACCTGATCGATTCCTGACATATTTTTGAAAATATTTATCGAGACCGCCAAAAAAAGCAGGCGCAAGGCTGCGCCCGCCCTGCCAAAGTGGCCAGGGTGTGGATGTTTTCAGGGAGAGTGAGTGCTGCTGGTGCTGCGGGCTAGCAACTAGCTAGTGGCTGCAGAGCTCGCGCCCATGGCATGGAAGCGGATAGCGATGAGGCACAAGGCGTCTTTGGAAGGCGAGCTGTAGTCATGGCCAAGGCTGACCATGCAGCGGGTCAGCGGGGCCTGCGTTCAGACTGCAGCAGGGCGCATGGCAGAGGGCGCCTGGGGCAGACCCGAGAGCGTCAGGGCTGCAGCTGCGGATCGAGCTGCAGCTGCAGCAGCGCGCCGGCGATCAGCGCATGCATGCCCTGGGCCAGATCACCTTCCATCTCGGCGGTCTCAGCCTCGTAGCTGGTGGGCACCACGCTCTCCTGGCGCGCGGCCGAGTACACCGAATCGGCAGCGGCCAGGCCGTGGAAGGCGATGGTCGCCAGCAGCCAGCGCGACTGCTCTTTGCCAATGCGGTAGGCCTGCGCGACTTCTTCCTGGTGGGTATCGATCTTCTCGAGCATCGCCGGGGTGGCGACCAGCCTGCGGATCACATAGGGCGTCACGCCCGGGTAGGTCTTGGCGAACTGGCGCACCGAATCGCTGAAGCGGACCAGGTAGTTCTGCAGGCCCTCTTGTTCGCCCACCTTGGGCAGAGAAAACTCCCAGCGCCGAAAAATCTCCTCGGCCACCATGTGCTTGAGCTCGGCCAGGCTGGGCACATGCTTGTACAGCGCCATATGCGTCACGCCCAGCGCGCTGGCCACGCCCACAAAGGTGATGTTGGGCAATCCCATCTCGATACCTGCATCGGCGATGCGCTCTTGCGTGATCAGGCGCGGGCGCCCGCGTGGGGCTGCTTTTTTCTCAGGGTCCATGTTCTCTCCAGGTGCCAGGCCATTGTCAGCCAAACCGCTGCTGCGATAGCTGTAAAAGATGTACGGTAATTTATTAGTTTAGTATTATTAAACTAACTATTGTTCCTATTGCGTTTCGCGTTGGGGCGGGCTGTCTATCGTGTGCCCGGCGTCGACTGGACCACCAACCTCTACAACCCGGTATGGGGCCCGGCTGCCGACTTTGTCGCGCCCCACATCGATGGCGCAAGACCGCGTGCAGCTCACCTTGGGCGTGCGCCGCCAGCAGGTGGTCTGCGACAGCTACAACATCACCTCGGGCGCGCGTACCTCGCGCTATGACGAAAGCGCCACCTCGCCCGCCGCTGCGCTGCTGGTCAAGGCCAGCGACAACCTCTCGCTCTACGCCAACTACATCGAAGGACTGAGCCAGGGCGCCACCGCACCGATGACCGCCGCCAACGCCGGCGAAGTGTTTGCGCCCTGCAAGAGCAAGCAAAAGGAGATGGGCCTGAAGCTCGACCTGGGCGACTTCGCCCACACCGTCAGCCTGTTCGAAATCACCCGGCCCAGCAGCTATACCGACCCTGTGACCAACGTCTTCTCGTTCGGCGGTGAGCAGCGCAACCGAGGCATTGAGTGGAGCTTCTTCGGCAGCGCCATGCACGGCCTGCGCCTGATGGGCGGCGTGGCCTACACTGCCCCGAAGCTGACGCAAACCGCTGGTGGCGTCAACCAAGGCAAGCTCGCCACCGGCACCCCCAAGTGGCAAGGCAAGCTGGGTGCGGAGTGGGATGTTCCTGGCGTGCAAGGCCTGGCCCTCAGCGCCAACGCCACCGCCGTGTCCCGCCAGTACATCAGCGCCGACAACAGCCTCTGGGCCGCCGGCCGCACCACCTATGACCTGGGCGCCCGCTACATCACCAAGGTGGCCGACAAACCCGTCACCTTGCGGGCATCTGTTCTGAACGCGACCAACAAGTCGTACTGGGGCATGCCCCAGCTGTCCAGCCTGGCGCTGGGCGCGCCGCGTACGTTTGCGCTGTCGGCGTCGGTGGATTTTTAATTAAGTTAGTAGCTAGCTGTGAAGGTTCAATAGGTTGTATCCGGTGTTCATCCGGGTTGGATTTGAGAGACTGGAAGTCGCCAAACACCCAACCCACTCAGGACAGCCAACCGGAT
>NZ_QETI01000023.1:0-34847 GCF_003105075.1 Comamonas sp. JNW
CCGCAGGGCCGTCAGTTCATCGGCGCTCATGAAGTTGTCCTCGTAGGCGGCGGGCGCCGCCTCCACGAGGGCGCGCAGCCGGGCTTGTTCGGCCTGGGCAGCGCTCAGTGACTCCACCTGGGCACTGACTGCCTGATCGCTCTGTGCTTGGGCTAGGGGCACATGCCCACCAAGCACCAGCACCAACATCCCCCAAGCGGCAAGCCCTGTAAACGCCTGGAAGAATCCAGTGCCGCTGTACAAGGGATGCCGCTCAACAACATTCATTTGTAATTAGGTGTTAACTAACGTTGGATTTATTTTGCGTGGATGCCACCAATCAAATGTCAAAAGTTGATACACAACGTTAAGTGTGTCAGGGGAAATAACAATGAGATGTGATGGTGTGCATCAAGGAAATTGAATATCTGCTCTACGGGTGATCATGATCATTTATCAGCGATCTATGTCATAAATCTTTGCTTGATATAGATTGTTTGGATAAACAATTCCTAAAATGACGGTATAGCTTGAAACGGCGCGGCCCGCACCCATATAGGCCCTTGATCTGTGTTGATGAAGATTGACCTCCCATGACCAAAAAAACCCATTCCTTCCAGGCCGAAGTGGCCCAATTGCTCCACCTGGTGACGCATTCGCTGTATTCGAACCAGGAGATTTTTTTGCGCGAGCTGATCTCCAATGCGTCGGATGCATGCGACAAGCTGCGGTTTGAAGCGCTCAATGACAGCGGTCTGTACGGCGACCAGCCCGATCTGGAAGTGCGCGTGTCCTATGACAGCAAGGCCAAGACCTTGACCATCACCGACACCGGCATCGGCATGACCACGCAAGAGGCCATCGACAACCTGGGCACGATTGCCAAGAGCGGCACCAAGGCCTTCATGGACAAGCTCAGTGGCGACCAGAAGGCCGATTCGCAGCTGATCGGCCAGTTCGGCGTGGGCTTTTACTCGGGCTTCATCGTGGCCGACAAGATCACCGTCGAGTCGCGCCGCGCGGGGACCCAGGCTTCGGAAGGCGTGCGCTGGACCAGCGGCGGCATGGGCGACTTCGAGGTCGAGCAGATTGACCGTGCCCAGCGCGGCACCAGCATCATCTTGCACCTGCGCGAGGACGCGCAGGACTTCTTGAACGGCTACAAGCTCAAGGAAGTGATTGCCAAATACTCCGACCACATCAGCCTGCCCATCCTGATGGAAAAGGAAGAATGGAAAGAGGGTGAGAACGACCAGCCCGGCGAGATGGCCAAGACCGGCGAGTGGGAAACCGTGAACAAGGCCAGCGCCTTGTGGACCCGTGCCAAGAAGGACATCACGCCCGAGCAGTACCAGGACTTCTACAAGGCCATCAGCCACGACTACGAAGACCCGCTGACCTGGAGCCACAACCGGGTCGAAGGCAATACCGAGTACACGCAGCTGCTCTACATCCCCGCCAAGGCGCCGTTTGACCTGTACCAGCAGGGCAAGCACGCGGGCATCAAGCTCTACGTCAAGCGCGTCTTCATCATGGACGATGCCCAGGCGCTGATGCCGCAGTACCTGCGCTTTGTCAAAGGCGTGATCGACTCGGCCGACCTGCCGCTGAACGTGAGCCGCGAGCTGCTGCAGGAAAGCCGCGATGTGCGCCTGATCCGCGATGGCTCGGTCAAGCGCGTGCTGGCTATGCTCGAAGACCTGGCCCGCCACGACAAGCCCCAGGCCGATGCCGAAGGCAGCGATGGCGTGGTGGATGTGGTCAGCGAAGACGACAAGGCCAAGGAAGGCAAATACAGCCGCTTCTATAGCGAGTTTGGCGCGGTGCTCAAGGAAGGCCTGGGCGAGGACATGGGCAACAAGGAGCGCATCGCCAAGCTGCTGCGCTTTGCATCGACCACCCACGACGGCCTGAACACCTCGTTTGCCGACTACAAGGCGCGCATGAAAGAGGGGCAGGACGCCATCTACTACATCACCGCCGACACCTTGGCCGCCGCCAAGAGCAGCCCGCAGCTTGAAGTGTTCAAGAAAAAGGGCATCGAGGTGCTGCTGATGACCGACCGGGTCGACGAGTGGGCGCTGAACTTCCTGCAGGACTTTGACGGCACGCCGCTGCAATCGGTGGCCAAGGGCGCTGTCGATCTGGGCAAGCTGCAAAACGAGGAAGAGAAGAAAGCGGCCGAAGAAGCCGCCGAAGCCTTCAAGCCGGTGCTGGCCCAGCTCAAGGAAGCCTTGAAGGACCGGGCAGACGACGTGCGTGCCACCAGCCGCCTGGTGGACTCGCCCGCTTGCCTCGTGGTCTCGGACAGCGGCATGAGCTTGCAACTGGCGCGCCTGCTCAAGCAGGCGGGCCAGCCAGCGCCCGAGTCCAAGCCGGTGCTGGAGGTTAATCCGGAGCACCCGCTGGTCAAGAAGCTGGACGGCTCGGTGCACTTCCACGACCTGGCCCAGATCCTGTTTGACCAGGCGGTACTGGCCGAAGGCGGTTTGCCCGACGACCCTGCCGCCTATGTCAAACGGGTCAATGCACTGCTGGCATAAAGCCGCACCCACCGAATGAAAATCCCCGCCGGTTGAAAAGCCGGGCGGGGATTTTTTTATCTGAGGCCTGGCAGCGGGTTGGCCCCTGCAGAAACGGGGTGGGAATTTCATGCCAGCCATTGCTGGCAATGGTGTGTGGTTTTTATTCTTTTTTGTGAATATCGATGGATTATTTGCTTTTTATCACGAGGGAAGTGCTAACTTTCAGTGGTAAATAATTCCATAATACCCGACAAAATCAAAGTTAAGAATTGTTGACATATCGACGGCGATGCATCTTGAGGACCAGCAGCTGCCGCATCGGGGTGTTTTAATTTTGTGTCAAATTGTTTTTATCCTGAGTGCCTGCATGCCAAGAGAGTTCAAAAAACGCTACCGCAAGAAAACTTGTGCCCCATCGCGGACCTTGATACCGCGCACATCGCTTTGGCTCTGGTTGTCTCTTCGAGCCGCCACCGTCTGCTCTAGATCTGTTATTTGCTAGATAAATCAATTTATTGCGGTTTTATCTCTTCAGCGCGGCTGCATGCACAGCGGCGCTGCGTGTGCATCACTGGGCAGCGCAGGCCTTCAACGCCCACGGCATGCCTGCGGGAGCGCAGAGGCAGCAGCGCATACCAGCGGCCCAACGCTGGACCGGAAATGCTATGGCCCGGTCTGCATCGTTTTGGTGCATCATTTTTATATATTCAATAAATTTATTAAAAGTTTATTGCATATATAGGTGAATGGTCGGTGCTACATTCGCAGCCCTTGTTGTCAGTTACAGCAGGATCTTAAGAATCCGTTACTACCACTGGGTGTTATCGCTGTGATCGCTCAGAAAATCTTTGGTATTTAGCGGAAATCTTTTATTTCACTGAACACGCAAGCCGTTATCTCTGTTTTTTTCAGGAGAGGGCGGAGCTTTGCCTTTTTAAACAGGACATTGAAAGTGTTACTCCCGTATCGATCGCCGCCGCTACGCAGCCCCCTGCGGTGCAGCGTTGCCTTTGCCTTGGTCTCTGGTCTGCTGCCGGCGATGGCCGCTGCGCAGTCGACCCGCTACGACATCTTTGTGAACCATGACGCCTTTGTCGCCCAGACCGGGGCCGTTGCCGAGAGCGGTTCGGTCGATGGCCCGGTGGGCGCCGACTTTGTCTACCGCGCCAAGGTCAAGCTCAATGGCGGCAGCGGCGAGGTCGCCAATGTGTCGCTGCTTCAGCAGCTGCCTGCGGGCGCCATTTTTCAGGAAATCGTCGCGCCCGCCGGCGTGCAATGTGCCCAGCCGCTGCCCCAGGCCGGCGACACCATCGAGGCAGGCGCTGCGCTGACATGCAATCTTGCGTTGGTGACGGCGACCGATTTTGTCGCGGTGGACTTCCGCGTCAAGCTGCCCAGCGCGGGGACGGACTGGACGGCGCAGGCGTCTGCCTCCAGCCCCGACAACGCGGATCCGGATGCGGGCGAGGCGGCTCCGAACCACAGCCGCATCGAGCGCACCATCACCACCTACGAACGCGCCGATCTGGCTGTGCAGATCCTCGCGCCGGTGAATGGCGCAAGCCACACCCAGGGCGACAAGGTCGACTACCAGCTGCAGGTGCGCAATGCCGACTCGCCCTATGCCTTTGCGCTCAAGGCGGGTGAAAAGGCCCAACTGCGTTTTCCACAGCCCGAGGGCACCGAGTTCCAAGGCAGCCCTGGCGGCAATGGCTGGGTGTGCAAGCTGGCTGATGACACCAGCGCCAACCAGCCCGTGCCGGTATGGAGCTGCAGCTACACCGTGCCCGCTGGCCAGTCGGTCGGCCGTGGCCAGGATTTGCCGCTGCTGAGCGTGCCTTTGCTGGTCAAGACCAGCGGCGGCCAGGTGGTCAGTGCGGTGTCGGTGTCAGGTGAGACCGCCACCGGTCAGCTGTTTCTGGATGCCGACCCTGACAACAACACCGATGATGTGCAGATCCAGGTGCAGCCCAATGTGAACCTGGACATGGCGCTCACCAAGGTCGTCAACCCCAAGGTGCTGGACAAGCAGGCCAGCGCGCCTGTGCCGGTGACCTACACGCTCAGCGCCAAGCGGGTCGCCGGAGAGCTGGTGCCGCGGGACATTGTCGTCACCGACACCCTGCCTGCCGGTGTCACGTTCGTCGGTGCGACTGGCAACGACTGGGTGTGCAGCAACAACGCGCAAATCGTTCGCTGCCAGTACAGCGGTGCTTTTACCCCGAACCTGCCGCAAATCACCGTCAAAGCCTTGGTGGACGTGTCTTCGGTGGGGGCAGAGAGTGTCATCAACAACTCGGCCGAGGTCTCGGCCAGCAATGAGCCGCTGGCCAATGTGGGCGCCAACAACCAGGCGCAGGCGAGCGTGCTGGTCAGCAACAAGGTCAATCTGGCGCTGAGCAAAAGCACGACGGCGTCGGTGATTGCCTCCGGCCAGCAATACCAGTACGCGATCAAGATCAAGAACAATGGGCCGCTGGATGTGCTGCCCGGCCAGACCATGACGGTGACCGACCAGCTCGACGGCCAACTGCAGTTTCTGGGCGTTGCCGCTGGGTCTCCCTGGGTCTGCAGCCCCGCAAGCAGCACGGCCACCGAACTGGGGAAATTGCTGACCTGCACCTTCAGCGGCGGCATTGCGGCTGGCAGCACCTCGGAGCTCCTGCTCAATGTGGTGGCCCACATCGATGCGGCAAACGGCCAGTTTGCCTCCATCGCCAACGGCGCTGCACTGGAGGGTATGCAGGGGCGTGACGGTGCGCCGCTGGGCCAGATCGTGAGCAGCAACAAAGTCAACATATCGGAGCGCCAGGCCGACCTGTCGATCAGCAAGTCCGCCGCGATCACCGGTGGCGCGAAGGCCTCGGGTGCCGAGGTGGTCTACACCCTGCGCGTGAAAAACGATGTGCCTGAGAATGGGCGCAATCTAGACCTGCAGGCTGCGCAAACCGTCACGGTGACCGATGTCATCGGCAACCTGCTGACCGACGTCAGCGCCGGCGTACTGGGGGTGAAAACCTATGACAACAGCCGCTATCTTACGGCTGAGGTGCAGATGCCTGAGGTGCCGCAGGGCCAGGCGCAGGGTTTGAAGGCGGGCAACGCTGCCACCTCGGAGGGCTGCAGCATTTCGGGTGACAACCACCAGAAGTCTGCGACCGTCAGCTGCACCCTGCGCAACCTGCCTGCCGACCCGGATGTTGAGTATCTGGTCGTCATCAAGGCGCGCCAGTATGTGGACCCCCAGGACGATGCCACGCAGACCAACACCATCGTCAATGTGGCCGATGTGCGCTCGCCCGATACGGCGGAGTTCAACACCGCCAACAACCGTGCGCAGGCCTCGGTAGTGCTCGAAGCACTGACCGATCTGACCGTGACCAAGCAGGCCGCACCCGAGAGCGCTGCCGCCGGCCAGGCGATCACCTACACCTTGACGGCCAAGAACAGCGGCCCCTCGCAGGCGCGCCAGGTTCGCGTGACTGATCGCCTGCCGCTCGACACCATCTTGGTGGGCTCTGCGCCCAGCATCAGCGGTGGCAGCTGCAGCTTGAGCGGCGGCGCCACGTTTGCCGCCGGCCTGGAGATCACCGAAGCCAACCGCACGATGACCTGCGTCTGGACCGATGCGGTCGCCGAGAACGCGCAAAAGACGGTCAGCTACCAGCTGCGCTCACGCGCCAAGGACTACTCGCCTCAGCTGGACAACAGCGTCCTCGTGGCCTCGGTCACGCCGGAGACGGACCTGGGCAACAACAGCGCCAACGAAACGGTGCCGCTGGACAAGCCCCAGGTCGATGTGCTGGTGAACATGCGCCATACCCATGACGGCATCCCGCTGGACACCGGCAAGACCCAGTACACGATCACGGTGACCAACAGCGGTGCATCGCAGTCCTATGCGACGGGCGTGCAGATGGTGGACCAGTTTCCGGCAGCGGGATCGACGGCCGACTTCCGCTTTGTCTCGCTCGACAGCGTGCAACTGGCCAATGGGGATAGCCGCATTGGCCTGGACAGCTGTACCGTGCCGGCCGCCGGTGCGCTGGCGGGCAGTCTGGTCTGTGATTTCCCCTGGTTGGCGCCCAATGAATCGGTGGCGATCAAGTTCACGATGGAGCCCGCTGCGCTGCTCGATGGCCGCGCCGTAGGCACCGTCAACCACCGCGCGACGGTGGCGGCCGATGTGGAAGTGCTGGGCGGCATGGATGTCAGCAAGAACAACCAGACCACGGACCGTACCTCCACCTATGACCCGGCGCAAATCTCGCCCGAAGAGCTGGACAAGCTGCGCTATGTGGATCTGTCGCTGACCAAGACCACCTCGGCCACCAGTGCCGTTGATGTGGGCGATCTGATCGCCTACACCTTGACGGTGAAGAACGAGGAAGACCCGGCAGCCAGCCCGCGCAATGACCTGGTGAACGGCCAGGCGGTCGTCAGCGATGTGCTGCCCGAAGGCCTGGCGCTGGAAGGCGCGGCCCCTGCCGGCTGCAGCTATGACGAGGCCACGCGCGCCTTGCGCTGCGAGATCACCACGCTCAACGCCGGTGAGCAAGTGGCTCTCCCCTTCAGCGCCAAGCTGCTGTCGCGTACTGAAGGACAGACCCGTGTGGTCAACAGCGCCCGCCTGACGAGTCCCGGCGATACCGACGAGTCCAACAACGACAGCCACACCGAGACGCCGCTGGCGCTGGTGGATCTGGCGTTGACCAAATCGGTGGACAAGGCCCAGGCCGCCGCAGGCGATGCGCTGACCTACACCTTGACCGTTGTGAACAACGGTCCGGCCGACAGCCGCGAAGCCAGCGTGACCGATGTCTTGCCCGAAGGCCTGGTCTTTGTGCAAGCCTCGCCGGCCTGCCGTTTTGACGCAGGCAGCCGCACGCTGGGCTGCGTGCTGGAGCCGCTGGCCGTGGGTGCATCGGTGAGCTTGACGGTGGAGACCACCGTGGATGCCGCGCTGCAAGGCCCGGCCAGCCTGGTCAATACCGCCGTGGTGGACCTGCCCGGCGATAGCGACCCGAGCAACAACGAAAGCTCGGCGACCACAACCATTGCTGGCAAGGACAATGGCGGCGGCGAAGGCCGGCCCGGTGACCAGACCGCAGTGCCCGTGCCTGCCTTGGTCCCTGGGGCGCTGCTGCTGATGGCGCTGGCCATGGCTGGCCTGGCCGCACTGCGACTGGGACGCCGCAGCTGATAAGGCTATGCCATAGGATTTGCCTCCAGCACCCCAGCCGCGCATAGCCATGCGCGGCTTTTTTTGCGTGGGGATTTGCCGCAGGAACAGCAGTTGTTGACAGAGGCATTTCCCCCGGCCAGAACTTTAACGGCTATATTTGCTCCTACGTCCACTTCGACGACAGCAGGCACGTACCATGGTTCGCTTCTTTTTTGTATTTCTGGGGCTGCAGCTCACTTTGTTTGGTCTCAATATGCTCAGCTGGGTGCAAAAGCACCTGGTCGAGCCCTGGACGGCGATGTTGGCGCAGATCTGCGCCTTTTTGGTGACCTGGTTTGACAAGTCTGCTGTCGCCGAAGGCAAGGTGCTGTGGAACCATGCCACCAATTTTGGCGTGTCGATCGAGGCCGGCTGCAATGGCATCGAGGCCTGCATTGTGTTGTTTGCCGCCATCATGGCCTTCCCCTCGAGCTGGCGCCACAAGCTCATCGGCCTGGTGCTGGGCTTTATCGCGGTGCAAGCGGTCAATATCGTGCGCGTGATCAGCCTGTTCTACCTGGGCCAGTGGAACATGACGGCCTTCAACTTTGCCCACGAGTACCTGTGGCAGGCGCTGATCATGCTGGACGTGCTGGTCGTCTGGCTGGTCTGGGTGCGTGCCGGCCAGCGCGCCAAGCGGGCCGAGGATGGCTCGGACCAACCGCCTCCCTCGGGCTCGGGGGCCGAGCCCACGCTGGCAGCCGCCTGATCTGAACCGGCCAGCAGTGCAAGCACTGCTGGCTTTTTTCCATAGGCACGAGAAGAAGCACAGAGCCCCCAGGAGGGCGGATACAGAGGAAGAGGGATGAAGCGCTTGAACCCGATACAGCGATTTGCGCTGCTGGCCTTTGCCGGCATCATCGTGCTGACCACCTTGTGGGTGCAGCTGTCGCCGTGGATGAGCTACCCGGTGGCGGTGATCTCCAAGGAAGGCATGCTGGACCTGGCCGCGGGCTGGGTCAAGCAGGTGCATATTGCGCCCGGAAAGATCGAGGTGGATACCTCGGTGGGCGTGGCCAATGCCAACACCGGTGGCCGCTGGGCCGAGATCTCGGTCGATGGCGACCCGGGCCGCTATGCCTACGGATTTCCGATCTTCCTGGCGCTGCTGCTGGCGGCCTGGCGCAAGGGCCGCATCTGGCGCGCGGTGCTGGGCTATGTGATCTTGCTGCCGTTCCAGGCGTTCAGCATCTCCACCAGCTTGCTGATGCAGATGGTGCTGGCCACCAATCTCGACCTGCGCCTGCTCAAGATCTCGCAGATCCAGCTGGACTTGCTCGCCTATGGCTACCAGCTGGGCAGCCTGGTGCTGCCCACCCTGGTGCCGTTTTTGCTGTGGCTGTGGCTGGACCGCCAGTTTGTCAACGAGGTGCTGGTCGAGGCCTGGAAGAAAAACATCCAGCCCAAGCTGGCGCCGCGCCCCACTGTGCTGCGGCCGCCCCCCCCACCGCCGCCTGAGCAGGTGATCCGCCCGGCCGAGAGCGGCCCCGAGATCTCGCACGAGATCAGCATCACCTTGCCGCCGCGCAAATAAGGCTAGTGCTTGGCAGCGGGCACCGGCACTGGGGTGCGCCAGGTGGCCAGCGCCAGCGCCGTGGCCAGCAGCGCAAACACTGCGCAAAACACGAGCAGCGCGCGCGACAGGCCCACCTGGTCGGACAGCCAGCCAATCCCCAGAATCGGCAAGATGGTGCCCACATAGCCGATGACCAGGTAGGTGGCCAGCAGGCCGGCGCGGTTGTCAGCCCGCGCCACCCGGTTGACCACCGAGATACCGCCCAGGTTGCACAGGCCATGGCCGAGCGCAGCGCTCAGCACGCAGAGCAGAAACACCGCCGCCGAGCTGGCAAACACATTGGCGATCAGCAGCAGATTGCACAGCGCCAGCGCTGCATAGCCGGTGATTAGGACCTTGCGGGTGACAAAGCCCTTGGCGGCATACTGCGACGCGGCCGACAGCAGCAGAATGAGGCCGATCGACGGCCCGCTGATGGCCGGCCCGTGCCAGGGCAGCATGCTTTGCATAAAGCTGGGCGCGAGCGAGGCAAACAGGCTGAACATGCCAAAGGCACAGAAGGCGCCCATCGACGCCAGGCCGTAGCGGCGCAGCGCCGTGCGTTCGGGGAAGGTGAGGCGCGGCATCAGCTGGCGCAGGCCAAAACTGCTGCTGGCAGGCGCCGGCTGCAGGTGGGCCGGCAGCTGCACCTGGAACAGCGAATAAATCGCCAAGGCGCTTAGCAGCAGCGAGGGCAGATAGGCGCTGCGCAGCGGAAAAGGCGCCCATTGCGCGACCAGGCCACCGACAATGGGCCCCAGGCCAAAGCCAAAGGCAATCGTCAAGCTGGTGGTGGCAGCGGCCCGCTGCGTGTCGCCGCTGGTGTTGAGCTGGGTCAGGCCCAGCGAGGCCGAGGTGGTGATCATCCCCGAGGCCAGGCCAATGATGATGCGGCTCAAGCCAAACACCTGCATGTTCCAGGCCAGCGCCGACAGCAGCACGCCTGCGCTCATCAGCACCACCCCCGCGCGCAGCACCTTGAAAAAACCATAGCGGGTCGTGATCGCGCCCAGTAGCATCAGGCTGGTGAGCGCTGCGGCCATATAGAGCACAAACACCTGGGTGATCGCGCTGGGCGGCAGCTGCCACTGGGCCTGGTAGAGCGGGTAGAGCGGGCTGGCCAGCGCCGTGCCCATGACGCCGACACACATCGAGAAGCACACCCAGAAATAAGGCGGCCATTGGTATTTCATGATCAGAACTTGGGGCTGGGCTGCGGTGGCAGCAGCAGGCCAGCGGCGGGTAGCGGCTGGCCCTGAAAGGACGGTGGCCTGGATTGTAGGGAGTCGGGCCCGGCATGTCCCCGCGCTGTCGGGGTGCCCATCGCTGGGCGTAGGACATCTGCATGCAATGCCCTTGCGGCAGAGGCTGGTGTAGCAATCGCTGTTAAAAATAGCCATGATCCGAATGCCTGCCATGCGCTTTTTCCTCTCCCACCCCTGCCGTGCGGCCGCTGCCGCCTTGTCCGTGGCTGCGCTGTCCGCCTGCTCGCCCTATGTGGGCGTGGGCGTGCCGGTGGGGCCGTTCTCGGTCGGCGTGGGGGTGGGCAGTGGCGGGGTCAGCGCCGGGGTGGGCACGGGCCTGGGCCCTGTCGGTGTCGGCGTGGGGGTCAACCAGCGCGGCCAGGTGACGGGCAATGCAGGTGTCGGGGTCGGCACCTCCGTCGGGGGTGCCCAGGTGGGCGTGGGGGTGGGCACCGGCACGGTGCTGTATGACCCGGCAGCGCCAGCGTCTGGCCCCGCCGCTGCACCGGACTATGCCCAGCCGGTGCAGCCCGGCGTGGTGGTGCCTGGGGTGGTCAGCCCACCCTCGGGCGAGCATGATCCCAACCTGCAGTGGCGCGGTGCGGATGGGCAACTGCTGCCCGACTGCCGCTTGGACAACCGCTGTTAACCGGTTCCTTAAACGTACAGCGGCGGCTCATCCATCGCGATGAGCTGGGCCTGCAGCATCTGGGTTTGCTCCTGCCAGTAGGCCTCGCTGCCAAACCAGGGGAAGTGGATCGGAAAGATCGGGTCGTCAAAGCGCCGCGCCAGCCAGGCGCTGTAGTGGATCAGGCGCAGCGTGCGCAGCGGCTCGATCAGTGCCAGCTCGCGCCGGTCAAAGGGGCGGAACTGTTCATAGCCTTCGACCAGCGTCGACAGCTGCGCGCTTTGCTGCTGGCGGTCGCCCGACAGCAGCATCCACAGGTCCTGCACGGCCGGGCCGCTGCGCGTGTCATCGAGGTCGACAAAATGCGGGCCGCCGCCCTGGTGCTCGGGCGGCACCCATAGCACATTGCCCGGGTGGCAGTCGCCATGCAGGCGCAGGCTGCGGTAGCTGCCTGCGGCAAAGTGGCCGCTGGCATCGCCCGGATCGATGATCTCGCAGATCTTGTCGGTGGCGCGGCGGCAGGCATCGCTCCAGGCGCTGCGCTGGCCGGGCGGAATGGCGCCCTGGGCCATCAGCCAGTCGTGGGGCTCGCGGGCAAAGTCCTGGGCATTGATGCTGGGGCGGTGTACAAAGGGCCGGGCCTCACCCACGGTGTGGATGCGGGCCAGAAAGCGCCCCACCCATTCGAGCACCTCCCAGTCGTCCAGATCGGGCTGGCGCCCGCCCCGCCAGGGCGATACGGAAAAGCGAAAACCGCCATGCTGCAGCAGGCTGTGGCCGCCCAGCTGCAGGGGCGCGACCACCGGCACTTCGGCGTCGGCCAGCTGCTGGGAGAACTGGTGCTCCTCGGCAATGGCCGCATCGCTCCAGCGGCCCGGGCGGTAGAACTTGCAGACCACCTTGCTGCCGTCTTCCAGCCAGACCTGGTAGACGCGGTTTTCGTAGGAAGACAGCGGGTTCAGGCGGCCATCGCCCCACAGGCCCACCGACGCCAGCGCGTCGAGCACCACATCGGGGGTGAGTGCGGCATAGGCATGCTCCTGCGCGGGGCTGCTGGGCGGGTAGTCATCGGTATCGTGCATACCGCCATTGTGCGCCCTTCTTGTGACGGCCATCCTGACCACAGGGACGCAAAAAAAGCCGGGCATGCAAGGCATGCACCGGCTGTACTGGAGAGCGTCAATCGTTGAACTGCGCGACTTAGACCACCACGGTCAGGGTCTTGTCGATATTGCCGCGGGTGGCGTTGGAGTAAGGGCAGACCAGGTCGGCGTCATGCACCAGCTTTTCGGCCACGGCCTTGTCCATGCCGGGCAGGTTCACCGTCAGGCGGGCGGCGATGCCGTAGGCGTTGGGGATGGGGCCCAGGTCCACTTCGGCGTCGATCGACAGGCCATCGGGCAGGGCGAGCTTTTGCTTGCCGGCCACCGCCTTCATCGCGCCGATAAAGCAGGCGGAGTAGCCGGCAGCAAACAGCTGCTCGGGGTTGGTGCCCTGGCCGCTGGTGCCGGGCGAGGACAGCTGCACATCCAGGCGGCCATCATTGGTGCGCGATGCGCCGTCGCGGCCGCCGGTGGTGTGTGCGTGGGCGGTGTACAGAACTTTTTCGAGAGTAGCCATGGTGAACTCCTGGTCAAGGGTGGAACGAAAAAACATGCTTCATCAAGAAGCGGCGGGAAGCGGCGCGGCCAGTCGGCTGCGCAGCTGTTGGATCTGGTGGGTCAATGCCTGCAGCTCCTGCACCGTGCATTGGCTGTGCGCGAGCACACAGGCGGGGATGGCCGCGGCTTGCTCGCGCAGCTGGCGACCGGCCTCCGTCAGGTACACGCGCACACGGCGCTCATCGTCGCTGTCGCGCTGGCGCTGCAGCCAGCCTGCCGTCTGCATGCGCTTGAGCAGCGGCGTCAACGTCCCCGAATCGAGGAACAGACGCTCGCCCAGCTCGGAGACCATGCAGCCATCGCCCTCCCACAGTACCAAGAGCACCAGGTACTGCGGGTAGGTCAAACCCAATGGTTCGAGCAAGGGCTTGTACAGCTTGGTCATCGCCAGCGAGCTGGAGTACAGCGCAAAACACAGCTGCTGGTCGAGCAGCAGCGCGTTGTGGGCAGTGGCGGGGTTGGCGTTGGGCATGGGTTGAATTATCGTACTCAATTAAATTGCGCGCAATTTAATTGAGTAAAAACCTGCAGGCAGCAGGGTGTTTGGGCAGGGCCGGTGCATGGCCCCGGGATTCGTCCTAAAGGCAGGCAAGCCGCGCGTCGGATGGACGCTGGGTTGCCTCCGTGCTCTTTAATAACCGGTCTGCACCACCTGGCCGCTGCTGTCCTTGAACTTGGCCGCCACCGCATCGGCAGCGGTGCGCAGCAGGATCAGGTCCATCGAGACCGCGACAAACTGCGCGCCCAGGGCCAGGCATTCGCGGGCGCGGGCCTCGTCCACCATCAGGATGCCGGGGGCCTTGCCGGCAGCGCGGATGCGGGTGATGGCGTTGTCAATCGCGGCATTGACCACTGGGTGGCGCGGCTGGCCAGGGTAGCCCATGCTGGCCGACAGATCGGCCGGGCCGATAAAGATGCCATCCACGCCATCGACGGCGGCGATGGCCTCGATCTGGTCCAGCGCCTGCGCGGTCTCTACCTGCACCAGCAGGCACAGCTCCTTGTCAGCATCGTCAACGTACTGCAGATCACGGCCAAAGTTGCTGGCGCGCATCGAGCCGCCCATGCCGCGAATGCCCTGGGGCGCATAGCGCATGGCTTGCACGGCGGCGCGGGCCTCGTCGGCGTTTTGCACAAAGGGGATCAGAATGGTCTGGGCGCCAATGTCCAGGTAGCGCTTGATGAGCACCGGATCGTTCCAGGCCGGGCGCACCACGGCGCTGGTCGGGCGTGGCTGCAGGGCCGCCTCCACCGCCTGGAGCTGCTGCAGCACCTGGGGCACATCGTTGGGCGAATGCTCGGTGTCGAGCATGATCCAGTCGTAGCCGCTGCCGGCGAGCAGCTCGGTGATGTAGGGCGAGGGAAAGGCCGACCACAGGCCGATCTGCGCCTGGCCGGCGGCCATGGCTTTTTTGAAGAGGTTGGGGGTGGGCATGCTTGTCTCTGTTGTATGTGATGAGGTGTTTGCTCAGGGCAGAAGGTGGATCTCGTCGCTGCTCATTCGCGTGCGGCAGCTCCCGGCCAGCGTGTGCCACTCGCTGGCGCCCAGGTCCAGCGCCTGCTGGTCTGCCATGGCTGTCACGCTGCGGCAGATGGGCTTGAAGTGCTTGGCGGCCACCGTGTCGCGCCCATAGCGCTGGTAGTAGCGCTTGAGGTGCAGATCGGCGGCCGGCACCCTGGCGGCCACATAGGCCAGGTAGTCGCGGTAGAGCGCATCGACCGGCGCCTCTTCGAGCTGCTGCTTCCAGAGGCGAAAGCCGGCCAGGCAGGCCACCAGGGCCAGCACCAGCGCGGCCACGGGCAGGGCCTTTTTCCAGATCGGGGTGCTGCGTGGCGCGGGCATGGGGAGGAATCGCTGGGCAGCGCGGGCGCGCGCGATCAGGCGTAGCTGTAGACGCCCTTGCCGGTTTTGCGGCCCAGTTGGCCAGCGGCGACCATTTCCTTGAGCAGCGGGCAGGGGCGGTATTTGCTGTCGCCAAAGTCTTTCAGGTAGACCTCCATCACGGCCAGGCAGACATCCAGGCCGATCATGTCGGCCAGAGCCAGCGGGCCAATCGGGTGGCTGCAGCCGAGCTTCATGCCGTCATCGATGTCCTGGGCTGACGCAATGCCTTCGGCCAGCACATAGAAGGCCTCGTTGATCATCGGCACCAGAATGCGGTTGACGACAAAGCCAGGTGAGTTCTTCACGCTGATCGGCGACTTGCCCAGGCTCTCGGCCAGTGCCTTGACCGCATCGTGCGTGGCATCGCTGGTTTGCAGGCCCCGGATCACTTCGACCAGTGCCATCATCGGCACGGGATTGAAGAAGTGCATGCCGATGAACTTGTCCGCGCGCTTGGTGGCTGCGGCCAGCTGGGTGATCGAGATCGATGAGGTGTTCGAGGCCAGCAGCACCGAGGGGTCCAGCAGCGCATCGACCTGTTGCAGGATCTTGAGCTTGAGCTCGTAGTTCTCGGTGGCTGCCTCGATCACCAACTGGGCCTTTTGCAGGTCTTCATAGCGGGTGCTGCCCTGGATGCGCGCGAGGGCGGCGGCCTTGTCGGCTTCGCTGATCTTTTCCTTCTTGATCAGGCGGTCCAGGCTGCTGCCCACCGTTGCCAAGCCCTTTTGCACGGCGGCGTCTGAAATGTCCACCATCACCACATTCAGCCCGGCCACCGCGCAGGTCTGCGCAATGCCGTTGCCCATGGTGCCTGCACCAATTACGCCTACGGTCTGGATCGTCATCTGTCTTCCTTGGGTCCTGTTGCTGGGAGAGGGGCCCGCCCTGCAGTGCCTGCGGCAAGCCCGGTGCCAAGATCATAGCGGGTGGTGTTGCAGTGCGGCACAAACTGGGCGACAGAGCGCGGGGATAGGCGGGGGTTCTAAAATGCCCCCCATCGCTGCGCCGCAGCCCCTTTGTTGACACGACCTGATATGACCACCTTCGGCACCCCGCTCACCAAGAACGCAACCAAAGTCATGCTGCTGGGCAGCGGCGAGCTGGGCAAGGAGGTGCTGATCGCCTTGCAGCGCCTGGGCGTGGAGACGGTGGCGGTGGACCGCTATGACAACGCCCCGGGCCATCAGGTGGCGCACCACGCGCGCACCATCACGATGAGCGACCCGGCCCAGCTGACGGCGCTGATCGAGGCCGAAAAGCCCGACCTGGTGGTGCCCGAGATCGAGGCCATTGCCACGCCCGCACTGCAGGCGCTGGAAGCGGCCGGCACCGTGCGCGTGGTGCCCACCGCACGCGCTACCCGCTTGACGATGGACCGCGAAGGCATCCGCCGCCTGGCGGCTGAGACCCTGGGCCTGCCCACCAGCCCCTACCAGTTTTGCGACAGCCTGGCCGAGCTGCAGGCGGCCATCGATGGCGGCATTGGCTACCCCTGCGTGGTCAAGCCGGTGATGAGCAGCTCGGGCAAGGGCCAGAGCAAGATCGATGGCCCGGGCGATGTGGAAAAGGCCTGGAACTACGCGATGGCAGGCGGCCGGGTACAGGGCGGCCGCATCATCGTCGAAGGCTTTATCGACTTTGACTACGAAATCACCTTGCTGACCGTGCGCGCCAAGAATGCCGCTGGCCAGATCGAAACCCATTTCTGCGAGCCCATCGGCCATGTGCAGGTGCAGGGCGACTATGTGGAAAGCTGGCAGCCCGCGCGCATGGCGCCCGCTGCGCTGACCTTGGCGCAGGACATTGCCCGCGCCATCACCAGCGACCTGGGCACCGGCCTGAACGGCGAGCCCGCCGGCCTGGGCCTGTTTGGCGTGGAGCTGTTCGTCAAGGGCGACCAGGTCTGGTTCAGCGAAGTGAGCCCGCGCCCGCATGACACCGGCATGGTGACGATGATCACCCAGTGGCAAAACGAGTTCGAGCTGCATGCCCGCGCCATCCTGGGCCTGCCGGTGGACACCAGCCTGAAGACCGCTGGCGCCAGCGCCGTGATCTACGGCGGTGTGGATGCCCAGGGCATTGTGTTTGACGGCGTCGATGCCGCCCTGCAGATCCCCGGCACCGAGGTGCGCCTGTTTGGCAAGCCCGAGAGCTTTAGCCGCCGCCGCATGGGCGTGGCGCTGGCCCGCGCTGCCGGTACCGATGCTGCACGCGACAACGCCAAAAAGGCGGCAGCGCTGGTCAAGCCCCGCGTGGCGGAGTAAGCGGCTGCTGAGCGAACGCTCAGCACCGCGTTGGATTCATTCGATAAAAAAGCATCTGGCTGCCCTTGAGAAGGGCGTCCAGATGCTTTTGTTTTGCTGGCTTGGTTACGTTGCTCTTAGTTGGCTTGGCAGCTATAGCTGTCGGCCAGGTTTACATCACCACTGCCCTTGTAACGTGGCCAGGTCGGGTACTCGCACAGCGGCCGGGTGCGCCCAGGCACGCCAGCGGTGTCGCTGACTACCTGGGCGCCTGGGGCAGTGCCAGCGGTCACCCACTGGTCCAACGCTTTGAGCGAATCCCAGTTGGCATTGAAGGCGGTGCTGGCCGCATGGCCGTAACCGGGTACCTCGTAATAGCGCGCAAAGCTCTTGACGGCGCTGGCGCCCATGGTCTGCTCCAGGCGCTGCCAGTACTGCGCGGTAGCGCGGGTGCTGACGAGCACGTCGGCCGTGCCATGGGCCATCAGCAGCTTGCCGCCGCGCTTGTTGAAGGCCGACAGGTCGGTGCTGTTGATGTCCTGCAACTTGGTGAGCTGGTTGATGCGGTCGGTCCAGGCGCCGGGGTTTTGTGGGTCCAGCGACAGCGCATCAAAGTTGGCATCGCGGGTCACAAAATAGCGCACCCACTGGTCCCAGAACACGGCCCAGTACGGGGCGGTGAGCGGCGCGGGACTGGCCGGCGCGGTGGTGTTCATCGCCAGCAGGTTGACCGTGGGCTGCAGCGGGCTGCTGCCTTCCTCGCCCAGCTCCGAACCCCAGACGTTGAAGCCGGGGTACTGCGTCTCGCCGCTGCCCAGCGGCGCGCTGAAGCGGATTTCGCTGTTGTAGGTCTTGAGCGCGCTGATCATTGCATCGGACAGGCAGCCTTCCTGGCTCGCGCCGCCGGCGCAGCGCAGCGGCTGGCCATTGAGCGTAGCGGTAGCCGGGTCAAACTGGCTGTTGCAGGCGGCCACATTGCTGACCACGCCGTCCTGCACGCCGTCGAGCGCATCGCACTTCTCCAGCGCCGCCTGGCGCAGCAGCTTGCGCTGGCCCAGGCTCGGGTAGGCGCCAGGCTGGGCAAAGGCGCGGCTGATGCGGCCAAACTGCAGATCCAGGCTGGCGGCGTTCCAGGCCGGGTACCAGGCCACCACGCCATCCCAGTCGGACGGCCATTTCTGCGCCACGGCCAGCGCCTCGCGCCCGCCGGTGGAGCCGCCCATGAAGTAGCGCTTGTCCGGCTTTTTGCCGTAAAAGCGCGTCACCAGCACATCGGCCACGTCGCTGACCTTTTTCAGCGCAGCGCCCGAGAAGTTGGCGACCGCTTCGTCATTGGTGCCAAAGCTGCCATCGCGGCTGCCGGCTGCCCCTGCCTGGTGGCCCGAGTCGCTGCCAAACACCGCATAGCCCTGGTTGAGCAGCGGGTAGGCACCCTGGCTGGCGGGGGCGGCCGGGTAGGTGTAGAGGCTGGGCATCACGCCGTTGTAGCCGCCGCCGCCCACCATCACCACCTTGCCGTTCCACTCCTTGGGCAGCAGCAGGCCCATCTTGATGGCCGGGGCGCCGGGGTCGACTGGGGCGATCGAGATATTGGCCCGTACCGAGGCCGGGGGCTGCGCGCCGCTGGCGGCCGTTGGCGTTTCGGTCGAGGTCACCGTGGCACCGCTGGTGGGCAGGCCGATCTGGCTGGCCGCCACCTGCTGCTTGGCCAGCGCCAGGCTGGCCTCGTCAAAGTTGAAGCTGTGGGAGCCGCCGCTGCCGCAAGCGGACAGCGCAAGGACTGCGCTGGCGACGGCTGTCAGAGGGATAAAGCGCCGCAGGGGTGGGAGGATGGTTGTGGTCACGGTGTCTCCTGGTTGTTATGGTGCGGGCGCAAAGGCTTCTTTACGGCCCGCCGACCATTGTGGAAGTGACGCCCACAGTTATCCACAGGGTTTGCAGTTAGGTAGTTCCCCATAAGTAAAAAAGCCAGCACGGTCGTGCTGGCATTGGAGTAGGGCCCCCGCTGGCAAGGGCCCGCTTGGCGCGCTGCTTACTGGAAAGCCACCTCGGCAAAGCTGCGCAGCTTGCGGCTGTGCAAGCGGTCCACACCGCCTTCGCGCAGGATGTTGACCGCCCGCATGCCGATGCGCAGATGCTGGTCCACCCGCTCGCGGTAGAAGTGGTTGGCCATGCCGGGCAGCTTGATCTCGCCGTGCAGCGGTTTGTCGCTCACGCACAGCAAGGTGCCGTAGGGCACGCGAAAGCGGAAGCCATTGGCGGCAATGGTGGCGCTTTCCATATCGAGCGCCACGGCCCGGCTCTGGCTGAAGCGGCGCTGGGGCGTGTTGTCGGGCAGCAGCTCCCAGTTGCGGTTGTCGGTGCTGGCCACAGTGCCCGTGCGCATGAAGCGCTTGAGGTCGTCCTCGGGCACCTGGGTCACATCGGCCACCGCCTGCTGCAGCGCGACCTGGATCTCGGCCAGCGCCGGGATGGGCACCCACAGCGGCAGCTCTTCGTCGAGCACATGGTCCTCGCGCACATAGGCATGGGCCAGCACATAGTCGCCCAGCTGCTGGCTGTTGCGCAGGCCGGCGCAGTGGCCCAGCATCATCCAGGCATGGGGCCGCAGCACGGCGATATGGTCGGTGATGGTCTTGGCATTGGCCGGGCCCACGCCGATATTGACCATGGTCGTGCCCGACTGGTCAGCGCGCACCAGGTGGTAGGCGGGCATCTGCGGCAGGCGCGGGGGCGGGTTGCCCAGCGCGTCCACCGCTTCGGGCGCCAAGCCCTGGCGGCGGGTGACGACATTGCCCGGCTCGATAAAGGCGATGTACTCGCTGTCCGGGTTGGCCATCTCGGCGCGGCCCAGGCGGATGAACTCGTCGATATAGAACTGGTAGTTGGTGAACAGCACAAAGTTCTGGAACCACTCGGGCAGGGTGCCTGTGTAGTGGCGCAGGCGCTGGAGCGAGTAGTCCATGCGCGGCGCGGTGAACAGCGACAGCGGATGCGCCTCGCCCGGCTTGGGCTCCCAGGTGCCGTTGGCGATGCCATCGTCCATCGCATGCAGGTCGGGCAGGTCAAACACATCGCGCATCAGCATGCGGCGCTCGGCGCTCAGCTGGCCTTCGATATGGTCGTTGTCGGCAAACGAGAAATGGATGGGGATGGGCTGGCTGCTGGTGCCCACTTCCAGCTCCACGCCGTGGTTCTCGATCAGCAGCCGGAACTGCTCGGCATAGTAGTTGGCAAACAGGTCGGGGCGGGTCAGCGTGGTCTCGTAGTGGCCGGGGCCCTCGACAAAGCCATAGGCGAGCTTGCTGTCGGCCCGGGCTACGGTGCGCGTGTGCAGGCGCACAAAGGGATAGCAGGCGCGGTAGGGGGCGGCCGGGGTTTCGCCCGCTACAAAGCGCTGCATGGCCTGGCGCAGAAAGCCGATTTGCTCGGCATAGATGGCCTGGACCTGCGCCAGCGCGGAGGAAGCCGTGCGGTGGCTGGTCGGTGCGGTAAAGGCAGGTTTGGTAAAGGTCATGCACCATTGTGCATCTGCTTTGGGGCCCTGGCATGACAAATCAGGGCCCGGTGTTGCTGGCTGTCAGCACCGGTGGCCGGCGGCGCCAAGGCCGGATTCAGGGGTACCTGCAGGGCCGCCAGCGGCTGCCAGGCCGGGCGCGGGATAATTGCGCCATGAACGCAACCACCACCACCGCCAACGCAGCGGACGCCAGCTCTTTCAGCCAACTGCCTCTGGGCCAGACCATGCAGGCCAATCTGCAGCAGCTGGGCTACACGCAGATGACGGCGATCCAGGCGGCCAGCCTGCCCTTTGCGCTGCAAGGCAAGGATGTCATTGCCCAGGCCAGCACCGGCAGCGGCAAGACCGCCGCCTTTGGCCTGGCCCTGCTCGCCCGCCTGAACCCGCGCTGGTTTGCCGTGCAATCGCTGGTGCTGTGCCCCACCCGTGAGCTGGCCGACCAGGTCGCCACCGAAATCCGCCGCCTCGCGCGCGCCGAGGAGAACATCAAGGTCGTCACCGTCTATGGCGGTGTGCCCTCGCGCAACCAGATCGCCAGCCTGGAAAACGGTGCCCACATCATCGTTGGCACCCCGGGCCGGGTGATGGACCTGATGGAGCGCGGCGTGATCGACCTGGCCGCCCTCAACACCCTGGTGCTGGACGAGGCCGACCGCATGCTGGACATGGGCTTTTATGGCGACATCGTCACCGTCGCCAGCCAGTGCCCGGCCGAGCGCCAGACCCTGCTGTTCTCGGCCACCTACCCCGAGGGCATTGCCCAGCTGGCCGAGCGCTTCATGCGCGATCCGCAGACCGTCAAGGTTGCCTCGCAGCACAGCGCGCACAAGATCGCGCAGCGCTGGTACGAGGTCAAGGAGTCCGAGCGCCTGCATGCCGTGTCGCAGCTGCTGGCGCATTTCCGGCCCGAGTCGTCCATCGCCTTTTGCAACACCAAGCAGCAATGCCGCGACCTGGTCGAGGTGCTGCAGGCCCAGGGCGTGAGCGCGCTGGCGCTGTTTGGCGAGCTGGAACAGCGCGAGCGCGACGAGGTGCTGGTGCAGTTTGCCAACCGCAGCTGCAGCGTGCTGGTGGCCACCGATGTGGCCGCGCGCGGCCTCGATATCGCCAACCTGGCCGCTGTCATCAACGTGGACACCACGCCCGATGCCGAAGTGCATATCCACCGCATTGGCCGCACCGGCCGGGGCGATGCCGAAGGCCTGGCGCTGAGCCTGGCCAGCATGAACGAGATGGGCTCGGTCGGCAAGATCGAGCTGCTGCAAGGGCGCGAGTCGCAATGGTATCCGCTGAGCGAGTTGACCCCGGCATCCAACCAGCCGATGGTGCCGGCGATGCGCACCATCCAGATCATTGGCGGGCGCAAGGAAAAGATCCGCGCTGGCGATGTGCTGGGCGCAATGACGCGCGACTTTGGCTACAGCAAGGAGCAGATCGGCAAGATCAATGTGAACGACTTCTCGACCTATGTGGCCGTCAGCCGCGATATCGCCCACCAGGCGGTGGACCGGCTCAACAGCGGCCGGGTCAAGGGCAAAACCGTGAAGGCGCGCCTGCTCTAAGCCCCGCCGCACCCCGCCCGCCATGAAACCTGCCTTACCCGCCGCAGCGCACAGCCGCTGGACCACGCCCGAGAACCTGCTGCGCATCTCGGTGGTGGTGGCCATTGCCACCATTGCCCTCAAGACCAGTGCCTGGGCCGTCAGCGGCTCGGTGGGCCTGCTGTCCGATGCGCTGGAATCGCTGGTCAACCTGGTGGGCGCGCTGTTTGCGCTGGGCATGGTCACCATTGCCAAGCGCCCGGCTGACGAGGGCCACCCCTATGGCCACACCAAGGCGGAGTACTTCTCTGCCGGCTTTGAGGGCCTGCTGATCTTTGGCGCGGCCATGGCCATTGTCTGGGCCTCGGTGGACCGCCTCCTACACCCCCAGCCGCTCGAGCAGCTGGGCTGGGGCATTGCGCTGTCCATGCTCAGCACGGCGCTCAACGGCGGGCTGGCGTTTGTCATGCTGCGGGCGGCACGCGCGCACCATTCGATGGCGCTGGAAGGCGATGGCCGCCACCTGATGACCGATGTCTGGACCTCGGTCGGCGTGGTCGGCGGCTTGCTGCTGGCGATGCTGACCGGCTGGCATTGGCTCGATGCGGTGCTGGGCATTGCGGTGGCGCTGCATATCTTCAAAGAAGGTGGCCAGCTGGTCTGGCGCTCTTCGCAGGGCCTGATGGACGAGTCCATCGATGCCGAGACCCTTGCCAAGATCGAGCACTGCGTGCGCAGCTTTGAGGCGCAAACCGGCGGCGCCGTGCATTGCGACAAGCTCAGCACCCGGCGCGCCGGCTCGCTGCACTTTATCGACATGCACCTGCACATGCCCGGCGACTGGACCCTGGCCCATGCCACCCAACTGCGCATGCAGCTGGAGGCCGCTTTGCTGCAGGAGCTGCCGCAGGCGCGCATCAGCATGGAAGTGCTGCCGCTGGGCGTACAAACCCAGACCGAGGCCGTGCAGCTGCACGGCGATGCACCCAGCCCCTGAACCATGAACCCCGGCTGCAGCGCCCTGGCCTGCCGCCTTTCCGGAAGCAAGAATCTCCGATGATCAGCGTATTGCAACGGGTGCGCGAAGCACGAGTTGAAGTGGATGGCCAAGTGATTGGCCAGATTGGCCATGGCCTGCTGGCCCTCGTCTGCGCCGAGCGCGGCGACAGCCAGGCAGAAGCCGACAAGTGGCTGGCCAAGATGCTCAAGCTGCGCATCTTCCAGGACGAGGCCGGCAAGATGAACAAGAGCGTCGTCGATGTGGCCGGCGGCCTGCTGATCGTGAGCCAGTTCACCCTGGCCGCAGACACCAGCGGTGGCAACCGCCCCAGCTTTACCCAGGCCGCGCCCCCGGCCGATGGCGAGCGCCTGTACGACTATGTCGTGGCGCAGGCGCGCGCGCTGCACCCCGAGGTGGCGACCGGCCGTTTTGGCGCCGACATGAAGGTCTACCTGATGAATGACGGGCCGGTGACGATTCCGCTGCGCATTGCGCCCGTTGCTGCGACGGTGGCCTGAGGCCTATCCACCCAACCACGTCATCTGGAGCTCGACAAGCAGCAGCTAGACTCAGTCCTTTTGCCACCGAGAGGACGAGAGACACCGATGACCGAGATGGAAAAAGCCGCTGCCGGCCTGCTGTACGACGCCAACCATGACCCCAGCGTGCTGCAGCTGCGCGATGCCGCCAAGGAAAAGCTGTTTGCCTTCCAGCAGATCGGCGCGCACCTGCGTGCCGAGCGCGAAGTGATTCTGCGCGGCCTGCTGGGCAAGCTGGGCCGCAACCCGGTGTTCGATGGCCCCTTCCTGTGTGACTACGGCTTCAACATCGAGATTGGCGACCACTTCTACACCAATGTGAACCTGGTCATCCTCGATGCCGCCAAGGTCCGCATCGGCAACAACGTCTTTATCGCGCCCAATGTCGGCCTCTACACCTCCGGCCACCCGCTCGATGCCGCGCGGCGCAACCAGGGGCTGGAATTCGCCCTGCCCATCACCATTGGCGACAACGTCTGGATCGGGGCGGGCGTGCAGGTGCTGCCTGGCGTCAACATCGGTGCCGGCAGCGTGATTGCGGCCGGTGCCATCGTCACCAAGGATGTGCCCGAAGGCGTGGTGAGTGCCGGCAACCCGGCGCGTGTGCTGCGGGCCATCACCGACAAGGATGCGCAGGCCTACGCCTGAGGTGTCGCGTCGCGCTCAGACCGCCGCCAGCGCTGCCAGGTGGGTGTCCACCGTCCCCGCGTCGCTGGCTGCATTCACATGCGCAAAGTACTGGTACCAGCCGCTGGCCTCTATCGCGGCCAGCAAGGCATCGCGTGCCTGCGGGTTGGGAAAGCGCCAAATGCCTAGAAACTGGTGCTGGCTGGCTTGTGCAATGGCGGTATCGGTCTCTGCCAGAGAGAGCAGCTCGATGCCCTGGCTGGAGAGCTGGCCCAGGCCCTGGCCGATGGCGGACAGAAACGACAGGCGCTGCGCGGCGGGCAGCGCCTGCCAGGCGGCATTCGGGGTATAGAGCTCGACAAGGTAGCAAGACATGGCTGGGGCTTCTTTCAGCGAATACTGCGCAGCGCGCGTTGACAGATACGTGCGGTGTTGGGCGATGGTGTATCGCCCAGCCACTGGCTGCAGATCTCGCGCACCCAGTCGGGCTGGTCCTTGGCGGCGTCGTTGAGCCAGTTGGCGACGGAATCCTGCACATAGATGGAGGGGTCAGCACGCAGCGCTTGCAGCAGCGGCAGGGCCTGCGCGGGCGTCTTTTTGAGCGCGGCGATGTGCGCACACCAGACGCCACGTGGGCGCAGTGCCTCGCAGGCAAAGCGGCGCAGCTTGTCGGACGGCGATGCCGTCCAGGGCAGCAGCTGTGCGATGGCCTCGTGCAGAGCGCTGGCCAGATGCGGGCGCAAGGCCATCCAGGCCCATTCGCGCACGCCAAAATGCCCATCGTCGGCCAGGCTGCGGATCGCGGAAAGACGCACCGGCAGTGCCAGCCCGGGCTGGGCGCCAACCATAAAGCAGGCCCAGCCGCGCACGGTGTCTGCCGGGTGGTTGCGGCACTGCGCGATGCCCTCGGCGCCCAGGGCATTCAGCAGCAGCTCGCCGATGCGGCCCATGCGCCCCAGAATACCCAGCGTGCAAGCGGCATCGGCTTGCTGCAAGGTCTGGGCAGAGAGACCGGGAAAGACGGTGCGCAGCAGCTGCGCCTGGTCCAGCGCCGTGCATTCAGCCAGCGTGGCGGTGGCGATCTCGCCTCTGGACAGCGCTTGCAGCACATCGGCAGGGATATCGGCCGCGCGGCTGGCGCCTTTGCGTGGGCTGTTCATAGCGCTGCTTCGCCCAGGTTGCGGGCCACCTTGTCCAGCAGCTGGGCCAGCTGCTGGCGCTCGCTGGCCGACAGCCCGCCGTACAACCCGGCGATCCAGTGGCTGTGCTGGGCAAACACCTGTTGGGCCAGCTGCCGGCCTTTGCCGGTGAGCCGTATGCGCAGCGCGCGGCGGTCGCTGGCCTCGGCATGGCGGGCGACCAGGCCTTCGCGCTCCAGGCCATCGAGCAGACCGGTGACGGTGGCCCGGGTCACGCCCGCACGCTCGGCCAAGGTATTGGGCGCCAGGCCATCGGCCGCGGCGTCCAGCAGGAACAGCAGCACAAAGCGCCCTTCCGACAGGCCATGCTGGGCCAGCAAGCGGGCGCAGTCGCGGTCAATATCTGCTGCCAGCGTGAGCGTCTGGAAGCAAAGGCGAATCCCTGCCACATCGGGCATGCCGCGCCGCTGGGCTTCGTCCAGCAGGGCGTTGTATTTTTGGGCGAGTTGCATGATGGCGGCTTATAGTAAGGTGGCTAATTATATGCACAAAGCATGCTGCCTGGTGGCATGCCATGGGGATGGCGGTTGGCGAACGCACTGCGTGGCTAGAAGCAGCGCTCCGTCACAGGACGGGCGCCACCGGTAGAATCAGCCCAAACGTCGTCTCGCCGCCCTGCGACTGGGCAAACACCGAGCCGCCATGCATCTTGGCGATGGCTTTGACAATGGCCAGGCCCAGGCCATGGTGGCGCTCGGCGTTGTGGCGCGAGGCATCGGCGCGGTAGAAGCGGTCAAACAGGTGGCGCAGGTGTTCGGGCGCAATGTCGGGCCCGGTGTTGGTCACGGATATGACCGCATGGGCATGCTCGTGCTGCCAGCGCGAGCGTATGTCGATGCGGATCGCAGAGCCCGCCAGCGCATAGCGGGTGGCATTGCTCAGCAGGTTGGACAGCGCGCGCCGCATCAGCGGCGCATCGACCTGGGCCTGCGCGTCACCCAGCACTTCCAGGCGCAGGTCGGCATCGAGCGCGACCGCTTCATAGAACTCGACCACATCCTGGGCAACGGCGGCCAGGCTGACGACCCCGGTCTCGCGCGCGCCCACGCCCTGGTCGGCACGCGAGAGGAAGAGCATGTCGCCCACCATCGCGGCGATGCGGCGCAGGTCCTCCAGGTTGGACTCCAGCACATCGCGCAGCTCATCCACCGAGCGGGGCTTGCGCAAGACCACTTCGGTGCTGGAGATCAGGGTGGCCAGCGGCGTGTTGAGCTCGTGCGCCACGTCGGCGTTGAAGGCTTCGAGCTGGCGGTAGGCATCGGCCAGGCGGTCGAGCAGCGCATTGAACTGCGTGACGATGGGCTGCAGTTCCTGGGGCAGGCCGCTGCCGTCGAGCCGGCGCTCAAAGTCGCGGGCCGACAGCAGGCTGATCTGCGAGACCAGTGAGGCGATGGGCTGCAGGCTGCGCTGCACCAGCAGGCCGCCAAACAGCGCCAGCAGCAAGGAGCCGGCCACCATGGCTGCAAACAAGGTCCAGCCCAGGCCGCGCAGCAAGGCCTCGTCGGGGCGCAGGTCCATCACCAAGGTGGCGGTGGCTGCGCGCGCCTGGTGGTACTGGGGCGCGGTGATGCCAACGGCAAAACTGCGCTGCAGGGTGTGGTGGCCGCTCCAGTCGGGCGGGATGCTGTCGAACAGCACATGGCCCTGGTCGTCCACCACGCGGATCGCGTAGTCGCCGTGGCCGGCCAGAAAATCGGTCAGCAGGTGGTCCAGCGCCTTGTCGCGGTGGGCCGTGCTGTCATCGCGCAGCACATGCATCAGCGACTGCTGCTTTTGGTCGAGCATCTCCTTTTGGCGGGCCGACAAGGTGTTGTCGAACACCAGAAACACCACCAGGCTGACGGCGCCCAGGCCCAGCATCGACAGCAGCGCCATCCAGCGTGAGAGCCGGCGCCCCAGATGCGGTACGGCGGTAGTCGGGTTCATGGCTGGGCCCGGCTCTCCAGCACATAGCCCATGCCGCGCACGGTGTGGATCAAGGGCGCGGCAAAAGGCTGGTCCACCTTCATGCGCAGGCGCCGCACGGCCACTTCGACCACATTGGTCTCGCTGTCAAAGTTCATGTCCCAGACCTGCGAGGCCAGCTCGGTGCGCGAGAGCACCTCACCCTGGCGGCGCAGCAGCAAGGCGAGCAGGTTGAACTCCTTGGCCGTCAGATCGAGCCGCACGCCAGCGCGCACCGCCTTGCGCCGGATCAGGTCAAGCTCCAGATCAGCCTGGCGCAGCACTGTGGGCTCGGGGGACGCCGGGTGGGCCTGCGCGCGGCGCAGCAGCACCTGGATGCGGGCCACCAGCTCGGAAAACGCAAAGGGCTTGATCAGGTAGTCATCGGCGCCGCTTTGCAGGCCGCGCACCCGGTCCTGCACATCGCTGCGGGCGGTCAGCATCAGCACCGGGGTGGACTTGGCCTGGCGCAGCGCGGCCAGCACCGCAAAGCCATCGATGCCCGGGAGCATGCCATCGAGCACGATCAGGTCGTAGTCCAGCTCCATGGCCAGGTGCAGGCCATCGATGCCGTTGGTGGCGACATCGACCGTGTAGCTCTCCTCGGCCAGACCTTTGCGCAGGTACTCGCCGAGCTTGGCTTCGTCTTCAATCAGCAGCAGTCTCATGGCCGCCATTGTCCCTGATGGTGCCGGCTGGCGGCGATTACAAATTTGTCATTTTCCCGACGGCATTGTGTTCGTTGCTGCTTTCTACAGTCCGTTGCATCGCATATGGATACCGCCTGCATGGGGGCCGCTGCGGTGCTGCCGCCCCTGTTTGGCCCGGCACTGCCAAGGCCGTCCTGGGCGCTATCTGCCACCACAGGAGAAGCAGCTATGACCACCCCGTTGCCGAGCCCCATGCGGGCAGGTACCCATCCTCCACGGCCGCTAGGGCCTGCCTGGCCCGCATGGTTGCTGGGGGCTGCCTTGGCCAGCGCCTTGGGGCCGCTGGCTCATGCAGAGCCGATACCTGTGCAAGACCCTGCTACGGCGACCGCCACCCTGCCTGCAGGGGTGACTCCCTCTATCACGCTGGCCGCCGCTTGGGACAAGGCCCTGGCGGCCAACCCCGGTTTGCAGGCCGCCCGCTTCGGCGCGGCTGCGGCCGACGGCCTGGTCATGCAAAGCCAGGCACGCCCCAATCCCGAGGTCTCTCTCAACGTCGAAGACACCCGCCCCGAGACGCGTACCAACACCGTGCAGATCAGCCAGCTGATTGAGCTGGGCGGCAAGCGCGAGGCGCGCATGCAGCTGGCCGACAGCGAGAAGGCGGCAGCGCAGGCGAGCGTCGTGGCCACCCAGGCGGCATTGCGCTACCAGGTGCTGGTCAACTTCAACGAGTTGCTGCTGGCGCAGCAGCGGGTGGACTTTGCGACCAAGACCCATGCGCTGGCCACGCAGGCGCTGGATGCCGCCAACAAGCGCGTGCAGGCAGGCAAGGTGCCGCCGCTGGAGGCCAGCCGTGCGCAAGTGGCGCAGGCCAATGCGGCCCTGGAGCTGGCGCAGGCCCGCTCATTGACCGGCGTGGCGCAGCAGAACCTGGCCTCGCTCTGGGGCGGGCGCGGTGCAGAGCTGGGGCTGGCCAGTGGTGATTTCTCGGCCACCGTGCAGGCCCCCACGGCCGAGCAGCTGGACCAGCGCCTGGACGATGCGCCTGCGATGCTGCTGGCACGGCGCGCGCTGGAGCAAAGCCACGCCGTCTCTGCGGTGGAGCGCGCCAAGCGCGTGCAGGACCCGACGTTGAGCCTGGGCGTCAAGCGCGCCCGGGATGTAGGGCGCAACCAGGTGTTTGTCGGGGTGAGCATTCCCCTGCCTCTGTTTGACAGCAATGCCGGCAACCAGCTGCAGGCACTGCGCAAGGTGGACCAGGCCGAGCAGCAGCTGCAGGACCAGCGCCTGCAACTGCAGGCCCAGGTGTTTGCCGCCCGCCAGCAGTGGCTCAGCAGCAACCAGCAGGTGGCGCTGCTGCAAAGCCAGGTCATTCCCACGGCGCAATCGGCCTATGACCTGGCCGTGCGCGGCTTCTCGCTGGGCAAGTTCAGCTTTCTGGATGTGCTCGACGCCCAGCGCAGCCTGTTTGACAGCCAGCGCCAACTGCTGGACCAGCTGATGGCCTCGCACCGCGCCCGTGCGGAGATTGAACGCATCTTTGGCACGCCAGCGCTGGCGGCCGCTACAGGAACCTGATCCCATGTCCGAGAAAACCCCATTCGATACTTCGCTGAGCTCATCCAAACAGTGGATCGCCGCGGCGGTGATTGCTGCTGCCGGTGTGGCCGGCGGCGCCTATTTGTTGCGCGGCCCAGGCACGGCGGCCGCAGCCCCCGCTGCAGCGGCAGCAGGCCATGGCGATGCGCCATCCCACCAGGATGGCGAGCACCATGGCGAAGCTGCTGCCAAAACCGGTGCCAAGGCAGGCGCCGATGCGCACCAGGAAGCCGACCAGCATGGCGATGGTGAGCACCATGACAACAAAACCGATGCCAGCAGCAAGGACGCGCACGGCGATGCCACCGGCGGCCATGCCGAAGGCGAAGAAGCGGGCGAGGGCCTCGTCAAGCTGAGCGCAGCGCAGGCCAAGGCGGCCGGTGTGGTGGTGGACCAGGCGGGGCCGGCGTCCATCCAAAAGCAGGTGCTGCTGCCCGGCGAGATCCGTTTTGACGAAGACCGCACGGCGCACGTGGTGCCCAGGGTGGCCGGTGTGGTGGCCTCGGTCCACGCCCAGCTCGGTGAGCAGGTGGCCAAGGGGCAGCTGCTGGCTGTCATCCAGAGCCCGGCGGTGTCGGACCAGCGCAGCGAGCTGCAAACGGCGCAGCGGCGGCTGGCCTTTGCCAAGAGCAGCTACGAGCGCGAAAAGCAGCTGTGGCAGGAGCGGATCTCTGCCGAGCAGGATTACCAGGCAGCGCGCCAAGCGCTGCAGGAGGCCGAGATTGCCGTGGCCAATGCCGCGCAAAAGCTGTCCGCCATTGGGGCGGGCGTGGCTGGTGCCAGCCGCTATGAGCTGCGCGCGCCGCTGGCTGGCATGGTGGTGGAGAAGCACCTGACCGTGGGCGAGTCGGTGACCGACAGCACGGCCTCGTTCACCGTCTCCGATCTGCGCTCGGTCTGGGCGGAGATCAGCGTGGCCGCCCCGCAGCTGCCCGATGTGCGAATGGGCGCGCCGGTCGTCGTGCGCGCCACGGCGTTTGATTCCGAGGCCGAAGGCCGGATCGCCTACGTGGGAGCGCTGATCGGCGCGCAAACCCGCACGGCACCGGCGCGCGTGGCGCTGGCCAATCCGCAAGGGGTGTGGCGCCCGGGCCTGTTTGTCGATGTGGCGGTGCTGGCCGGTGAATCACCCGTCCCCATTGCGGTGGACGCCAAGGCCATCCAGCGGCCCGATGGCAAAGAGAGCGTGGTGTTTGTGCCGGCCGAGGGCGGCTACCGGGCCCAGGTGGTTGAGCTGGGTGCGACGGATGGCAAAACCACCGAAGTCACATCGGGCCTGCAGGCCGGGCAGCGCTATGTCAAGGAGGGCTCCTTCATGCTGCGGGCCGAGCTGGGCAAGGCCTCTGCCGAGCACGCGCATTGATCGGGAGCCCGCATGTTTGAACGCATCATCCGTTTTTCCATCGAGCAGCGCTGGCTGGTCATCCTGGCGGTGTTCGCCATGGCTGCGCTGGGCGTATTCAGCTACCAGCGCCTGTCCATCGATGCCGTGCCCGACATCACCAATGTGCAGGTACAGATCAACACCCAGGCGCCGGGCTACTCGCCGCTGGAGACCGAGCAGCGCATCACCTACCCCATCGAGACCGTGATGGCCGGCCTGCCGCACCTGGAGCAGACCCGTTCGCTGTCACGCTACGGGCTGTCGCAGGTGACGGTGATCTTCAAGGACGGCACCGACATCTACTTTGCCCGCCAGTTGGTCAATGAGCGTATCCAGGAAGCGCGTGAGAAGCTGCCGCCCGGTATTGCACCGAGCATCGGCCCCATCTCCACGGGCCTGGGCGAAATCTACCTGTGGACGGTGGAGGCGGAAGATAGCGCCAAAAAGCCTGATGGCACGCCCTACACCCCCATGGACCTGCGCGAGATCCAGGACTGGGTCATCAAACCCCAGCTGCGCAACGTGCCCGGCGTGACCGAGATCAACTCCATCGGCGGCTTTGCCAAGGAATACCTGGTGGCGCCCCGGCCGGACAAGCTCGCGTCCTATGGCATCTCGATGGACAAGCTGGTCGCAGCACTGCAGAGCAACAACACCAATGTGGGGGCGGGCTATATCGAGCGCGAAGGCGAGCAGTACCTGATCCGCGCGCCCGGCCAGGTCAAGGGCATTGCGGACATCCAGGAAGTGATTGTGGGCAGCACCCAAGGCCAGCCGGTGCGCGTGCGCGACCTGGCTGAGGTGAGCCTGGGCCGCGAGCTGCGCACGGGTGCAGCCACCGACAACGGCCGCGAGGTGGTGCTGGGCACCGTGTTCATGCTGATCGGCGAGAACAGCCGCATCGTCTCCAAGGCAGTGGATGCGCGCATGGAGTCGATCCGCAAGACCTTGCCCGAGGGCGTGAAGATCGTGACCGTATACGACCGCACGACCTTGGTGGAAAAAGCCATTGCGACGGTGAAGAAAAACCTGGTCGAAGGCGCGGCGCTGGTGGTGGTGGTGCTGTTTCTGTTCCTCGGCAATATCCGCGCTGCGCTGATCACGGCGCTGATCATTCCGCTGTCGATGCTGTTCACCTTCAGCGGCATGGTCAAGTGGGGCATCAGCGCCAACCTGATGAGCCTGGGCGCGCTGGACTTTGGCATCATCATCGACGGGGCGGTGGTGATTGTGGAGAACTGCGTGCGGCGCCTGGCGCATGCGCAGGAGCGCAAGGGCAGCCCGCTGTCGCGCAGCGAGCGCTTCCATGAGGTGTTTGCCGCGGCCAAGGAATCCCGCCGTCCGCTGCTGTTTGGCCAGCTGATCATCATGGTGGTCTACCTGCCGGTCTTTGCGCTGACGGGGGTGGAGGGTAAGATGTTCCACCCGATGGCGCTGACCGTAGTGCTGGCCTTGGTGGGCGCGATGGTTCTGTCCATCACCTTTATCCCGGCGGCCATTGCCTTGTTCATTGGCAGCAAGGTGGGCGAGAAGGAAAACCGCCTGATGACCTGGGCGCGCCAGGCCTATGAGCCCTTGCTGGCGCGGGTGATGCGCATGCCGGTGGTGGTGCTGACGGCGGCTGTCGTTTCGGTGGCCCTGAGCCTGCTGCTCGCATCACGCCTGGGCAGCGAGTTTGCGCCCAACCTGAACGAGGGCGACTTCGCGATCCAGGCGTTGCGTGTGCCGGGCACGAGTCTGACGCAATCGCTGGAGATGCAGATGCAGATCGAGCGCGCGCTCAAGGACCAGGTGCCCGAGATCGAGCGCGTGTTTGCCCGCACCGGAACGGCCGAGATTGCCTCGGACCCTATGCCGCCCAATATCTCGGATGGCTACATCATGCTCAAGCCGCGTGCGCAATGGCCGGATCCGCAGCGCAGTCGCGAGGAACTGCTCGCCCAGGTGCAGGAGGTGGTAGAGGCGATACCGGGCAGCAACTACGAGTTCTCGCAACCGATCCAACTGCGCTTTAACGAGCTGATCTCGGGCGTGCGCAGCGATGTGGCGGTCAAGGTGTTTGGCGACGATATGCAGGTGCTCGAACGCACCGCGCAGTCGATTGCCGCGATGCTGCAGAAGGTGCCCGGCGCCTCCGAAGTGAAGGTGGAGCAGACTACCGGCCTGCCGATGCTGACGGTGCAGGTGGACCGGGAAAAGGCATCGCGCTATGGCCTGAACATGGGCGATGTGCAGCAGACCATTGCTACGGCCGTGGGCGGACAGGAGGCAGGCACGGTGTTTGAAGGCGACCGGCGCTTTGACATACAGGTGCGCTTGCCTGAGGCGGTGCGCAGCGACCTGGCCGCGCTGGAGCGCCTGCCCATTGCGCTGCCGCAGCAGGAGGGCAGCCGCCTGGGCTTTGTGCCCTTGTCAGCGGTGGCCAGCTTTGCGCTGTCGCCCGGGCCCAACCAGGTCAGCCGTGAGGATGGCAAGCGCCGCATTGTGGTGAGCGCCAATGTGCGGGGCCGCGATATCGGCTCCTTTGTCGAGCAGGCGCAGCAGGACCTGGGCGCGATGGCGCTGCCCAGCGGCTACTGGACGCGCTGGGGCGGCACCTTCGAGAACTTGCAATCGGCCCAGCAGCGGCTGCAGATTGTGGTGCCCGTCGCGCTGCTGCTGGTGTTCACCCTGCTGTTTGCGATGTTCAACAACGTGCGCGATGGCCTGATCGTCTTTACCGGCATTCCGTTTGCGCTGACCGGCGGTATTCTGGCGCTGTGGCTGCGCGGTATTCCGCTGTCCATCTCGGCGGCGATTGGCTTCATCGCTCTGTCCGGCGTGGCCGTGCTGAACGGCTTGGTGATGATCTCGTCGATCCGCGCGCTGCGCGAGGGTGGGCTGGCTGTGCCCGATGCTGTGCACACCGGAGCGCTGTCGCGCCTGCGGCCCGTGCTGATGACGGCGCTGGTCGCAGCGCTGGGCTTTGTGCCAATGGCCATTGCCACCGGCACCGGTGCCGAGGTGCAGCGCCCGCTGGCCACCGTGGTGATTGGCGGCATTCTGTCGTCGACGGTGCTCACCTTGCTGGTGCTGCCGCTGTTATACCGGCTGGTGCACCGGCGTGATCTCTCCGAGGACGAGCTGGAGGAGCGCAAGACCTCCGAGGGCGCTGTGCCGCACCCGGCCTAAGGGGGCCGGCAGGCACTGAACACAAAGCCATGGCCCGCTGCCATGGCTTTGTGGCTTCTGCCCCAGGCGCGCAGCGCGCATTGCAGCAATGTCATCTTGCTGTGGGGCTTTGGTCAGCGTGTTTTTTCAACAATGGAGCCATCTCGAATGCACCTGCAGCGAGAGTATTTCCACTCCTATGAAAGGCATTGCAACCATGCAAAAGACACGCACCTCCACCTTGTTGTCCCTGGCGTTCGCAGCCCTGTCGCTGGGCATGCTGGGCAACGCATCGGCCAGCGCCACCTTGCACTCGGCACCGACGGAAAAGGGCTACGAGCTCTACCCCGAACATGCCCAGCCGGGCAAGAGCCGCGCCCAGGTGCAGGCGGAGACCATCGAGGCGCTGCAAAAGCGCGGGCCGAACGCCTTGCGCAGCAGCAACTACCCGCCCGCGCCTGTTGCTTCCGGTCCAGGCAAGACGCGCCAGCAGGTGATCGATGCCTACACCAGCGAGACGCCGGCGCAGAGAAAGGCGCGCTTGCAAATGTTCCGTGGCTAAACGCGGCGTGGCTCTAGAAGGTGGCGCAGTGCGCCACCTTTTTTGCGCCGTTTGACTTTCCAACCACTCGGCGCCTTATGCCTAGCTGTGAAGGTTCAATAGGTTGTATCCGGTGTTCATCCGGGTTGGATTTGAGAGACTGGAAGTCGCCAAACACCCAACCCACTCAGGACAGCCAACCGGAT
>NZ_QETI01000024.1:0-33322 GCF_003105075.1 Comamonas sp. JNW
CCTGCACCGCGCTGCCGCATCCGCTGTGGGCCTCGGAGCTCGCGGCACTGCAGCTGCATCTGCAGCACTGCCCGCGCTTGCGCCGTGCCTGGTTGCTGGCGCGGCCGCTGCGCAGCTTGCCGGGGGCCTATGCGCTGGTGCTGGTGCTCGACCGGCCCGGCGTGCACTACCAGGACAACAAGCGTCTGGAGCTGCAGTGGCGCGGCTACTTGGAGCGCGAGCTGCTCCTGTGCAAGCTAGTGCCGCTATGGATCACGCATGTCGAGGAGCTGGGCCCCACCGCGCTGCGCCAGCTGGCGGCCATGCCCTGGGGGCTGGTCTATGACCGCACCGAGCAGCCCGGTGGCGCGCCCAGCAGCGGCACAGCGCCGCTCACCGGTTAGCCGGGCCTGGCGCCCGGATACTGGCGCAATGGGACAATAGCGGCTATGCACCCCAAAGCCCTTTTAGATGCCTGCGCCGAGCTGGTCGCGCAGGCCCTCACCTTTGAACACCCGGCAGACGCCGTGGTGTCGCGTTATTTCCGTGAACACCGCAACCTGGGCCCGCGCGAGCGTGGCACGCTGGCCGAGACGGTTTACACCGTGCTGCGCAAGAAAACGTTGTTTGAATCGCTGGCCCGCTCGGGCAGCGGCGCGCGCGAGCGCCGCCTGGCCATCCTCGGCTTTGCCGGCCCGCGCAGCTTTGTCAAAAGCGCGCTCAGCGACCAGGAAGTGCAATGGCTCGACGACTGCGACGCGATTGCGCCGGCCAGCCTCATGCCCCAGCACCGCCACAACCTGCCCGAGTGGCTGGTCGAGCCGCTGCAGGCCCAGGTGGGTGAGCAGTTCGAGCAGCTGGCCGCCAGCATGCTGGAGACGGCCCCGCTGGATCTGCGCGCCAATGCGCTGCTGATCAAGCGCAGCGAGCTGCAAAAAGAACTCAAGGAAGCGGGCATCAAGGCCGAGCCCACCCCTTATTCGCCCTGGGGCCTGCGCGTGGCCGACAAGCCTGCGCTCTCGCGCCTGGAGGCCTTTGTCAAAGGCCGGGTCGAGGTGCAGGACGAGGGCTCTCAGCTGCTGGCCCTGCTGCTGGACGCCAAGCGCGGCGAGATGGTGACCGACTTTTGTGCCGGCGCCGGCGGCAAGACCCTGGCCATTGGCGCCACCATGCGCAGCACCGGCCGTCTCTACGCCTTTGATGTGTCGGCCCACCGCCTGGAGGCGCTCAAGCCGCGCCTGGCCCGCTCGGGCCTGTCGAATGTGCACCCGGCTGCGATTGCGCATGAGCGCGATGAGCGGGTCAAACGCCTGGCCGGCAAGATGGACCGCGTGCTGGTCGATGCCCCCTGCTCGGGCCTGGGCACCTTGCGCCGCAATCCCGATCTGAAATGGCGCCAAAGCCCCAAGGCGATTGAAGAGCTGACGGCCAAGCAAACCGCCATTCTGGCCAGCAGTGCCCGCA
Source organism: Comamonas sp. JNW (assembly GCF_003105075.1). Taxonomy (NCBI): domain Bacteria; kingdom Pseudomonadati; phylum Pseudomonadota; class Betaproteobacteria; order Burkholderiales; family Comamonadaceae; genus Comamonas; species Comamonas sp. JNW. Next base: position 1,444 of record NZ_QETI01000024.1, read on the forward strand.
TGGTGAAGTCCGGCGGCCGCCTGGTCTATGCCACCTGCAGCATCCTTCCCGCAGAGAACGAGGCGATTGCCAAGGCCTTTGCCGCCGCCCACCCGGACTTTGTGCCGATGGATGCCGGCGAGCTGCTGGCAGGCCTGAAGGTCGAGCACGCCGCCAGCCTGTGCAGCGGCGGCGACAGCGGCAGCCTCTACCTGCGCCTGTGGCCCCACCTGCACCAGACCGACGGCTTCTTTGCCGCCGTCTGGCAGCGCAAGTAAGGCAGTCAGTCCAATAAGGCATAGGCCACCAAGGCGATTGCGCCTTGGCAGGCTGCCTCAGCTGTCAGCCTTTCCAGCCCAGCCAGTCGGCCACACTGCGCCAACCGGCGCGCCAGCCCGCATAGGCCTGCACCTGCACCAGCAATTGGGCGGGCTGCACGCCTTGTGCTTGCAGCCAGTACCAGCCCGCATGGGCGCCATTGCAGTGCGGGGCGTCTTCGGCCACCAGGCGCAGCGCGCTGTGCCAGGGCGAGCTGATCTGCAGCTGCCCGGCGCGGCAGTACAGGCTGCTGCCCACCTCCAGATACAACCATTGGCCCTGGCCTGCACGCAAGGCCAGGCTGCTGCTGTGGATGCCTGGCTGCGCGGGGGCGCTGGTCTGGGCCTGGGAGGCGGCGCTGCCTGGCAGGGCGGAGGTGAGGCGGGCGGTGGTGCTGGTGGTCATTTTTGCGCTTTCCTGAGCGTGGCAGAACAGGGCTCTAGCGTAAAAAAATGCAGTGCAACGCAACAGACACAGTCTGCACCAGGGTCGGGCGGAACAGCGCAAGCACAAAGGGTCTGTTCTGGTTCAAAATCGCAGTTTCTGTATCTGTTCTGTCAGGGTTGAACCTGAGACCATAGCGCTGCGAATGGGAACCTGGCCCTGGCCACTGCGGTGGCGCACAAGGGTGATGGACAGGTTCCCGGAACCAGGAGTCCTGCTGTGCCGCTGTTAGATGAGAGTCTGTGTGACATCCCCGAGAGCCATTCCGTAGACGCGGCAGGCAGCCCGCCCGCCGACGATGCGTTTTTGTACGAGCGCATCGCCGCGCATTTTGAGCAGGCGATTGCCCAGCAGACCCTGGGTGTGGGGGCGCGCATGCCCTCGGTACGCGATATCCGGCGCCAGCACCATGTCAGCCACAGCACGGCGCTGCAGGTGCTGCGCGTGCTGGAGTCGCGCGGGTTGATCGAGGCGCGGCCGCGTGTGGGCTACTTTGTCAGCGACAGGGCTTTGCAGATGCCCGCCGCGCGCGAGCCGCTGCAGCTGGGCCCTTTTCCGATGCAGGACCACCGCTTTGAAGGCATTGGCGAGCGCGCGGCCGAGTACCTGAACAAGGCGCGCCTCAAAGGGCCGCTCAAGGTAGACCTGGGCAGCGCCATGCCCGCGCCCGAGCTGTTCGATGCCAAACTGCTCAATCAGCTGGCCGTGGCCTTGCTGCGCGAGCAGCCCCAGATCCTGGTCCATGGCCCTTCGGCGCCTTTCACCCATCCGGATTTTCAGGCCTCGATGGCGCGCTACGCGCTGGGCTTTGGCGTGCGCCTGGCGCCGATGGACATTGCGGCCACCTTTGGCAATTCCGAGGCGGTGAACCTGGCGCTCGATGCGCTGACCCAGCCGGGCGATATGGTGGCGATTGAGTCGCCCACCTTCTACGGCATCCTGCAGGCGATCGAGGCCAAGAAGCTGCAGGCGCTGGAGATCCCGTCGAGCCCGCACACGGGCATGTCGATCGAGGCGCTGGAGCTGGCCTTGCGCACCCACCCCAACCTCAAGGCCGTTGTGGTCGTGCCCCATCTGCAGATGCCCCAGGGCGCCACCATGCCTGACAGCCACAAGCGGCGCCTGGTGGCCCTGTGCCGCGAGTACCGGGTCGCGCTGATCGAGGACGATATCTACCGCGAATTTGTCGAATCCGACGAGGTGCTCAAGCCCTGTAAGGCCTGGGACACCGATGGCTCGGTGATCTATTGCTCCTCGCTGTCCAAAAGCTATGCGCCGGGCCTGCGCCTGGGCTGGATGAATGCCGGGCGCTGGCAGGAGCGGGTGCAGATGATCAAGTTTGCACGCTCGCGCAACCTGCCGGTCTGGCCCCAGCTGCTGGGCGCACGCACGGTGGGGTCACCGTCGTACATGCGGCACCTGGTGCGCCTGCGCCAGCAGCTGCGCGTGCAGCGCCAGGCCGCGGCGCAGGCGGTGGCGCGCTATTTTCCGATTGGCACGCGCCTGAGCCTGCCCGCGGGCGGCCTGAGCATCTGGCTGGAGCTGCCCGAGCAAATCTCGTCCAGCCGCCTGTACGACGAGGCGCTGGCCGTGGGCATCCGCGTGGCGCCTGGCGACATGTTCAGCAACACTGGCCATTACGACCACTTTCTGCGGCTGAGCTGCGGCATGCCGTTTACCGACGCAGTGGACGAGGCCTACCGCAGCCTGGGGCGCATGATGCATGCGCAGCTGGGGCTGCCGCCCAGGGCTTGATGCCGAGGCGCCGTGGGCGTGCTGCCTAGAAAAACCGGACGCAAAAAAACACAAAGGACACCGAGGTGTCCTTTGTGGTGTTTGCATGCCACCAAGTCAATGGCGGCGTACAGGCTGATTACTTCAGCTTCACTTCCTTGTAATCCACATGCTTGCGAGCCTTGGGATCGAACTTCGTGATCAACATCTTTTCAGGCATTGTCTTCTTGTTCTTGGTGGTCGTGTAGAAGTGACCGGTGCCGGCTGTCGATTCCAGCTTGATTTTTTCGCGTCCGCCTTTGGATGCCATGGTGATACTCCTTAAGCTTGGCCACGTGCGCGCAGGTCTGCGAGCACAGAATCAATACCGTTCTTGTCGATCAGACGCAGAGCGGCGCTGGAAACACGCAGGCGAACCCAGCGGTTTTCAGTTTCCACCCAGAAACGGCGATATTGCAGGTTCGGCAGGAACCGGCGCTTGGTTTTGTTGTTGGCGTGGGAAACGTTGTTTCCCACCATGGGCTTCTTGCCCGTTACTTCGCAAACGCGTGCCATCAGGACACTCCGAAAGTTTTAACAGCTGCTTGCCCTGTCCGCCTCGTTAAAAGCAGCGCGGCTTGCAGCCTCACCTCGCCAATCAAAGGGTGGCGGTAGCCCATGTTCACAGCCGGGTCGGCTCAGTGGTGCAAGACCGCTGGCAAACCTGCCGTAGTTTCCTGTTCACGCGCCGAAGATTGCGAATTAGCAAAAGGCGGCAAGCAGCAAAGCCAAGGATTATAGCCTGAAAGCAAAATTCGGGCTATGCCCCTGGCTTGCGGGCTTATTCCTGTTCCAGGAAGCGCTGGGCATCCAGCGCAGCCATGCAGCCCGTGCCCGCGCTGGTAATGGCCTGGCGGTAGACATGGTCTTGCACGTCGCCAGCCGCGAAGATGCCGGGCACGCTGGTTTGTGTGGCAAAACCGCCACGGCCCATCTGGGTCACCAGGTAGCCGTTTTCCATCTCCAGCTGGCCTTGGAAGATGTCGGTATTGGGGTGGTGGCCAATGGCGATAAAGCAGCCTTGCAGCGCGATGTCCTCGGTGTGGCCGTCTTGCGTGCTCTTGATGCGGATGCCGTTGACGCCCGATTGGTCGCCCAGCACTTCATCGAGCGTGAAATGGGTCTTGAGCTCGATCTTGCCTTCCTGGACTTTCTCCATCAGCTTGTCGACCAGGATGGGCTCGGCCTTGAACTTGTCGCGGCGGTGCACCAGCGTGACCTTGCTGGCGATGTTGGACAGGTAGAGCGCTTCTTCCACGGCGGTGTTGCCGCCGCCGATCACGCAGACGGGCTGCTCGCGGTAGAAGAATCCGTCACAGGTCGCGCAGGCCGACACGCCACGGCCCATGAAGGCCTCTTCGGTGGGCAGGCCCAGGTACTTGGCCGATGCGCCGGTGGCGATGATCAGGCTGTCGCAGGTGTAGGTGCCGCTGTCGCCCTTCAAGGTGAAGGGGCGCTTGCTGAAGTCGACCTGGTTGATGTGGTCAAAGATGATCTGGGTCTTGAAACGCTCGGCATGCTCCAAAAAACGCTGCATCAATGCCGGGCCTTGCACGCCCATCACATCGGCGGGCCAGTTGTCCACTTCGGTGGTGGTCGTCAGCTGGCCGCCCTGGGCCATGCCGGTGATCAAGACGGGATCGAGGTTGGCACGCGCCGCATAGATGGCGGCGGTATAGCCCGCAGGGCCCGAGCCCAGGATCAGAACTTTGGCATGTTGGTGGATGGCAGACATAGAACTCCTATCGCATTCAGGGGGCAGCTGCGGGGCAGCTGCGAATCAGTGAGCAGGCTGGCGCATGGCGCTCAGCAAAACATGAAAGAGTATCAAACACTGGCCATCCTCTGTGGATGGCTTGTGTCAATGTCCTTGATTGTCGCAAGCCATCGCAGCACCTGAGGACGCCCGGCGCTGCCCTTGCACGCCAATGACAACAATCGTTGCGGCGTGCTGGCGCAAGGGGTGGGATTGTAGGAAGATAGGTAGATTACAAAATGTTGCGTGTTGCCTGGTGGCAGCGGCCTAGCACCGGTTGCGAGCCATGCTTTTCGTGCATCAGATTTATGTTTTTATTGGGTATTTGTGCTGATGGCCACGGCCTGTCGCTGCGTGGGCGCCCCGCTCCGTGCCGCAGGGAGGCCCGCACTTTGCCTGAACTACCGCGTCGCACCAAGGCATCACCCGGCCCCAGGCGCCTGGCCTGCTATCGAATTTGCAATCCGCTTAGGGTAAGCTCTGGCTCTTAGGTTATGGCTTACTCATCAAAGAAATCAAAGACAGCACCCCAGACCGGCCATTCGCTGGTGATGGGGGTTCGCCGTTTTGGGCACGAGCTGGTGCTCATCGTCAGTTTTGTGCTGATGGCGTTTTGCGTGGCGGCCATGGTCAGCTACTCGCCCAAGGACCCGGCCTGGTCCACCTCGGGCACGCAGATGGCTGGCCATGTCAGCAACTGGATGGGTCGCCTGGGTGCGATGGTCTCTGACGGCGGCTATTTCATGGTGGGTTTTTCCGTATGGTGGCTGGTGGTGGCCGCCGTGCTGGCCTGGTTCTCGTCGCTGGCGCGCTGGCTGCGCGCCGGTGAGGCGCCACCCAACGATCCGCGCCCGCTGTGGCTGCGCCGCATGGTGTTCTGGGGCGGCCTGGTGGTGCTGCTGCTGGCCAGCGCTGCGCTGGAGTGGTCGCGCCTCTACCGTTTTGAGGCCAGCCTGCCCGGCGCTGCTGGCGGCGTGCTGGGCTTTTTGCTCGGCCCGTTGGCCGAGCGCTGGATGGGTTTTACCGGCTCGGGCATTGTCGGCGTGATGCTGCTGCTGCTGGGCCTTTCCTGGATTCTGGGCTTCTCCTGGGGCCAGATCGCCGAGAAGGTCGGTGCCGGGATCGAGCGTACTTTGCAAAAGCTGATGCTGCGCCGCGAAGCCGCTGCCGACAAGGCCGTGGGCAAGAAGGCAGCGCTGGCGCGTGAGGCCGAGGTCAGCAGCGCAGCCCCTGTGCCGATGGCCTCACGCCTGGATCCAACCGGTGATGGCATGGACAGCATGCTGCCCGCTGCGCCGCGCAGCGCAGCGGTCGATTCGGGCCTGCATATCGCCCAGCCGCTCAAGCCCCAGGCGCAGCCCAGCGCCCGCGTGGTCAAGGAGCGGCAAAAGCCGCTGTTCAACGAGCTGCGTGACACGCGCCTGCCCCAGGTGGACCTGCTCGATGCGGCGCCCAAGACGCAGGAGAGCGTCTCCTACGAAACCCTGGAGATGACCAGCCGCCTGATCGAGAAAAAGCTCAAGGACTTTGGCGTCGAGGTGCGTGTGGTCGAGGCCGCGCCCGGCCCGGTGATCACCCGCTACGAGATCGAGCCGGCCACCGGCGTCAAGGGCTCGCAGATCGTCAACCTGGCCAAGGACCTGGCCCGTTCGCTCTCGCTGGTGTCGATCCGCGTGGTCGAGACCATCCCCGGCAAGACCTATATGGCGCTGGAGCTGCCCAATGCCAAGCGCCAGACCATTCGGCTGACCGAAATCCTGGGCTCACACGAGTACCACGACGCCAAGAGCCTGCTGACCATGGGTCTGGGCAAGGACATCATCGGCAAGCCCGTGGTGGCCGACCTGGCCAAGATGCCCCATGTGCTGGTGGCCGGTACCACCGGCTCGGGCAAGTCGGTGGGTATCAATGCGATGATCTTGTCCGTGCTCTACAAGGCCGAAGCCAAGGATGTGCGGCTGATGATGATCGACCCCAAGATGCTGGAAATGTCGGTCTACGAAGGCATTCCGCACCTGCTGTGCCCGGTGGTCACCGACATGAAGCAGGCGGCCAACGGCCTGAACTGGTGCGTGGCCGAGATGGAGCGCCGCTACAAGCTGATGAGCAAGCTGGGCGTGCGCAACCTGGCGGGCTACAACACCAAGATCGACGAGGCCAAGGCGCGCGAGGAAAGCATTCCCAACCCGTTCAGCCTGACGCCCGAATCCCCCGAGCCCCTGCAGCGCCTGCCGCATATCGTCGTGGTGATCGACGAGCTGGCCGACCTGATGATGGTTGTCGGCAAGAAGATCGAAGAGCTGATTGCACGCCTGGCGCAAAAGGCGCGCGCTGCCGGTATCCACCTGATCCTGGCCACCCAGCGCCCCAGCGTCGATGTGATCACTGGCCTCATCAAGGCCAATATCCCCTCGCGGATCGCGTTCTCGGTAGGCTCCAAGATCGACAGCCGCACTATCTTGGACCAGATGGGCGCCGAGGCGCTGCTGGGCATGGGTGACATGCTCTACATGGCGAGCGGCACGGGCTTCCCGGTGCGGGTGCATGGCGCCTTTGTGTCTGATGAGGAAGTGCACCGCGTCGTCAGCTACCTCAAGGAGCAGGGCGAGCCCGACTATATCGACGGTGTGCTCGAAGGCGGCACCGGCGAGGGCGATTCCGGCTTTGGCGATGAGGAGGGCGGCGGCAGCGGTGAGAAGGACCCGATGTACGACCAGGCCGTCGAGATCGTGCTCAAGGACCGCAAGGCCAGCATCTCCTACGTGCAGCGCAAGCTGCGCATCGGCTACAACCGCTCGGCCAACCTGCTCGAAGAGATGGAGCGCGCCGGCCTGGTGAGCGCCTTGACCGGCAGCGGCCAGCGCGAAGTGCTGGTGGCCCACCGTCCCGGCGGTGAAGAATAGCGCAGCGGCGGGTAAACATTCGCAAAGCCAGCGCCTTGGCGGCCCACAGCGGGCACTTGTGGCCCGCTGCCGCACTCCAAACCCCTTGTTGGCCCGAAAGTGGCCCATGCATTGGCTTTGTTCGCAAAGCACGAAAGGATTCACGATGAAACAATGGATCGCAGCAGCCGCCCTGGTCAGCCTGACCGGTTGGGCACAGGCCGATGGCCTGCAAAGCCTGGAAAAGTTCATGACCAGCTCGCAGGCCGGTGAAGCCCAGTTCACGCAGACGGTCACCTCGCCCGCAAAGCAGGGCCAGGCAGGCAGAGTCAAGACCTCCAGCGGCAGCTTTGCTTTCCAGCGGCCGGGCAAGTTCAAGTTCATCTACCAAAAGCCGTTTGACCAGACCATCGTCGCCGATGGCTCCGTCCTCACCGTCTATGACGCCGACCTGAACCAGGTTACCCAGCGCCAGCAGAGCAAGGCCCTGGGCCAGACGCCTGCCGCGCTGCTCGCGTCCGCTTCAAGCTTGCAGGCGCTGAAGGCCGAGTTCGACGTGAGCAGCTTGCCCGAGGCCGATGGCCAGCAATGGGCCCAGGCCATTCCGAAGAACAAGGACGGCCAGATCAAGCAGGTCAAGGTCGGCTTCAAGGGCGATGAGCTGCAGACCTTGGAGATCGAGGACGGTTTTGGCCAGCGCTCGGTGCTGCGCTTTGTCGGCTTCAAGGCCCTGCCTTCGCTGCCAGGCTCGGCGTTCGAGTTTGCGATTCCGTCCGGTGCGGAAGTGATTCGCCAGTAAGCAGCATTCCAGCGGTGATGCCAACCGCGCGGACATAAAAAAAGGTGCTCACGCATAGGTGAACACCTTTTTTGCTGTGCAGCCACCGTGGACGGCTGCAGCTAGCTAGGGCTTACAGCGCCATGTCCGGCACCTTCTTGACAGCGCCCTTGTCTTCCTGGGGCTGCACACCGGCTTCCACGCCGTGCAGGCTGGGCGAGGCAATCGCCAGGTTCAGCGCCTGCTCGGTGGCCTGCCATTCCTGCTGCAGCATGGCGGGGTTTTCGTTGAGCTTGACGCCGTAGCTCGGCACGATCTGGCGGATCTTCTCTTGCCAGTCGGCGCTCTTGACCTTCTCGGGGAAGGCCTTTTCCAGCAGGGTCAGCATGATCGCTGGCGAGGTCGAGCCCCCGGGCGACGCGCCCAGCAGCGCGGTCAGCGAACGGTCCTGGGCCACGACGACCTCGGTGCCGAGCTTGAGAATGCCGCCCTTTTCGGGGTCGTTCTTGATGATCTGCACGCGCTGGCCCGCTTCCCACAGGCGCCAGTCGGCATCCTTGGCCTCGGGCATGTAATGGCGCAGCGCGTCCATCTTCTGCTCCTTGTTCAGGCTCAGCTGCTGGGCCAGGTACTTGACCAGCGCAAACTCGTTGACGCCGACCTGCAGCTGCGGAATCACGTTGGCAAAGGTCGTGGCCTTGGCCAGGTCAAAGTAGGAGCCGTTCTTGAGGAACTTGCTCGACCAGGTCGCGAACGGCCCGAACAGCAGCACACGCTTGCCGTCCAGCACGCGGGTGTCCAGGTGGGGCACCGACATCGGAGGCGAGCCGGTATCGGCCAGGCCATAGACCTTGGCCAGGTGGCGCTCAGTGATCTCGGGCTTTTCGGTGACCAAGAACTCGCCGCCGACTGGGAAGCCGCCGTAGACCTTGGACTCGGGAATGCCCGACAACTGCAGCAGCGGCAGCGCCGCGCCACCGGCGCCGATAAAGATAAAGCGCGCATCCACGGTCTGGATCTTGCTGCTGTCCTTCATGTCGAAGGCCGACACGCGCCAGGAGCCGTCGCTGTTGCGCGTGATGGAGCGCACTTCCTGGCCGGTGCTGAGCTTGAAGTTGGGCTTGGACGACAGGTTCTTGTAGAACTGGCGGGTAATTTCACCCAGGTTCACGTCGGTGCCCAGCGGCGAGCGGGTGGCGGTCACCACTTCGGCCGGGTCGCGGCCTTCCATCATCAGCGGGATCCATTCCTTGATCTGTGCTGGGTCGGTGGACGACTCCATGCCGGTGAACAGCGGCGAGGCTTCCAAGGCCTTCAGGCGCTTTTGGATGAAGGAGCGGTTTTCCTCGCCGAACACCAGGTTCATGTGCGGCGTGGAGTTGATGAACTCGCGCGGATTGCCGAGTACTCCAGCGCGCACCTGGTGCGACCAGAACTGGCGCGAGACCTGGAAGTTTTCATTAATGTTAATGGCAGAGGAAATCTGCACATTGCCATTTTTATCCATCGGCGTGTAATTGAGCTCGCACAGCGCCGAGTGGCCGGTGCCGGCATTATTCCAGCCATTGGAGCTTTCTTCGGCAACCTGGTCGAGGCGCTCGAACAATTCATAGCTCCAGCCGGGTTCCAGCTCCTGCAGATAAACGCCCAAGGTGGCACTCATGATGCCGCCGCCAATCAGCAGCACATCGACCTGGCGGTCTGCTTTTTCTGCGCGGTATTGGCTACCGAAGAAATACTGGTAACCGACCACGCCCGCACCGACGGCCGCTGCCGAGGCGACGAACTTGCGGCGGGTGAAGCCCTTCTTGGGCGCTTTGGCAGCGGGGGCCGCTTGGGGATTTTCTGTTGGATTCGTCATTGCTGAAACTCCACAAATTTTTGGATTTTGACGGTGTTGTCGTAAAAGACCATGAGTAACCATGGTTTAAGCAGGCTCAATGTCTCTCCGATTCTGGGGTGCCTGTTCTGACGGTATTGAGCTGCTTGGCGTAGGCGGTTCTGAATGAGGGTGTCAATGAATATCCGAGGCCGATATTAAGGGTGGCTCTGCATATCCATTAAGCAGGAAGTGGTTAATCAGCCATCAAGGACGCACCGGTATTTGGCGGCGTGCCAAAAACCAGTCGGCCAGCCCCGCGCAGACCACGGTGGCGGCCACTGGCGTAACCCAGCCCAGGCCCAGCGCGGCGCCGGGCAGGTGGTCCAGCCAGGTGGGCAGGGCAGCAGTCCATTGCAGCGCCTTGGCGCCGTCGACCAGGCCAAACACCAGCGCCACCAGCATGACGGGGATGTAGACCCGAGCGGGCTGCTGCCAGCGCTGCAGCAGGCTGAGCGAGACCAGCGCAATCGCGGGGGGGTAGAGGGCGACCAGCACCGGGCCGGCGATCTCGATCAGCTGCGCCAGGCCCTGGTTGGCCACGGCGGCACTGAAGATGCACAAGGACAGCGCGACACTGCGGTAGGAGAAACCGGTGAGCTGGCTGAAAAAGCTGCTGCAGGCGCTCACCAGGCCTACGCCGGTTGTGAGGCATGCCAGCAGGATCACGGCGGCGATCAGCCAGATGCCGGCGCTGCCAAAGCGGTGCTGCACAAAGGCGCTGAGGATCTGCACGCCAGTCACGGTGTTCTGTGCCAGCTCGCCACTGGTGGCGCTCAGGTAGCACAGTGAGATGTAGACCAGGCTCAGGCACACCGCAGCAATCAGCCCGGCATAGATGGCGTAGCGGGTGTGCAGGCGCGCATCGGTCACGCCCGCATCCTTGATCGCGTTGACGATGACAATGCCGAACACCAGCGAGGCGAGGGCGTCCATGGTCTGGTAGCCCTGCACAAAGCCCTGGGCAAAGGCGGCCAGCTGCGTGCCATAGTCGGGGTTGGCCGTGCTGTAGCCGCCCACAGGGGCCAGCACCGCCATGCCGCCCAAAGCCAGCAACGCGGCAATCAGCAGCGGGGTGATGAGCTTGCCCAGGGTGTCCATCAGCTTGCCGGGGAACAGCGACAGCAGCAGCACCAGCGAGAAATAGACAATGCTGAACACCAGCAGCGCAATCGAGGTATTGCCGACAAAGGGGGCAATACCCATCTCGAAAGAGACCGTGGCGGTGCGTGGCGTGGCAAAGAAGGGGCCAATGGTCAGATAGATCGTGGTGGCCAGCACCAGGCCGGCAATGCGGCCAATCGGATGGGTCAGCTGGTCCAGGCCGCCACCGACGCGCGCGAGTGCAACGACGCCCAATAGCGGCAGGCCCACGCCGGTCAGCAGGAAGCCGGTGGTGGCGCCCACCAGGTTCTCGCCAGCGGCCAGGCCAACCAGCGGCGGGAAAATGATATTGCCCGCGCCCAGGAACAGGGCAAAGGTCATGAAGCCGAGGGCGATAATGTCCCTGGTTTTCAGTGATTTCATAATGGCTCTTGGTTCTTGCTGGTCAGCGCCCACTTGTAGTGGATGCCGTCAGCGAATGGATTCGCGCAGACGCGCATCAGAAAAATCGCCCCATGGGGGACATGCGCTGTGCAAAGCGTTGGCTGCGGGCTCGGCGCAAAGGCCTGGAGCGCGTGGCGTCCATGTCGGGCTGGTGTTATAGGCTGGGCCAATAAGAGCCCTGTCATCTGAAGCGGCGCAAATCCGTATAAACCCTTATTTTCTGCGAAAAATCGTGACCCATATCAGCAAAGGCATATGTACCCCAGGGATTAGTGGGGTGGCAGCGCACAAACGTAGTAAGCACCTGCCCCGCCCCGAGGCGCAGCGGCTGGCGCCTGGCCAGGCACCAGGCCGTGGTTCCGGAGCCCTGCATGGCTGATTTGTTCAGCCAGGAACCGGCCGCGCCGCTGGCCGAAGCGCTGCGCCCCAAGACCCTGGACGAGGTGGTGGGTCAGTCCCATTTGCTGGGAGAAGGCAAGCCGCTGCGCCTGGCCTTCCAGTCCGGCAAACCGCATTCGATGATCTTCTGGGGTCCACCCGGCGTGGGCAAGACCACGTTGGCGCGGCTGACGGCGACGGCGTTCCAGTGCGAGTTCATCGCCCTGTCTGCGGTCTTGTCGGGTGTGAAGGACATCCGCGAGGCCATGGAGCAGGCCAGGCAATATCTTGCGCAGGGCAAAAACACCATCTTGTTCGTAGACGAAATCCACCGGTTCAATAAGTCGCAACAAGATGCCCTGTTGCCGCATGTGGAATCAGGGCTGTTCACCTTTATCGGTGCTACCACCGAGAACCCCTCCTTTGAGGTCAACTCGGCGCTGCTGTCGCGGGCCCAGGTCTATGTCCTCAAGTCGCTGACAGAGGCGGAGCTGAAGCGCTTGCTCCAGCGGGCCCAGGAAGAACATGCGCTTGACGATCTGGCGTTTGACGACCTGGCCGTCGATACCCTCGTGGGGTATGCGGATGGTGACGCCAGAAGATTTTTGAACCTGCTTGAACAAACGAGCACAGCAGCCAAGGCTTCAGGCGTTGCGGAGATCACGGCCGAGTTCTTGCAGAACGCGCTGACCTTGAACAGCCGCCGTTTTGACAAGGGCGGCGACAATTTCTACGACCAGATCTCGGCCTTGCACAAGTCGGTGCGCGGCTCGCACCCCGATGCCGCGCTCTACTGGCTCACGCGCATGCTCGATGGTGGCGCCGATGCGCGCTACCTGTCCCGGCGCATTGTGCGCATGGCCTGGGAAGACATTGGCCTGGCTGACCCACGCGCGATGCAGATTGCCAACGATGCTGCGCTGACCTATGAGCGCCTGGGCAGCCCCGAAGGCGAGCTGGCGCTGGGCCAGGCCGTCATCTACCTGGCCATGGCCGCCAAGAGCAATGCCGGCTACAACGCCTACAACCAGGCCAAGGCCTTTGTGAAGCAGGACAAGAGCCGCGAAGTGCCGGTGCATTTGCGCAACGCCCCGACCAAGCTGATGAAGGAGCTGGGCTATGGGCATGAATACCGCTACGCCCATGACGAGCCCAATGCCTATGCAGCGGGAGAAACCTATCTGCCAGATGGGATAGACCCGCCCGGCTGGTACCAGCCCGTGCCCCGGGGGCTGGAGCTCAAGATTGGCGAGAAGCTGGCGCAGCTCAAGCGCTGGGATGAGGAAGCCGGGCAGGACTGAGGCCCGGTTTTTCCAGCGCAGTCATTGGCTTGCTTGCGGTTTGAGCGGCGTGGTAGGGCACCCGCTGCCAAGGCCTTGCCTCCTGTGCGCAGCACGCGCTGATAGTTGCGCATGAAACCGGTACCACATCTTCGCGCAACGCATATTGCGCTGGATGAAGTGTGAGTAAAACACCGGGGTACACCCGGGGACCTCGGCAGAGGTCGTACAAGTTGTCGAAAATTTGCCGTAGATACGACAAAAGACTCTAGCGAGCATGGCGGGCATGCGCGGGAGTCGTATGACAACAAAGGTCTCTCACGATGCGGTTTTGCAAGTCAAAGTCGGGCGTCTCCTGGTCCAGGACTGCCTTCGGCTTGGTGTTTTCTGTGTGGGCGGGGATGCATGCGGCTCAGGCCCAGACGGCTGCGCCCGCGCAGCCAGCAGCCGCGTCGGCCGCCACGGCGCCTGTAGCGGCCACGGCCTCTAGCGATGCGCTGCTGGTGGAAAAGGGCCGCAAGCTGGCGGTAGCTGCGGATTGCGCAGCCTGCCACACGGCGCCCAAGGGTGGCGCCAGTTTTGCCGGTGGCTACCCCATCGCCTCACCGCTGGGCAGCATCTATGCCACCAATATCACCCCGTCCAAGACGGCCGGCATTGGCAGCTACAGTCTCGAAGACTTCAGCCGCGCGCTGCGCCAAGGGCTGCGCAAGGACGGGGCCCATCTGTACCCGGCCATGCCGTACACGGCCTATGCCCAGATCAGCGACGAAGACACCGAGGCGCTCTACGCCTACTTCATGCATGGCGTCGAGCCGGTGGACCAGGCCGCGCCGCAAACGGCCCTGCCTTTCCCCTTCAACATCCGCCTGTCGATGGCCGTGTGGAATGCGCTCTACCTGAAGGACCAGCGCTTCAAACCCGATGCCAGCAAGCCGCCGGAGTGGAACCATGGCGCCTACCTGGTCGATGCGCTGGCCCACTGCAGCACCTGCCACACACCGCGCAATGCGCTGATGGCTGAAGACAGCAGCCGCTACCTGGGGGGCGGCTCGCTGGGCGCCTGGTACGCGCCCAATATCACGTCGGACGCGGTCAATGGCATCGGCGGCTGGACCGAGGCCGAGCTGGTGCAGTACCTCAAGACCGGCCGCGTGCCCGGCAAGGCCCAGGCCGCCGGCCCGATGGCCGAAGCCATCGAGCACAGCCTGCAGCACCTGCCTGACAGCGATATTCAGGCTATGGCGTCCTACCTCAAGCAAACCAAGGCGGTGGCAGGCGGAGAGACCCAGCCGCGCTACCGCTATGGCCAGGCCAGCCTGCAGTCCGAAGACACGCAGCGCGGGCTGGTCGACGGCGCCGATGCCGGCTGGAAGGTGTTCAGCGGCAGCTGCGCCCACTGCCACCAGGCCAATGCCAGCGGCACGGCCAATGGCGAATACCCTTCGCTGTTCCACAACAGCGTGACCGGTGCCGACCGCGCCGACAACCTCATCGCCACCATCCTGCACGGCGTGGACCGCACGGTGCAGGGGCGTGCCCATTTCATGCCTGCGTTTGGCGATGCCGCATCCTTCACCGACCGGCTCAGCGACCAGGAGATCGCCGATGTCAGCAACTATGTGCTCACGCAGTACGGCAACCCGTCCGTCAAGGTGCAGGCCGCCGATGTGGCTGCCGCACGCGCCGGAGGCAAGCCGCCGCTGATCGCCCAGCTGCCCGCCCTCATCGTGCCGGCCGCTGTGCTGCTGCTGGTGTTGGTGCTGGCCTTCATCGTGATCCGTCAGCGCCGCAAGGCCGCTGCCTCGTCTGGAGTCTGACCCGCATGACCTCGTCCTCTTTCCCCTCATCCGCCGTGCTCTGCGCCAAGCCCCTGGTGCCTGCGATGCCTGCGGGCATCTCGCGCCGCCGCCTGCTGGGCGCTGCGGCTGCCACCGGTGTGGCGCTTGCCGCCGGCGGCTTTGCCGTGCTGGGCTCCAGCAATGCCTTTGCCGCCAGCGAGGCAGCCGATGATTTCCTGCGCCTGTCGGAGTTCGTCACCGGCGGCAGCCCGCTGTCGGCAGCCCTGGCCACGCGCTACCTGGCGGCACTGACCAAGAGCGATGCGGCCTTTGCCGCCGCAGCGCAGGCGCTGCACCAGCATGTGGCCAGCCAGAAGATCAGCCATGTCGACGACCTGCTCGCTGCGCCCGATCTGGACCCGGCGCTGCGCGCCACCGCCACCCAGATCGTCTCGGCCTGGTACCTGGGCGTTGTCGGCGAAGACGCAGACGCCGTGCTGATCAGCTATGCCAATGCGCTGATGTACCGCCCCACGGCCGGCATCCTCGATATTCCTACCTACGGCAGTGGCCCCGATTCCTGGGGCGAAAAGCCCGTCGTGCCTGCCAGCCCCAACAAAAAGAGCCCACAAGCATGAGCAGCAAGCAAACGCAATACGACGCCGACCTGATCGTTATCGGCTCCGGGGTCATGGGCGGCATCATCGGTGCCAAGCTGGCGCAGGCCGGCAAGTCCGTCATCATTCTGGAAGCGGGACCGCGCGTGCGCCGAGCCGACATCGTCGAGACCTTCCGCAATGCGCCGATCAAGCTCTCGCTGGCCAATATGAAGCTGCAGGGTGCGGGCTCGCCGTTCCCCAATCCGCCGCATATCCCCTCCACCTATGGCGACTACCTGCAGCAGACCGGCCCGGTGAAATACCCCACCAAGTACCTGCGCGTGGTGGGCGGCACCACCTGGCACTTTGGCTCGGCGCTGTGGCGCATGATCCCCAATGACTTCAAGCTGCAGACGCTGTATGGGCGTGGCCGCGACTGGCCGATTGGCTACGACGAGCTCGAACCCTACTACTGCGAGGCCGAGGCCGAACTGGGCGTGACTGGCTACGATGGCCAGGACGAGAGCGGCCATGGCGGCGAGGCGCATCCGCCGCGCTCCAAGCCCTTCCCGATGAAGGGCTTCAACGTGCCCTACTTCATGCAGCGCATGGACGAGATGCTCAAGCCCGGTGGCTACCACCCGGTGCTGGAGCCCCATGGCCGCGCCAGCCGCCCCTACGGCAACCGCCCGGTCTGCGCCGGCAACAACAACTGCAACCCGGTCTGCCCCATCGGCGCCAAGTACGACGGCTCCATGCACATCGATGTGGCCGAGCGCGCTGGCGCCAAGCTGCTCGACAACGCCGTGGTCTACAAGATCGAGGCGGGTGACGACGGCAAGATCACGGCCGTGCACTACAAGAAGCCCGATGGCACATCGCAGCGCCTCACCGCGCGCCACTTTGTGCTGGCCGCCTATGGCATCGAAAGCCCCAAGCTACTGTTGATGTCGACCTCGGAGAAATACCCGAACGGCATTGCCAATTCGTCCGACCAGGTGGGCCGCAACCTGATGGGCCACACCGGCATCAGCATGAACATCATGATGAACGAGGACGTGTGGCCGGGCCAGGGCCCGACCGAGCTGCTGGTCTACCTGAACTACCGCGATGGCGCCTTCCGCAAGGACATCCCCAGCTACAAGACCAAGTTCCGCAATACGGTGACGACCTCGCAGATTGCCTCCAGCCTGATCGCCAAGGGCGTGCTGGGCAGCAAGCTGGACGAGGAAATCCGCCGCCAGTCGGCCCGCTCGCTCAACGTGGCAGTGGACTTCGAGACCGAGGCGCTGCCGCAAAACCGCGTGGTCCCCAGCAAGACCAAGACGGATGCGATCGGCATCCCCGTGCCCGAGATCTACTACAGCGTCAATGACTACTGGAACTCCGGCCGCGACTTTGCCGTGAAGGACCTGCAGCGCATGGCTGGCCTGTTGCAAGCCGACATCCTGAAGATGGACACCAACCACCAGGACCGCCAGCACATCATGGGCACCACCATCATGGGCGACGACCCGAGCAACTCGGTCGTGGACCGCGACTGCCGCACCCATGACCATCCCAACCTGTTCATCGCCGGTACCAGCGTGATGCCCTCGGCATCGTGCATGAACCCGACCTTGACGGGGGCCGCCTTGAGCGTGCGTATTGCGCACCAACTGCTGAAAGAAATCTAAGCAGCCCGGCCTCAGCCGCTGCCCGGCGCTGAGGCCAGCCATTCCCCTCGGATAAGCCCCGAGCAGGACAATACCGGCCATGATCGTCCGTCCTCCCTTGCATTGGCTGCGCATGCTGTTTGTGTGGCGCGGCTCCATCCTGCCGGCGATCACGCCGCAGCTGATCCTCATCACCATCCTCGCGGTGGTGGCCACGCTGCTGCATGGCTCCATCCTGAGCTGGAAGGTGCCGCTCAACTTTGTGCCGTTCTCGCTGATCGGCCTGACCCTGGCGATCTTTCTGGGCTTCAGAAACAGCACCTCGTATGCGCGCTTTTGGGAGGCGCGCACGCTCTGGGGGGTGCTCCTGGTCGAGAGCCGGCACCTGGCCGCCCAGGCGCTGAGCCTGACCCAGGACCGCGCACAGGCGCGCGTGCTGGTGCTGCGCCTGTGCGCCTTTGCCTATGCGCTCAAGCACCAGCTGCGCGCCAGCGATGCGCGTGCCGATCTGGCGCTCTTCCTGCCACCGGGCGAGGTGCAGCAGATCAGCGAAGCGCGCTTTCCGGGCGCGATGGCCATGCTGCTGGTGCAGCGCTGGGTGGGTGAGCAATGCCAGCAGGGCCGCATTGCGCCGGCCGTGGTGCCCGTGTTCGAGCAGGCGCTGGCGCGCCTGGGCAGTGCGCTGGGCGGCTGCGAGCGCATTGCCAGCACGCCCATTCCGTTCACCTATTCGGTGATCCTGCACCGCAGCATCTACATCTACTGCTTTTTGCTGCCCTTTGGCTTGCTCGATTCCATCGGCACGATGACGCCGGTGATCGTCTGCTTTGTCGCCTACACCTTCTTTGCACTGGAGGCGCTGGGCGCCGAGCTGGAGCACCCCTTTGGCATGGAAGCCAATGACCTGGCGCTCGATGCGATGGTCTACGGCATTGAGTCCTCGGTGCTGGAGATGCTGGGCGAGGCGCCGTTGGCTAAAGCTCCCCAGGTGCGCGATTTTGTACTGCACTGAACACCAGGCTGGCGCGCAGTCCTGCGCCCTCTGAGCGCGGCGCCAGCTGAAACCGTGCCTGCTGCAAATGGGCCAGTTTGGCCACAATCGCCAGGCCCAGGCCTGCGCCCTGGCCGAGCGACTGGCCGCTGGGCCCTTGCTGCCAGCGCTGCATGGCGGCCTGGCATTGCGCCTCGCTCATGCCCGGGCCGTCGTCAATGACGGCCAGCTCGACGCTGCGGCCATCGTCAGCAGCCTGCAAGGCCACGGTGACCGACTGGCCGCCATAGCGCAGCGCATTGAGGATCAGGTTGTCGAGCATGGCTGCGAGCAGGTTGGCATCGGCGGCAATGCGCAGCTGTTCGGACTCGGGCCTGTCCAGGCCCTCGGCACCCAGGTCGATCCGGGCGCGGCTGGCGGCATCCCAGTGGCGCAGCACCGCCTGCTGCACCAGGTCAGCGGGGGCGACGGGCAGCAACTGCACGGCGCTGGCCTCGTCGCTCAGCGCCAGCAGCAATAACTGATCGACCAGGTGACTGGCACGCGCCACGCTGTCGGAGATGCGCTGCAGTTGCTGCTGCTGCACCGCAGGGTCAGCATGGCCCAGCCCATAGTCGGCCAGCGCCTTGATGCCGGCCAGCGGCGTGCGCACCTCATGGGCCACATTGCCGGCAAACTCGCGCTGGGCCTCGACGTTGTCGGCAATGCGGGCGAGCAGCGCATTGGTGGTCTGGCGCAGCTGCTCGATCTCGCGCGTGGTGGCCGGCGCGCTGGGGGGGATGGGCGCCAGATCCTGGGCATCGCGCCGCGACAGCGACCGTTGTAGCGCCGCGAGCGGCGCCATGTCTTGGCCAATGCGGTGGTGCAGCCACCACAGCAGCAGCACCAGCAAGCTCAGCTGCGGGATCGCGGCATAGAGGAACAGGTGCTGGATCAGGCTGTCGCGCACCCGCGTGGTGTGCATCATCACGATGCTGAGCTGCTGCTCGCCCACGGCGCTGCGCAGCGCCACGGCCCGTACCAGCTGGCCGTTGTACAGGGTCTCGCGGTAGCTCACCGGCTCGCTCTCGTCCCAGGGCAAGAGCGGCAGCGGCTCGCCGGCCAGCTGGCTGCCGTCGGCGCGGTAGACCGCGTAGTACACATACTCGGCTTGGTCAAACAGGGCAGCCTTGAGTTCGCTGTCGGTCAGCTGCAGGGCCACGTCGCCTGCGTCATCGGCGCGCAGGTGCGAGGCAATCGCATAGGCATCGTCGAGCAGCGCGCGGTCAAACGCACTTTGGGTGAAATGGTTGGCCAGGCCCATCATGAACACGGTGCCCAGCAGCCAGGTCCAGACCAGCGGCCAGCGCACATGGCGCAGCACGCGCATGCGCAGCGATGGCAGCGCGGCGGGATGGGGGGCCGCGGCGCTCATGGGGCATCGCCGCTGTCGGCCTCGATCAGGTAGCCAATGCCGCGCAGGGTGCGGATGGCCGCGCCGCTGTGCTGCAGCTTCTTGCGCAGGCGCGAGATAAAGGCTTCGAGCGCGTTGTCCCCCAGCGCCTCATCAAAGTCCGAGAGCTTGTCCGACAGGCTGCGCTTGCTCACCGCGCGGCCGGGCGGGCTCATCAGCTCCCAGAGCACTTCGAACTCGCGCGCGGGCAGGTCCAGCGGCAGCGCACCCACGCGAAAGCGGCGGTTGTTGCGCTCCAGGCTGAGCTGGCCCACGGTCGATACATCCTGCGTGCCAATGGCGCGGCGCACCAGCGCGCGCAGCCGGGCCTCGACCTCGGCCAGCTCAAAGGGCTTGCCCAGGTAGTCGTCGGCGCCGCTGTCCAGGCCGGCAATGCGCTCGGGGGTCTGGTTGCGGGCGGTGAGCACCAGCACGGGGGTGTTGTCGCCGCGCCTGCGCACCTGCTGCAGCAGCGCCAGGCCGCTGCCCATCGCACTGCCGCGCACGGCGCTGCAGGGCAGGTTCAGGTCGAGCAAGATGGCATCAAAGCGCTGCACCCGCCACCAGTGCTCGGCCGCGCCCAGGTCGGCCGCCTGGTCCACATGGTGGCCTGCATCGCGCAGGCTGCTGACCACCACATCGCGCAGCACCGCGTCGTCTTCAATCACAAGAATTCGCATGGTCCAAGCCTAGCAAAAGCAAAGCACCGCAGCCAGAAAAAAGCCTGTTCAGGCCGGATGGCCAGAACAGGCGCACACTGGAGTGCAAACGGTCAAGACGATGCTGCAGCGGGCACAGCGATGTCTTGCGCCTGAGCAAAGGCCCGGGCTTCCTTGCGCGATTTGCGCACGCCCGACCAGATGGCCCACAGCAAGATTGCGCCAGTCAGCGCCAGCAAGGAGGCGCTGATCGGGCGATTGAAGAACACCGAGGCATCGCCACGCGAGAGCAGCATCGCACGGCGCAGGTTTTCTTCGAGCATCGGTCCCAGGATATAGCCCAGCAGCAGCGGCGCCGCTTCAAAGCGCAGCACCATCAGCACATATCCGATGATGCCCAGCACGGCCACCATGTAGATGTCGAACAGGTTGTTGTTGACGCTGTAGACGCCCAGCGCGACAAAGACCAGGATGGCCGGGTACATCCAGGCAAACGGAATGCGCAGCAGCGCCACCCACAGCCCGATGGTGGGCAGGTTCAGGATCACCAGGAAAATATTGCCGATCGCAAAGCTGACGATCAGCCCCCAGAACAGCTCGGGCTGCTCGGTCATCAACATCGGGCCGGGCTGGATACCGTGGATGATCAGCGCGCCCAGCATCACGGCCATCACCGCGTCACCCGGAATACCGATGGACAGCGAAGGCACAAACGCGGTTTGCGCAGCGGCATTGTTGGCCGACTCGGGCGCAGTGATGCCTTCGATGGCGCCATGGCCAAAGCGGCTCGGGTCCTTGGCCACGCGCTTTTCGATCGCATACGACATGAAGGACGCAATCGACGGGCCCACGCCCGGCAGCGCCCCCAGGAACGAGCCCAGCGCCGAGCCGCGCAGCATCGGCTTGACGGTGGCGCGGAACTCCTCGCGCTCAGGCACCATCGAGCGCAGGGTGACCTTGTCGGGCTTTTGGTTGGCATCGGCCAGGTTGATGCATCGGATCACTTCGGCCACGCCAAACAGGCCCATCGCCAGCGCCACCAGGTTGACGCCATCCATCAGCTCGGGAATGTCAAACGAGTAGCGCGCCACGCCCGAGTTCACATCGGTACCGATCATGCCCAGCAGCAGGCCAAACACCACCATGCACAGGCCCTTGGTGGCCGAGCCGGCGCTCATCGACGAGGCGGCGACGAGGCCCAGCAGCATCATCGAGAAGAACTCGGTGGGGCCAAACTGCAGGCCGATCTTGGAGATCGCCGGCGAGAACAACACGAGCAGGATGAGGCCCGACATCGCGCCGACCAGCGAGGCAATGGTGGTGACAAAGAGCGCCACCCCGGCCTTGCCCTTGCGCGCCATCGGGTAGCCGTCCAGACAGGTCACCGCCGAGGACGGTGACCCGGGCAGGTTCAGCAAGATGGAGGCGGTGGAGCCGCCATACTGCGCGCCATAGTAGACGCCGGCCAGCATGATGATGGCCGCCGTGGGCGACATATGGTAGGTAAAGGGCAACAGCAGCGAGATGGCAGCGAGCGCACCGATGCCGGGCAGCACGCCGACGACGGTGCCCAAAAAGACGCCCAAAAAGCAGTACCACAGCGTCGAGGGATCGGCCACCACATTGAGGCCCATCCAGAGGTTTCCAAGCAAATCCATACAGATCCTTCGTCAGTGCCGGGCTCAGGGCCAGATGGGCAGCGTCATGCGCAGGCCAATGGGAAAAATCACGGTGGTCAGGGCCGCGACGGCCAGGCTCACCAGCAAGCGGGTGCGGATGCGCATCTTGGTGGCCAGCAGTGCGACCAGGCTGGCCACCAGCGCGGCCAGCGCCACGCCCAGCGGATAGAGCAGCAGCGCAAAGGCCAGCAGACTGGCCACGGACCAGAACAGGTTGCCCCACTGCAGCGTGATGGGGCTGCCCTGGCGCCAGAAGGCGGGCAGGGCCAGCAGCAGGCCCAGGCCAAACAGCAGCCAGCCCAGCACGACCGGGAAGTAGCCCGGCCCCATGCGATCGGCGCTGCCAAAGTTGTATTCGCGCCCGTACAGCGCAAAGAACAGGCCTGCTGCTGACATCAGCAGGCCGCCGACGATGTCATGGATGTCTCTTGTCATTTTCATTCGATTCAATCCTGTGTGGTTCCATGCCTGCGCGCAGTGGAGCCAGGATGGGCACACACGCAGGCGCCGCCACCTTAAAGGCGCTTACCTGACGGGAACCTGATTGAAGGGCGCAAGTCGCGCTGGCAGGCGTGCTGCGGGCGACTCGGCGCTGAGCCTTGAAGGGCCGCTGAAACGGGGCCGGACGCTTAGCCCAGCGCAGCCAAGCTGCCGGCCTGCTGCGACTGCTCGAGCAAAAAGCTGATCATCGTGCGCACGGCCTTGGTCTGGTGGCGGTTGGGCATCCACAGCAGGTACATGTGGTTGCCAAAAATGCTCAGCCGCCAGTCGCGCAAGGTGGTGACGACCTCGCCGCGCTCGACCTCGGCGCGGATCACATAGTCGGGCACGATGCCCACGCCCAGGCCGGCCATGATGCCCTGGCGCAGAAACGGAAAATGCTCGGAGATGAGGCTGGGCTCGAGCCGGATCTCCTTGCGCAGCTCGCCCTGGTAGGCGCGCACCAGCAGCTGCTGGCCGACCACGCCGCTGGTGATCAGCGGCACATGGCGCAGGTCCTCGGGCTGCTGGGGCAGCATGTTCTGGCCGGCATAGTCGATGCTGGCGCAGGCCACATAGTTCATCTCGCCCATGTGGCGGGCCACCAGGTTGTCCGGTGGCGTGGGCAGCACGCGCACTGCAATGTCCACCTCGTCGCGCACCAGGTTGTCGACCCGGTTCTCAAAGATCACATCGAGCACGATGTCGGGGTAGAGGCGCTTGAAGGCGATCAGCCAGTCGCTCATCACCAGCTGGCCATAGCCGCTGGGCACCGCCAGCCCGACCCGGCCTTGCAGGCCCTTGCCCAGGCTGCGGATGGTCTCGGCGGCGGCGGCCAGCTCGTTGCGGATGCTGCGGCCATGCTCATACAGGCGCAGGCCCACCTCGGTGGGCTCGACCCGGCGCGTGGTGCGGCGCACCAGCTGCACGCCCACCGATTTCTCCAGCTGGCCCAGGTGGTAGCTGACATTGGCGCGGCTCATCTTGAGCTTGGCGGCAGCCCGGCTGAGGTTGCCGGAGTCGATGATTTCCACCAGCAAGGTGAGGGCGTTGTGGTCCATGGGGTGTGATTGTCCAAATTCTTTTGACAGTCTGTCAATCCTCTATGTGATTGTCAAATAAGCCTAGTTGCATTGACAATGGTTCGCAACCCGTTTTCGATTGAACAACCAGGAGACATGCATGAGCGCAGAGAACGCTGCGGTGGTGGACATTGCCCGCGAAGGGCAGGTATTGGTCGTCACCATCCAGAACCCCCCCGTCAACGCCTTGAGCCAGGCCGTGCGCCAGGGCCTGGCCGATGCCGTGGCCCAGGCGCGCAGCGATGCGCAGGTCCAGGCCATCTTGCTGGTGGGCAGTGGCAAGGCCTTTATCGCCGGTGCCGATATCCGTGAGTTCGGCAAGCCTGCGATGCCGCCCAGCCTGCCCGATGTGCTGGTGCAGCTGGAAAACAGCGACAAGCTGGTCGTGGCTGCCATCCATGGCCCGGCCCTGGGCGGCGGCCTGGAAGTGGCGCTGTCTTGCCACTACCGCCTGGCGGTCTCCGGCGCCAAGCTGGGCCTGCCCGAAGTGCAACTGGGCCTGCTGCCCGGCGCCGGTGGCACGCAGCGCACGCCGCGCCTCATTGGCGTCAAGGCCGCGCTCGATCTGATGCTCTCGGGCCGCCACGCCAGTGCCGAAGAAGCGCTGACCATGGGCCTGGTCGACAAGGTCGAGCCCGCAGGCAGCGATGCCCGCACGGCAGGCCTGGCCTACGCCAACGCGCTGCTGGCGCAAAACGCCCCGGTGCGCCGCACCCGCGAAGCGACGGCGCTGGCCGACAAGGCCACCTCGCAGGCCGAGCTCGATGCCGCCAAGGCCGAGTCGGCCAAGAAAAGCCGGGGCCTGTTCTCGCCGGGCAAGATCATCGAATGCGTGCAAGGCGCGCTCGATCTGCCGTTTGAGCAGGGCATGCAAAACGAGCGTAAGCTGTTTGTGCAGTGCCTGGAGAGCCCGCAGCGTGCCGGCCTGATCCACGCGTTCTTTGCCGAGCGTGAAACCGCCAAGATCCCCGAAGCCAAGGCCGCTGCACCGCGCGCCCTGAACAGCATCGGCGTGGTGGGTGGCGGCACGATGGGTGCCGGCATCACCGTGGCGGCACTCGATGCCGGCCTGCCGGTGGTGATGGTCGAGCGCGATGAGGAATCCATCGCCCGGGGCCGCGCCAATGTCGAAAAGGTCTACGACGGCCTGATTGCCAAGGGCCGCATGACGGCCGAGAAAAAGGCCGCCATCATGGCGCGCTACAGCGGCAGCACCGACTACGCCGCGCTCGCCCAGGTGGACCTGGTGATCGAGGCGGTGTTTGAAGAGATGGGCGTCAAGAAGGCGGTGTTTGCCGAGCTGGACAAGGTCTGCAAGAGCGGCGCCGTGATTGCCACCAACACCTCCTACCTGGATATCGATGCGATTGCCGCGAGCATCTCGCGCCCGCAGGATGTCATCGGTCTGCACTTCTTCAGCCCCGCCAACATCATGAAGCTGCTGGAGATCGTCGTGCCCGCCAAGGTGAGCGCCGATGTGGTGGCCACCGCTTTCGAGCTGGCCCGCCGCATGAAGAAGGTGCCCGTGCGCGCCGGTGTCTGCGATGGCTTTATTGGCAACCGCATTCTGGCCGTGTACCGCGAGGCCGCCAACTACCTGCTCGAAGATGGCGCCTCGCCCTACCAGATCGATGAGGCGGTGCGCGAGTTTGGCTACCCCATGGGCCCCTTCCAGGTCGCCGACCTGGCCGGTGGCGACATTGGCTGGGCCACGCGCAAGCGCAAGGCCGCCACGCGCAACCCCCAGGCCCGCTATGTGCAGATTGCCGACCGCATTGCCGAAAAGGGCTGGTTTGGCCAGAAGACCCAGCGCGGCTACTACCTGTACCCGCAAGGCGCACGCGTGGGCGAGCAAGACCCCGAAGTGCTGGCCATTGTGGATGCCGAGCGCCAGCGCGCTGGCGTGACGCCGCGCAGCTTCAGCAATGCCGAGATCATGCGCCGCTACATGGCCGCGATGGTCAACGAAGGCGCCAATGTGGTGCGCGAAGGCATTGCGCTGCGCCCGCTGGATGTGGATGTGACCTTTCTCTACGGCTATGGCTTTCCGCGCTTCCGGGGCGGCCCGATGAAGTGGGCCGACATGGTGGGCCTGGACAAGATCCTCGCCGACATCCGCGAGTTTGCCAAGGAAGACGCGCTGTTCTGGACGCCGTCGCCCCTCTTGGTGGAGTTGGTGGACAAGGGCGAGAACTTCGAGAGCCTGAACAAGGCGGCCTGAGCGCCATCGCGCCCATCCGGCCCTCGGGGCCGGCAGTGCAGCCCGGGGCTTTCGCACAGCCAAACCCCGAGTTGCTACATAAAAAATAGCTGTTAGCGCTTGGGTGACAAGCGCTGGCGGCCGCAAAAATCACAATCAACGGTCGCTCAGACCCAAGGAGACATGCATGCGTGAAGCCGTCATCGTTTCGACAGTGCGTACGCCGCTGGCCAAATCCCACCGTGGGGAGTTCAATGTCACGCCCGGTGCGCAGCTGGCCGCCTTTTCCATCAGCGCAGCGGTGCAGCGCGCCGGCATCGACCCGGCCTTGATCGAAGATGTGGTGCTGGGCTGCGGCTACCCCGAGGGGACGACCGGCCGCAATATCGGCCGCCAGGCGGCGGTGCGTGCCGGCCTGCCCAGCAGCGTGGGCGGCACCGTGGTCAACCGCTTTTGCGCCTCGGGCCTGCAGGCGATTGCCTTTGCGGCAGGCCGCATCATCGTTGACGGCGCACCGGCGATGGTGGCCGGCGGTGTCGAGAGCATCTCGCTGATCCGCTCGAGCAACACCAACCCCTCGGATGCCGACCCCTGGCTCGTCGAGCACAAGCCCGACCTCTTCATGGCGATGATCGACACCGCTGATGTGGTCGCCAAGCGCTACGGCATCAGCCGCGAAGACCAGGACGCCTTCTCGCTGCAGAGCCAGCAGCGCACCGCAGCGGCCCAGGCCAATGGCACCTTCGACAACGAGATCGTGCCCTGCGCCACGCGCATGGCCGAGAAGAACAAGGAAACCGGTGAAGTCAGCTACAAGGACGTCACCGCGACCATGGACAACTGCAACCGCCCCACGACCACGCTCGAGGGTCTGGCCAAGCTCGAACCCGTCAAGGGCGCGGGCAACTTTGTCACCGCCGGCAATGCCTCGCAGCTGTCCGATGGCTCGGCCGCCTGCGTGCTGATGGAAGCCAAGGAAGCGGCCAAGCTGGGCCTGGCGCCGCTGGGCGCCTTCCGCGGCCTGGCCATTGCCGGTTGCGAGCCCGACGAGATGGGCATTGGCCCGGTGTTTGCCGTGCCCAAGCTGCTGGCGCGCCACGGCCTGACGGTGCAGGACATCGACCTCTGGGAGCTGAACGAGGCCTTTGCCTCGCAGGCACTGTACTGCCAGCGCAAGCTGGGCATCCCGATGGAGCGCCTCAACGTCAACGGCGGCGCGATCTCCATCGGCCACCCCTTTGGCATGACCGGCGCGCGTTTGACCGGCCACATCCTGCTCGAAGGCCAGCGCCGCAAGGCCCGGGGCGAGAAAGTGAAGTGGGGCGTGGTGACCATGTGTGTGGGCGGCGGCATGGGTGCTGCAGGCCTCTTTGAGATTTTCTGACCCCCTGAGGCGCTGCGCGCCTTCCCCCCGGGGACGCAGCCGCCGCTACGGGGCGGCCCTGGCTGGGCGTCACCCAGATCGCGCAGCGCAGAGTTTGAGATGTGCGGGCCTTGCCCGCCCACGTTAATGAGGAGATAGCCATGGACTTGCAATTCAGTCCCGAAGAAGAAGCGTTCCGCGCCGAAGTGCGTGCGTTTCTGAAAGACAACCTGCCCCAGGACCTGGCCGCCAAGGTCAAGGCCGGCCAGCGCCTGACGCGCTTTGACCAGGAAAACTGGCATGCCATCCTGAACAAAAAGGGCTGGCTGGCCTACCACTGGCCGCAAGAGTTTGGTGGCACGGGCTGGTCGCCGGTGCAGAAGTTCATTTTTGACGACGAGTGCGCACTGGCCGGTGGCCCGCGCCTGGTGCCCTTTGGTTTGTCCATGCTCGGCCCGGTGCTGATCAAGTATGGCAACGAGGCGCAAAAAAGCCACTGGCTGCCACGCATTCTGAATGGCGATGACTGGTGGTGCCAGGGTTACTCCGAGCCCGGCGCTGGCTCCGACCTGGCCTCGCTCAAGACCACGGCCGTGCGCCAGGGCGACCACTACATCGTCAACGGCCAAAAGACCTGGACCACCCAGGGCCAGCACGCCAACATGATGTTCTGCCTGGTGCGCACCAACAAGGAGGTGAAGTCGCAGCAGGGCATCAGCTTCGTGCTGATCGACATGAACCAGCCTGGCGTCGAAGTGCGCCCCATCCGCACCCTGGACGGTGACAAGGAAGTCAACGAAGTCTTTCTGACCGATGTGAAGGTGCCGCTGGACAACCTGGTGGGCGAGGAAAACAAGGGCTGGACCTATGCCAAGTACCTGCTGACCTATGAGCGCACCGGCATTGCCGGCGTGGGTTTTTCGATGGCCGGGCTGGAAAAGCTCAAGGTGATTGCCCAGCGCGTGCAGCGCAACGGCAAGCCGCTGATCGAAGACCCGCAGTTTGCCACCCGCATGGCCAAGGTCGAAATCGAACTGCTGAACATGGCCACCACCAACCTGCGCGTGATCGCCTCGGTCGCGGGCGGCGGTGTGCCGGGCGCCGAGAGCTCGATGCTCAAGATCAAGGGCACTGTCGTGCGCCAGGAGCTGCTGTCGCTGATCCGCCGTGCGATGGGGCCGTACGCGCTGCCCTTTATCGAAGAGGCGCAGTTTGCCGAATACGCCGACGCGCCCGTGGGCCCCAAGGAAGCGGCCACCGCTGCTGCGGCCTATTTCAACTACCGCAAGCTGTCGATCTTCGGCGGCTCGAACGAGATCCAGCGCAACATCATCTCCAAGATGATTCTCGGCCTATGAAATAAGCCACCCCCTGAGGCGCTGCGCGCCTTCCCCCTGGAAGGGGGACGACGCCTATGCTGCGGGGCGGCCCTTGCTGGCGTCTCGCAGCTGTGCCCTGCAGGTTCCAGGCGCTGCGATCTCAGCAAGCGCCATGGTTAGATAAGGAGATTTTTTATGAACTTTCAACTGGATGAAGACCGCCGCATGCTGGCTGATGCGCTGGGCCGCTACCTGAGCGAGCAGTACAGCACCGAGTACCGCAACAAGGCCGCCTATGGCGACCAGGGCTTCAGCGCCGAGACCTATGCCAAGCTGGCCGAACTGGGCGCGATTGGCGCGCTGTTCAAGGAGGCCGATGGCGGCTTTGGCGGCGATGGCGTCGATATCAGCGTGGTGTTCGAGGCACTGGGCACGCACCTGGTGGCAGAGCCGCTGCTGGGCGCCTTGCTGGTGGGCCGCGCGCTGACCGAGGCCGGCAGCGAGGCGCAAAAGGCGCAGCTCGAAGGCATCATCGGCGGCGAGACGATTGCCGCGCTGGCGCATGACGAGCCCGCGAACCACTATGAGCTGAGCCGCGTGGCCACCACTGCCCAAACCCAGGGCGATGGCTGGGTGATCAACGGCAGCAAGGCGGTGGTGCTGTTTGGCGACCAGGCGCAGCTGCTGCTGGTCTCCGCCCGCACGGCAGGCGCCGTGGGCGATGAGGCCGGCATCTCGCTGTTCCTGGTGCCGGGCGATGCCGCAGGCATCAGCAGCCGGGGCTATGGCCGCATCGATGGCGGCCATGCCGCCGAGCTGGTGCTGGCCAACGTCAAGGTCGGTGCCGATGCCTTGCTGGGCACGCTGGGTGAAGGCCATGCGCTGCTCGAACGCATCTGCGGCTTTGGCCTGCTGGCGCTGGCGGCTGAATCGCTGGGCGCGATGGATGTGGCCAAGAACCACACGCTGGAATACCTGCGCACGCGCAAGCAGTTTGGCGTGCCCATTGGCAGCTTTCAGGCGCTGCAGCACCGCATGGCCGATCTGCTGCTCGAAGCCGAGCAGGCGCGCTCGGCCGTCATCAACGCGGCAGCGGCGATTGACAACCCCG
Source organism: Comamonas sp. JNW (assembly GCF_003105075.1). Taxonomy (NCBI): domain Bacteria; kingdom Pseudomonadati; phylum Pseudomonadota; class Betaproteobacteria; order Burkholderiales; family Comamonadaceae; genus Comamonas; species Comamonas sp. JNW. The sequence goes on from NZ_QETI01000024.1 coordinate 30,810, forward strand.
ACTACCTTGAGCGCGAGAAAGCGCTGTCGGCTGCCAAGTACAGCGTGGGCCAGATTGGCACCTTGATGGCCGAAGAGGCGATCCAGATGCATGGCGGCATTGGCGTGACCTGGGAGCTGCCGCTGGCGCACTACGCCAAGCGCATCATCATGATCGACCACCAGCTGGGCGACATGGACCACCACCTGGCGCGCTACATGGCGTTGCAGGCCCAGGAACGCGCCGCAGCCAAGGCCGCCTGATGACGACCGCCAGCACCGCCACCCCCGCGCTGCTGGCGCGCCGCGAAGGCGGCGTGCTGGTGCTGACCAACAACAACGAGGCGGCGCGCAATGCGCTCTCGCCCGACTTCTACCTGGGCCTGACCGCAGCGCTCAAGGAGGCTGCGACCGACCCGGCCGTGGGCGCGATGGTGCTCACCGGTGCCGGCGGGCATTTTTGCTCGGGCGGTGACCTGCGCCGCATTGCAACGCGCCGGGACCAGCCCGTGGAAAAGCGCCGCGAGCTGCTCGAAGGCCTGCATGACCTGGTGCGTGCACTGCGCGACTGCCCCAAGCCCGTAGTGGCAGCGGTGGAGGGCGCAGCCGCCGGTGCCGGCCTGTCGCTGGCCTTGGCCTGCGACATGCTGGTCGCTGCGCGCAATGCGGCGTTCTCTGTGGCCTATGTGAAGGTGGGGCTGTCGCCCGACGGCGGCGCCACGGCCTTTTTGGCCGAGCACCTGTCGCGCCAGCTGCTGACCGAGCTGTGCCTGACGGGCGACCGGGTCAGCGGCGAGCGCATGCAGCAGCTGGGCCTGGTCAACCGTCTGGCCGAGCCGGGCGACGCGCTGGCGCAGGCCATCGCGCTGGCCGCGCAACTGGCCGATGGCCCCTTGCAAGCCATGGCCAGCATCAAGTCGCTGTGCCGCGCCGCCTATGACAACAGCCTGGAAGCGCAGCTGGACATGGAGGCCGAGCTGATGGTGCAGGCGCAGGCTACACCGGAATCGGCCGAGGGCATTGCCGCGTTTTTGGAAAAGCGCCCCGCCAACTACCTGGCGCTGCGCCGCTGAGATGGATCGAAAAAAGTGACGCCAGGCGGGCCCGTGTTGCGGTCGCCCTGGTGATCCGAGGAGACAAGTATGCGTGAGCAAGAGAACGCCGCGGCCCTGCCGCTGGCGGGTGTCAAGGTCCTGGACCTGTCCCGTGTTTTTGCCGGCCCGCTGTGCGGCCAGGTGCTGGGCGATCTGGGGGCCGAGGTGATCAAGGTCGAGCACCCCAAGCGGGGTGACGACACGCGGGACTGGGGCTTGCGCATTGGCAAGACCGAGACGACTTACTACAACAGCATGAACCGCAACAAGCGGTCCATCACGGTGGACCTGCAAAAGCCCGAAGGCCTGGCGCTGATCCTGGCGCTGCTGCCGCAGTTCGATGTGGTGATCCACAACTTCAAGCATGGTGGCGCCGACAAGCTGGGCCTGGGCTACGAGGCACTGAAGGCCTTGAAGCAGGACATCATCTACTGCAGCGTGACGGGCTATGCCACCGACACCGAGGAGGCGGCCCGCCCGGGCTACGACATTTTGGTGCAGGGCGAGGCCGGCTTGATGGCGATGAACGGCGAGGCCTCGCAGCCGCCGCTGAAGTTTGGCGTGGCCGTCGTGGACCTGATGACCGGCATGAGCGCCGCCCAGGCCGTGCTGGCCGCGCTGTTTGCCCGCGAGCGCACCGGCCAGGGCCGCAAGATCGACATGGCGCTGTTTGACAACGGCGTCAGCATCACCGGCTACTACGGGCTCGATGCGCTGTTCATGGGCAAGGACCCGGAGCGTTTTGGCAATGCCCACCCCTCGATCGTGCCCTATGGCATGTTCGAGGCGGCTGATGGCCCGCTGATCATTGCGGTGGGCAACAATTCGCAGTTCGAGCGCTTCTGCCGCGATGTCATCGAGCGCCCCGACCTGGCCGACAACCCCAAGTACGCGACCAATGTGGAGCGTGCCAAGGACCGCAAGCTCTTGCTGCCGCTGATGATCGAGACGATCCGCAGCTTCCCGCGTGCGCTGCTGATCGAGCGGCTCAATGCCTGCGGCGTGCCATGTGGCGAGGTGCTGGGCCTGCATGAGGCGCTGACCTCCGAGCGCGTGCAGCAAGCCGGCCTGGTGCAGAACATGCCCCATCCGGTGGCCGGCCACACCGCCGTGCTGGCGCCGCCCATCCGCATGGATGGCGAGCGCCTGCCGATTCGCCGCGCGCCGCCCACACTGGGTGAAGGTACACGCGAAGTGCTGCAAAATCTGCTGCGTTTGAGTGATTCGCAACTGCAAGCACTCCAGACGCAAGGCGTGCTGACCTTGCCCGATTGATACCGTGGCCTGCAGGCGGCAAGCGACGCCGCAGCGGGCCCAGAGTTTATTGTTAGAAAGCTGAGACTATGAAAGTACTGGTACCCGTCAAACGCGTGGTGGACTACAACGTCAAGGTGCGCGTCAAGAGCGATGGCTCGGGAGTGGACATTGCGAATGTGAAGAT
>NZ_QETI01000025.1:0-28220 GCF_003105075.1 Comamonas sp. JNW
CAAGCTGATCAACCCCATCGCTATGGAAGAAGGTCTGCGTTTCGCTATTCGCGAAGGCGGCCGTACCGTGGGCGCTGGCGTGGTTGCCAAGATCATTGCGTAAGTATTGATTTCGTAGGGGTATAGCTCAATTGGCAGAGCGTCGGTCTCCAAAACCGAAGGTTGTAGGTTCGATTCCTACTGCCCCTGCCACTGAATAAGTGGTCAACCAAGCCCGCCTGATTACAAGGCGGGCTTCGGCGTCTTGAGTGATGCCTATTTTCATCTCTGAATTGTCGACATGGCTGCTACACAAGTTGAAACTGTTAGTTCTGGTGCGGACAAGCTCAAGCTGTTCGCCGTAGCTGCATTGGTCATCGCCGGTATCGCCGGTTTTTACCTGTTGGCCAAACAAGGTGCGATTGCCCAGTGGGCCGTGCTGATTGTGGCTCTCATTGCGGCTGTCACCGTTTTTCTGGTGTCTGAACCAGGTAAGCAATTTGTTGGTTTTGCCAAGGACTCCTGGCGTGAAGTCAAGAAGGTTGTTTGGCCTTCGCGTAAAGAGACGCTGCAGATGACCGCCTACGTGTTCGCGTTTGTGGTCATCATGTCTTTGTTCTTGTGGATGACTGATAAAACGCTGGAATGGGTCTTGTATGACCTGGTTCTGGGCTGGAGGAAGTAATGTCGAACACGGACGAAACAACCAACACAGGCGCTGAGGCGCCTATGAGTGCTGCTAATCCCGATCTGCGCTGGTACATCGTGCATGCCTACTCGGGCATGGAGAAGGCCGTCGAGCGCAATATCCTGGAGCGCATTCACCGCTCGGACATGCAAAGCAAGTTCGGTCGCATCCTGGTGCCTACCGAGGAAGTGGTGGAAGTGCGCAATGGTCAGAAGAAGACCACCGAGCGCCGCCTGTTCCCCGGTTATGTGTTCGTCGAGATGGTCATGGATGACGACACCTGGCACTTGGTCAAGCACACCAGCAAGGTGACGGGTTTTGTGGGCGGTGCCAAGAACCGTCCGGCACCCATCTCCGAAGCAGAAGTTCAGAAGATCGTTCTGCAGATGGAAGAAGGCTCGGATAAGCCACGCCACAAGATCGAATTCACGGTGGGCGAATTCATCCGCGTCAAGGAAGGTCCGTTCACGGACTTCAACGGATCTGTCGAAGAAGTAAACTACGAAAAGAGTCGACTTCGCGTTTCTGTTATGATCTTTGGCCGTTCAACTCCGGTTGAGCTGGAATTTGCGCAGGTCGAAAAAACCTGATTCATTTTCATGCACTTACGGACTCGGTGCCTAAACAGAGTCTTAACCCCCGGGGAGCCCGCGCTATGCAGTGCGGGCGTTTTTACCCGTAAGGAGCTATAAATGGCAAAGAAAATTGTCGGCTTCATCAAGCTGCAAGTGCCAGCTGGTAAAGCCAATCCATCGCCACCCATTGGTCCAGCGCTGGGTCAACGTGGTCTCAACATCATGGAATTCTGCAAGGCGTTCAACGCCCAGACCCAAGGTGTCGAGCCAGGTCTGCCACTGCCTGTGGTGATCACCGCTTTTGCGGACAAGAGCTTCACGTTCGTCATCAAGACCCCACCCGCAACGGTGCTGATCAAGAAGGCGATCAAGCTGGACAAGGGTTCTTCGAACCCTCTGGCCACGAAGGTCGGCAAGATCACCCGCGCTCAGCTGGAAGAGATCGCCAAGACCAAGCTGAAGGACATGAACGCTGCTGACGTTGACGCCGCTGTGCGCACGCTGGCTGGTTCCGCCCGTTCGATGGGCGTTACGGTGGAGGGCCTCTAAGATGGCAAAGTTGACCAAGAAGCAAAAGGCCCTGCAAGGCAAGGTGGACACCACCAAGCTGTACGCATTCGCTGATGCAGTTGCAATCGTCAAGGACGCGGCAACGGCCAAGTTCGACGAATCCATCGACGTGGCTATCCAGCTGGGCGTGGACGCCAAGAAGTCGGATCAAGTGGTTCGTGGCGCTGTCGTGCTGCCTAACGGCACCGGCAAGACCACCCGCGTGGCCGTGTTCGCACAAGGCGCCAAGGCTGAAGAAGCCAAGGCCGCTGGTGCCGATATCGTGGGTATGGACGAGCTGGCCGCGATGGTCAAGGCTGGTGACATGCCTTTCGACATCGTGATCGCTGCGCCTGACGCGATGCGTATCGTTGGTACCCTGGGTCAAATCCTGGGCCCACGTGGTCTGATGCCTAACCCCAAGGTGGGCACCGTGACTCCGGACGTCGCTACGGCTGTGAAGAACGCCAAGGCAGGTCAGGTGCAGTTCCGCGTTGACAAGGCTGGTATCGTTCACTCGACCATCGGCCGCCGCTCGTTCGAGAACGACAAGCTGCAAGGCAACCTGGCAGCCCTGATCGATGCTCTGAACAAGGCAAAGCCAGCTACCAGCAAGGGTCTGTACCTGCGCAAGGTGGCGGTGTCGTCGACGATGGGTATCGGCGTGCGCGTCGATGCACAGACCATCGCAGCGTAATTGCTAAAAAAATCGTCAGGCAGGTGCTTGCACCTGTCTGGTGTGGTGGGCTGGCAAGGGGTTTTGAAAAAGACGCCATGCCAGGCCATCCAAGACCGTTGGTGTGATTCGATCACTTAAATCTTTTTGCCAACGCAGATGGCGATCCCGCTGCAGATGGATGAATTTCCAAAACAGTTGGTCGCTGCAACAAGAGCGCGCAGGTGGAGTTCGCTCCTAATGCGCATTTGAAGGAGTAGACCTTGAGTCTGAATCGCAGTGAGAAAGAAGCGGTCATCAATGAAGTGACCAGCCTCGCCGCTAAAGCTCAAACGCTTGTGTTCGCGGAATACCGCGGCATCACGGTCGCTGACATGACGAAGCTGCGTGTGGAAGCACGCAAGCAAGGCGTGACGCTGAGTGTTCTGAAGAACACCCTGGCTCGTCGCGCTGTTGCTGGTAGCAGCTTTGAAGTGGTCGCTGACCAGATGACCGGCCCGCTGATCTACGGTTTCTCTGAAGATGCAATCGCCGCTGCCAAGGTAGTGGCCGATTTCGCGAAGACCAACGACAAGTTGGTGATTCGCGGTGGTGCATTCGAAGGAAAGGCGTTGGACGCTAACAGCGTTAAGCAACTGGCAAGCGTGCCTTCCAAGGAAGTGCTGCTGGCCCAATTGTGTGGCTTGCTCATGTCGCCAATCTCGCGTACGGCCGTTGTGCTGGGCGCACTGGCGGCCAAAAAGGGCGAAGGCGCGGAAGTCGCCGAAGTCGCTGCAGCTTAAGCGCGGCAAAACCAACCGATATATTTAGGAAATCAAAATGGCATTCGATAAAGACGCATTCTTGACCTCCCTGGACAGCATGACTGTTCTGGAACTGAACGACCTGGTCAAGGCAATTGAAGAGAAGTTTGGCGTGAGCGCTGCTGCTATGGCCGCTCCTGCTGCTGGTGGTGGCGGTGCCGCTGCTGCTGCTGAAGAAAAGACCGAGTTCAACCTGGTGCTGCTGGAAGCCGGCGCTAACAAGGTTGGCGTGATCAAGGCCGTGCGTGAAATCACCGGTCTGGGTCTGAAGGAAGCCAAGGACATGGTCGACGGCGCTCCTAAGGTTCTGAAGGAAGCTATGCCTAAGGCTGACGCTGAAGCCGCTGCTAAGAAGCTGGTGGACGCTGGTGCAAAGGCCGAACTCAAGTAATTGAGGGCTTTTTCAAGGCTGGAGTACCCGAAAAGGTGCTCCAGCCTTTGGCGCTTCTGGAATATCGTTCGCTAGAGCACACCAAAAACTGGCCGTTGATGGCTGATTTTTAGTGTTTTCTAACATCCGACACTAGAAAACCCCTTGGTTCGGGTGGTGTGCAATGCACCACCGTCTGCCATGGTTGGTAGTGGCCAACCCACCAAGCTGCAACCCCCTCGCGGGGGTGTCGTCGAAGACCCAGGACTCATGTCTTTGCCCGGAGATCTCATGGCCTATTCTTACACCGAACGCAAGCGAATCCGCAAAAGTTTCGGCAGCCGCGATAGCGTGCTCGAAGTGCCTTACCTGCTGCAAATGCAAAAAGATGCTTACACCGCATTTTTGCAAGCAGACTCGGCCCCCAAAAAGCGTACTGATGAAGGCTTGCAAGCTGCCTTCAACTCGGCTTTCCCCATCGTCTCGCACAACGGTTTTGTGGAGATGAAGTTTGTCGAGTACAACCTCGCCAGGCCCGCTTTCGACGTGCGCGAATGCCAGACCCGTGGTCTGACCTTCTCGTCCGCTGTGCGTGCCAAGGTGCAGTTGATTATCTATGACCGTGAATCCTCCACGCCCCAATCCAAGGTGGTCAAGGAAGTGAAGGAGCAGGAAGTCTACATGGGCGAAGTGCCCCTGATGACGGACAAAGGTTCATTCATCGTCAACGGCACCGAGCGCGTGATCGTCTCGCAGCTGCACCGCTCGCCAGGCGTGTTCTTTGAACACGACAAGGGCAAGACGCACAGCTCGGGCAAGTTGCTGTTCTCGGCTCGCATCATCCCTTACCGCGGCTCCTGGCTGGACTTCGAGTTCGACCCCAAGGACCTGCTGTTCTTCCGTGTGGACCGCCGCCGCAAGATGCCGGTGTCGATTCTGCTCAAGGCCATCGGCATGACGCCCGAGTCCATCCTGGCGACGTTCTACGAGAACGACAACTTCCGCCTGATGGACAGCGGCGCGCAAATGGAATTTGTGGCTGACCGCCTCAAGGGTGAAGTCGCGCGCTTTGACATCACCGACAAGTCGGGCAAGGTCGTCGTCGCCAAGGACAAGCGCATCACCGCGCGCCACACCCGCGAGATGGAGCAATCGGGCACCAAGTTCATCAGCGTGCCTGAAGACTTCCTGCTCGGCCGCGTCGCTGCCAAGAACATCGTTGACCCTGACACCGGTGAAATCATCGCCAAGGCCAACGAAGAGATGACCGAAGCGCTGCTCAAGAAGCTGCGCGCAGCTGGCATCCAGGATCTGGCTTGCATCTACACGAACGAGCTGAGCCACGGCGCCTACATCTCGCAGACCCTGCGCACCGATGAAACCGCTGACGAGTTCGCTGCACGCGTTGCCATCTACCGCATGATGCGCCCTGGTGAGCCTCCCACCGAGGACGCCGTGCAGGCGCTGTTCCAGCGTTTGTTCTACAACGAAGACACCTACGATCTGTCGCGTGTCGGCCGTATGAAGTTCAACGCCAAGATCGGCCGCGACACCGCGATCGGCCCCATGGTGCTGTCCAACGAAGACATCCTCGAAGTCGTGAAGATCCTGGTGGATCTGCGCAACGGCAAGGGTGAAGTCGATGACATCGACCACTTGGGCAACCGCCGCGTGCGTTGCGTGGGCGAGCTGGCCGAAAACCAGTACCGCACCGGTCTGGCACGTATCGAAAAGGCTGTGAAGGAGCGTCTGGGCCAGGCTGAGCAAGAGCCCCTGATGCCGCACGACCTGATCAACAGCAAGCCGATCTCGGCCGCCCTGAAGGAATTCTTCGGCGCCTCGCAGCTGTCGCAGTTCATGGACCAGACCAACCCCCTGGCTGAAATCACGCACAAGCGCCGTGTTTCCGCTCTGGGCCCAGGCGGTCTGACCCGCGAACGCGCAGGCTTCGAAGTGCGTGACGTGCACGTGACCCACTACGGCCGCGTCTGCCCGATCGAAACGCCTGAAGGTCCCAACATTGGTCTGATCAACTCGCTGGCTCTGTACGCGCGTCTGAACGAGTACGGTTTCATCGAAACCCCTTACCGTCGCGTGATCGATGGCAAGGTGACCGATCAGATGGACTACCTGTCGGCCATCGAAGAAGGCAAGTACGTGATCGCGCAGGCCAATGCCGAGCTCGACGCCGAAGGCCGCCTCACCGGTGACCTCGTCTCTGCCCGTGAAAACGGTGAATCGACCCTGCTGTCCGCCGAGCGCGTGCAGTACATGGACGTGTCGCCCGCACAGATCGTGTCGGTGGCTGCGTCGCTGATTCCGTTCCTCGAGCACGATGACGCGAACCGCGCATTGATGGGTGCCAACATGTCGCGCCAGGCCGTGCCTGTGCTGCGCCCTGAAAAGCCCATGGTTGGTACCGGTATCGAGCGCGTTGCAGCGGTCGACTCGGGCACCGTCGTGACGGCTACCCGTGGCGGTATCGTCGATTACGTGGACGCGACCCGTATCGTGATCCGTGTGAACGACGAAGAAGCTGTGGCCGGTGAAGTGGGTGTGGACATCTACAACCTCATCAAGTACCAGCGTTCCAACCAGAACACCAACATCCACCAGCGTCCCGTGGTTCGCCGCGGCGACAAGCTGGCCAAGGGTGACGTGATTGCCGACGGTGCATCGACCGACCTGGGCGAAATCGCCATTGGTCAGAACATGCTGATCGCCTTCATGACCTGGAACGGCTACAACTTCGAAGACTCGATCCTGATCTCCGAACGCGTGGTGGCTGAAGACCGCTACACCTCGATCCACATCGAGGAGCTGGTGGTGATGGCCCGTGACACCAAGCTGGGTGCCGAGGAAATCACACGCGACATCCCGAACCTGTCCGAGCAGCAACTCAACCGTCTGGACGAGTCCGGCATCATCTACGTGGGTGCAGAAGTGCAGCCCGGCGATGTGCTGGTGGGCAAGGTCACGCCAAAGGGCGAGACCACGCTGACCCCAGAAGAGAAGCTGCTGCGCGCCATCTTCGGTGAGAAGGCGTCCGATGTGAAGGACACCTCGCTGCGCGTGGACCAGGGCTCGCAAGGTACCGTGATCGATGTGCAGGTCTTCACCCGTGAAGGCATCACGCGCGACAAGCGCGCCCAGCAGATCATCGACGACGAACTCAAGCGTTTCCGTCTGGACCTGAACGACCAGCTGCGTATTGTGGAAGCCGATGCGTTCGATCGTATCGCCAAGCTGCTCAACGGCCGCGTGGCCAATGGCGGCCCACAAAAGCTGGCCAAGGGCACCAAGATCGACAAGGCCTATCTGGACGGCGTGGAGAAGTTCCACTGGTTCGATATCCGCCCTGCCGAAGACGACGTCGCCGCGCAGCTGGAGTCCATCAAGAACTCCATCGAGCAGCAACGCCACAACTTCGACCTGGCTTTCGAAGAAAAGCGCAAGAAGCTCACGCAAGGCGACGAGCTGCCCGCTGGCGTGCTCAAGATGGTCAAGGTCTACCTGGCCGTCAAGCGCCGTCTGCAGCCTGGCGACAAGATGGCCGGCCGTCACGGTAACAAGGGTGTGGTCTCCAAGATCGTGCCGGTGGAAGACATGCCTTTCATGGCCGATGGCACCACCGCCGACATCGTGCTGAACCCGCTGGGCGTGCCTTCGCGCATGAACATCGGTCAGGTGCTTGAAGTCCACCTGGGCTGGGCCGGCAAGGGCCTGGGCCAGCGTATCGGTGACATGCTGCAGGCCGAAGCCCGTGCCACTGAAGTGCGCTCCTTCCTCGAAGAGGTGTACAACAGCCGCGGTCGCAAGGAAGACCTCAAGCAACTGTCCGATGACCAGATCATGTTCATGGCGGAGAACCTGAAGAACGGCGTGCCTTTCGCAACGCCGGTGTTCGACGGTGCTTCCGAGCAGGAAATCAAGGACATGCTCAAGCTGGCGTACCCGGATGACATCCAGGCACGCAAGGGTCTGACCGAGCCACGCACGCAGGCCTACCTGTATGACGGCCGCACCGGTGAGCGCTTCGAGCGCCCCACCACGATCGGCTACATGCACTACCTGAAGCTGCACCACTTGGTCGATGACAAGATGCACGCCCGCTCCACCGGTCCTTACTCGCTGGTGACGCAACAACCTCTGGGCGGTAAGGCCCAGTTCGGTGGTCAGCGTTTCGGTGAAATGGAAGTGTGGGCGCTGGAAGCCTATGGCGCCGCTTATGTGCTGCAGGAAATGCTGACCGTGAAGTCCGATGACGTGGTGGGCCGTACCAAGGTGTACGAATCCATCGTCAAGGGCGAACACGCTATCGAAGCCGGCATGCCGGAGTCGTTCAATGTGCTGGTCAAGGAAATCCGTTCCCTGGGCCTGGACATCGAACTGGAACGTTCTTAATTGAAGGGGGAAAGAGTCTATGAAATCGCTACTCGACCTGTTCAAACAATTCACGCCTGATGAGCATTTCGATGCCATCAAAATCGGCCTGGCTTCGCCCGAAAAGATCCGTTCGTGGTCTTTCGGTGAAGTGAAGAAGCCCGAGACCATCAACTACCGTACCTTCAAGCCCGAGCGCGATGGTCTGTTCTGCGCCAAGATCTTTGGCCCGATCAAGGACTACGAATGCCTGTGCGGCAAGTACAAGCGCTTGAAGCACCGCGGTGTGATCTGCGAGAAGTGCGGCGTTGAAGTCACGCAGACCAAGGTGCGCCGCGAACGCATGGGTCACATCGACCTGGCCGCGCCTTGCGCCCATATCTGGTTCCTCAAGTCCCTGCCATCGCGCCTGGGTCTGGTGCTGGATATGACCCTGCGCGACATCGAACGCGTGCTGTACTTCGAAGCCTATGTGGTGACCGACCCCGGCATGACCCCGCTGAAGAAGTTCAGCATCATGTCGGAAGACGAGTACGACAAGAACGTCGAAGAGTACGGTGATGAATTCGTGGCCAAGATGGGCGCCGAAGGCATCAAGGACCTGCTCGAAGGCATCGAGATCGACTCGGAAATCGAGCGCCTGCGCAACGACCTGACCGGCTCCGAAGTCAAGGTCAAGAAGAACGCCAAGCGCCTGAAGCTGCTCGAAGCGTTCAAGAAGTCCGGCATCAAGCCCGGTTGGATGGTGATGGAAGTGCTGCCTGTGCTGCCTCCCGATCTGCGTCCGCTGGTGCCGCTGGATGGCGGCCGCTTTGCGACCTCCGACCTGAACGACCTGTACCGCCGCGTCATCAACCGTAACTCGCGTCTGCGCCGCCTGCTGGAGCTCAAGGCCCCAGAGATCATTGCCCGCAATGAAAAGCGCATGCTGCAAGAAGCGGTCGACTCGCTGCTGGACAACGGCCGCCGTGGCAAGGCCATGACCGGCGCGAACAAGCGTGCCCTCAAGTCGCTGGCCGACATGATCAAGGGTAAGAGCGGTCGTTTCCGTCAGAACTTGCTGGGTAAGCGCGTCGACTACTCCGGTCGTTCCGTGATTACCGTGGGCCCAACGCTCAAGCTGCACCAGTGCGGTCTGCCCAAGCTGATGGCGCTGGAGCTGTTCAAGCCTTTCATCTTCGCGCAGCTCGAAGCGCGTGGCATCGCCACGACCATCAAGGCCGCCAAGAAGGAAGTGGAAACCGGCACCCCCGTGGTGTGGGACATCCTGGAAGAGGTGATTCGCGAGCATCCGATCATGCTCAACCGTGCGCCTACGCTGCACCGTCTGGGTATTCAGGCGTTCGAGCCTATCCTGATCGAAGGCAAGGCCCTGCAACTGCACCCGTTGGTTTGCGCGGCATTCAACGCTGACTTCGACGGTGACCAGATGGCTGTTCACGTGCCGCTGTCGGTGGAAGCACAGATGGAAGCCCGCACCCTGATGCTGGCCTCCAACAACGTGCTGTTCCCCGCTTCGGGCGAACCCTCGATCGTTCCTTCTCAGGACGTGGTGCTGGGCCTGTACCAGGCCACCCGTGAGCGGATCAACGGCAAGGGCGAAGGCATGGTGTTCTCCGACATCGGCGAAGTGCAACGCGCACTGGATGCCGAGCAGGTCGAGCGCGCCACCAAGATCAGCGTGCGTCTGACCGAGTGGAACAAGAACAAGGCCTCGGGTGAGTTCGAGCCGACGACCAAGCTGGTGGAAACCACCGTGGGCCGCGCGCTGCTGTCCGAGATTCTGCCCAAGGGTATGCCTTTCTCTTCGATCAACAAGACGTTGAAGAAGAAGGAAATCTCCAAGCTGATCAACATCTCGTTCCGCAAGTGTGGCTTGAAGGAAACCGTGGTGTTCGCCGACAAGCTGCTGCAAAACGGCTTCCGTCTGGCAACGCGCTCCGGTATCTCGATCGCCATTGGCGACATGCTGGTGCCACCGCAAAAGGCCGAGATCATCGCCCGCTCCGAAGCGGAAGTGAAGGAAATCGAGCAGCAGTACGTCTCCGGTCTGGTGACGGCTGGCGAGCGCTACAACAAGGTGGTGGACATCTGGGGCAAGGCCGGTGACGAAGTCTCCAAGGTCATGATGGCCCAGCTGGCCAAGGAAAAGGTCATTGACCGCCATGGCAACGAAGTCGATCAGGAATCGTTCAACGCGATTTACATGATGGCCGACTCCGGCGCCCGTGGCTCGGCCGCACAGATCCGCCAGCTGGCAGGTATGCGTGGTCTGATGGCCAAGCCCGATGGCTCGATCATTGAGACGCCTATTACCGCGAACTTCCGCGAAGGCCTCAACGTGTTGCAGTACTTCATCTCCACCCACGGTGCCCGTAAGGGTCTGGCCGATACGGCGCTGAAGACGGCTAACTCCGGTTACCTGACGCGTCGTCTGGTGGACGTGACGCAGGACTTGGTGATCACCGAGCTCGACTGCGGCACGCACAACGGCACCTTGATGCGCGCTGTGGTGGAAGGCGGTGAAGTGATCGAATCGCTGCGCGACCGTATCCTCGGCCGTACCGCTGCGGACGAAGTGCTGCACCCCGAAACCCGCGCGGTGCTGGCCAAGGCCGGCGACCTGCTGGACGAAGACCTGATCGAAGATCTGGAAGCGGCTGGGGTGGACGAAGTGAAGGTGCGCACCGCACTGACCTGCGAAACCCGCTTTGGTCTGTGCGCTACCTGCTACGGCCGCGACCTGGGCCGTGGCGGCATGATCAACCTCGGCGAAGCCGTCGGTGTGATCGCTGCCCAGTCGATCGGTGAGCCTGGCACGCAGCTGACCATGCGTACGTTCCACATCGGTGGTGCGGCTTCGCGTGCGGCTGTGGCCTCCAGCGTGGAAGCCAAGTCCAACGGTATCGTGGGCTTCAACCCACAGATGCGCTATGTGACCAACAACAAGGGCGAACTGGTTGTGATTTCCCGCTCCGGCGAAATCGTGATCCAGGACGAGTACGGCCGCGAGCGCGAGCGTCACAAGATGCCTTACGGCGCTATCTTGTCGATCAAGCCTGATCAACAGATCAAGGCGGGCACCGTGCTGGCCAACTGGGATCCGCTGACCCGACCCATCATTACCGAATACGCCGGTCAGGTGAAGTTCGAGAATGTGGAAGAAGGTCTGACCGTGGCCAAGCAGGTCGACGAAGTGACCGGTCTGTCCACCCTGGTGGTGATCGATCCGAAGCACCGTGGTTCTGCCAAGGTGGTGCGTCCGCAGGTCAAGCTGGCGGATGCCAACGGCCAGGAAGTCAAGATTCCTGGTACCGACCACGCGGTGACGATCGGCTTCCAGGTCGGCGCTCTGCTGCAGGTGCGTGATGGCCAGGAAGTGGGCCCCGGCGAAGTGCTGGCCCGTATTCCTATGGAAGGCCAGAAGACCCGCGACATTACCGGTGGTCTGCCACGTGTGGCCGAGCTGTTCGAAGCCCGTACGCCGAAGGACAAGGGCGCGCTGGCCGAGATGACCGGTACCGTGTCCTACGGTAAGGAAACCAAGGGCAAGGTGCGCCTGCAGATCACCGATCTGGAAGGCAAGGTCTGGGAAGAGCTGGTTCCAAAGGAACGCAACATCCTGGTGCACGAAGGCCAGGTGGTCAACAAGGGCGAGCTGATCGTCGACGGCCCAGCCGATCCGCAGGACATCCTGCGCCTGCTGGGTATCGAAGAGCTGTCGCGCTACATCGTTGACGAAGTGCAGGACGTGTACCGCTTGCAAGGCGTGAAGATCAACGACAAGCACATCGAGGTGATCGTTCGCCAGATGCTGCGCCGCGTGGTCATCGAAGCCCCAGGTGATACCTCCTACATCCAGGGTGAGCAGGTCGAGCGCTCCGAAGTGCTCAACACCAACGAAGCTGCACAGCGCGATGGCAAGATCCCAGCGGTCTACTCCAACGTGTTGCTGGGTATTACCAAGGCTTCGCTGTCGACCGACTCCTTCATCTCGGCCGCTTCCTTCCAGGAAACGACCCGCGTGCTGACCGAGGCTGCCATCATGGGCAAGCGCGACGAGCTGCGTGGCCTGAAGGAAAACGTCATCGTGGGTCGTCTGATCCCCGCTGGTACCGGTCTGGCTTACCACCAGGCACGCAAGGCCAAGGACGAGATGGACGAGGCCGAGCGCCGCGCCATCGCCGATGCAGAAGCGGCCGATCTGGCCGGTGTGTCGGAAGAAGCGGTGGCCGCTGCCGACAGCGCTGCAGACCCTGCTGCTGACTAAGCCGCCAATCCCTGACCGATACCTATCGGTCAGGTTGGGCTGAGCAAGACCCGTAATTTCGCGCCGCGGAATTACGGGTTTTTTAATGCCTGGCAGCCCGGCTGCTGACGCGCCCTGATGATGGCTCTGTGCAAAGTCCTCTGCTCCATTTCGTGTCTGAAGCAGGTCACTTTGCACAGCGTCTTTACCAGGCAGGCTCTGCACGCGCAGAGGCCTCCTGGGGCATATCGATTAGTATTCCTTTTGATCCGCAGCGGCACCCAGGCCATTGCACTCCTTCGGCATGAACCTCCCTTCCCGTCCACGACAACCCTCCCGGGCCGCCACAGCGCCCAACACCAACCAGGGCCCCAGCCTGTCCGCCCAGCTGCTGGCGGTGGCGCGCGCCTTGCAGGATGTGCGCCAGGGGCAATCTGCCCGCGCCGTGTTGGGCGGGGTAGAGCCCGCGCTGCGCGCCGGCGTGCAGGCCTTGCTGATGGATGTGCTGCGCGTGCTGGGCACCGCAGATGCCGTGCGTGCCGAGCTGGCCCCGCGCAAGCCTGCCAGCGCGGTCGATGCCTTGCTGTGCACGGCGCTGGCCTTGCTGCTGCCCGAGGTGCCGCGCTACGACGCCTTCACCGTGGTGAACCAGGCGGTGGATGCGGCCAAGAAGCGCTCGGCCACCAAGTCGCAATCGGCCTTCATCAATGGCTGCCTGCGCAGTTTTTTGCGCGAGCGCGATGACCTGCTGCGCGCCGTGGCCCAGGAGCCGGTGGCGCAGTACAACCACCCGCAGTGGTGGCTGGGGCGCCTGCAAAAGGACTATCCGCAAGATTGGCAGGCCATTGTGGCGGCCAACAATGCGCAGGCGCCGATGGCCTTGCGCGTGAACCTGCAGCGCTGCAGCCGCGCCGATTACCTGGCGCTGCTGGATGAAGCGGGCATCGAGGCCGTGGTGGGCGTGGGCGAGGCCGGCCTGGTGCTGACGCGCGGCGTGCCGGTGGACCAGCTGCCGCAGTTTGCGCAGGGCTGGGTCTCGGTGCAGGACAGCGCCGCCCAGATGGCCGCGCCGCTGCTGCTCGATGGCTTGCAGCCGCACGATGGCCGCGCGCTGCATGTGCTCGATGCCTGCGCCGCGCCCGGCGGCAAGACCGCGCATCTGTTGGAAGCCGCCACGCCCCAGCGCCCCATCGACATGGTGGCGCTGGAGATCGATGCCAAGCGCGCCGAACGCATTGGCGATACCTTGGCGCGGCTGTCACTGCAGGCCGATGTGGTGGTGGCCAGCGGCAGCGAAGTGGCCAGCTGGCTGCCGGCGGTGCAAGCGCGCCACGGGTTGCAGCAATTTGATGCAATTTTGTTGGATGCGCCTTGCTCGGCCTCGGGCATCGTGCGCCGCCAGCCCGATGTGCGCTGGCTGCGCCGCGCCACCGACATCGCGCAGCTCGCCGCCATCCAGCGCCAGCTGCTCGAAGCCCTGTGGCCCCTGGTCGTGCCCGGCGGCCGGCTGCTGTACTGCACCTGCTCGGTCTTCCATGAAGAGGGCGAGGGCCAGGTGGCGCAGTTCCTCCGCCGCCACGCCGATGCCCAACGCCTGCCTGCGCCAGGGCATTTGTTGCCACAGTTGCGCGAGGCCGGTCACAATAGCCTGGGCAGCCTGGCGCGCGACCATGACGGTTTTTACTACGCGCTGCTGCACAAGCCGCTTCGTTGAGCCCGTCCGTATGCGATTGATCCACCATTTCCTCCTTGCGCTGATGCTGTGCTGTGCCGCAGCGGCACCGGCCATGGCGTCGGAGAATGAGAAAAAGGTCGAGCTGCAGCTGGTGCGCAATGCCGACGGTGCCTTTGCCACGGTGGCGCTGCAGTTTGCGCTGCCCGACCAGATCGAAGATGCCCTCAACAAAGGCGTGGCGCTGTACTTTGTGCAGGAGGCCGAGGTCATCTCCGAGCGCTGGTACTGGCGCGACAAGACCGTCAAGAAAACCGCCCGCTACCTGCGCGTGAGTTACCAGCCGCTGACCCGGCGCTGGCGCCTGCATGTCTCGAGCATGCCGCTGACCGACGCCGGCGCGGTGACCTCGCTGGGCCAGAGCTTTGACAGCCTCGAAGAAGTGATGCTCGTGGTCAAGCGCGTGCGCAACTGGAAGATCGCCAGCGCCGATGAGCTCGCAAGCGATGTGGACTACCTGGTCAAGTTCAGCTTCCGGCTCGACAGCAGCCAGCTGCCGCGCATCTTCCAGTTCGCGCCGTTCAGCAATGGCGGCCTGAACCTGCAGCTCAGAAGCCAGCTGCCGCTGCCCGAGGCGAGCGCGCCGTGAAAATCGAAAAGTCATCGTCGATGCGCGTGGCCTACACGCCCAGCCGTGCGCGCTGGTCGGTGATCGTTGGCCTGTCGGCGATGATCGGCATCGGCCTGGTGCTGCTCTTCCTGCTGTCTTTCGCCACCAACAACCGCGTGCTGTACGAGCGCTACTACGGCGTGCTGCTGGGCGTGAACATCGGCGTGGCCTGTGTGCTGAGCATGGTGGTGCTGTGGGGCGTAGTCATCCTGGTGCGGCGCCTTGTGGCCCGGCGCTTTGGCAGCAAGCTGCTGCTCAAGCTGGCTGCCACCTTTGCGCTGGTGGGCGTGCTGCCCGGCGTGGTGATCTATTTCGTCTCCTACCAGTTCGTCTCGCGCTCGATCGAGAGCTGGTTCGATGTCAAGGTCGAAGGCGCGCTGGACGCCGGGGTCAACCTCGCGCGCATCACGCTCGACACCACCTCCACGGCGATGGCCGAGCGCACCCGCACCGCCAGCAGCCAGCTGTCCCAGATATCGGATGCCGCATCGGGCCTCGTGCTCGAGCGCATCAAGGACCAGCTCGGCGCCGATGATGTGGTGCTGTGGTCGGCCAGCTCCCAGGCCATTGCCAGCACCGGCCAGTCGCGCTTTGTGCTCAACCCCGACAAGCCCTCGGCCGCGTTGCTGCGCACCGCCACCCAGCAGCAGCGCGCCTATCAGATCGATGGCCTCGAAGAGGTGGCCGACATCAACGGCGCCATCACCGGCGACCCGTCCAAGGTGCGCGTCAAAACCCTGGTGCAGGTCGCCAATGGCGATGTGGGGGTGATCCCCGACGGCCGCTTTTTGCAGGCCACCATGCCGCTGCCAGCGGCCTTGGTGGTCAACGCCCTCAAGGTGCAGGAGGCCAACCGCGAGTACCAGGAACGCGCGCTGGCGCGCGACGGCCTGCGCCGCATGTACATCGGCACGCTCACCTTGAGTCTGTTCCTGGCCGTTTTCGGCGCCGTGGTGCTGGCCGCCTTGCTGGGCAACCAGCTGGTGCGCCCGCTTTTGGTGCTGGCCGAAGGCGTGCGCGAGGTGGCATCGGGCAATCTGCGACCCAAACCGGTGCTGCCCAGCAAGGACGAGTTAAGCGGCCTGACCCGCTCGTTTGCCGAGATGACCCAGCAGCTGCTCGACGCGCGCCGTGCGGTCGAGCGCGGCATGCGCCAGACCGATGAGGCGCGCCAGAGCCTGCAGACCATTTTGGACAACCTTACCGCCGGCGTCATCGTGCTTGATGCCCAGGGCGTCATCCACTCCAGCAACCCCGGGGCCACCCGCATTCTGCGTGCGCCGCTGGCCGCCTTTGAAGGCCGCCCGCTGCGCGATCTGCCCGGCCTGCAGGCCTTTGCGCAAGAGGTGGACCGGCAGTTTGCCCGCCTGCACGATGTGACCGACGAGCACTACCTGGACCACTGGCAGCAGCCCTATGAACTCCATGGCGACAGCCAGCTGCCCAACCAGAACAGCATCAACCTGGTGGCGCGCGGTGCCACCTTGCCCGACAACCGCCGCCTGCTGGTGTTTGACGACATCTCCGAAATCGTCTCGGCGCAGCGCGCCCAGGCCTGGGGCGAGGTGGCCAGGCGTCTGGCCCATGAGATCAAGAACCCGCTCACACCGATCCAGCTGTCGGCCGAGCGGCTGGAGATCAAGCTGGGCAACAAGCTCGAAGGCCAGGACCAGGCGATTTTGAAAAAGTCTGTCACCACCATCGTCGACCAGGTCGATGCGATGAAGCGCCTGGTCAACGAGTTCCGCGACTACGCCCGCCTGCCGGCCGCCGAGCTGCAGTCCATCGACCTCAATGCGCTGGTGATGGACGTGCTGCATTTATATGGCGCGGAAAATGCTGTCGTACCGGTGGAGGCGGAGCTGGACAGTGCGGCCCCACGTATCATGGGCGATGCGCAGCAGTTGCGGCAGGTCATCCATAACTTGCTGCAAAATGCGCAGGATGCAACGCAACAGGCCTGGGTGGGCAAGGAGGCATCAGCACCGGCGGTGCGGATCTCCACCCGGTTCAGTGGCAACAGCAAACGCGTGCGTTTGACAATTGCTGACTGCGGTTGCGGTTTTCCAGAACATATATTACAAAAGGCATTTGAGCCCTACGTGACGACCAAGCCCCGAGGTACCGGCCTGGGCCTGGCCGTCGTCAAAAAAATTGCGGACGAGCATGGCGCTCGCGTAGAAATCTCTAATCGAGTCGAGGGGGAAAAAATCTTAGGTGCCCAAGTGTCGTTATCATTCTCTATCGAAAAAGAGTTGATGATTTGAAATAACTCTCACACCTGCTGCACTGGATTTTCAAAAAATATGGCAAATATTCTGGTTGTCGATGACGAATTGGGAATTCGGGATCTCCTGTCGGAGATCTTGAACGATGAAGGCCACAGCGTGGACGTTGCGGAGAACGCCACACAGGCGCGCTTGGCCCGCAACGAAAGCGGCTACGACCTGGTGCTGCTCGACATCTGGATGCCCGACACCGATGGTGTGTCGCTGCTCAAAGAGTGGTCAATGACCGGCCTGCTCACGATGCCCGTGATCATGATGAGTGGCCACGCCACCATTGATACCGCCGTCGAAGCAACGCGCATTGGCGCGTTCTCTTTTTTGGAAAAGCCCATCACGATGCAAAAGCTGCTCAAGGCAGTAGAGCAGGGCTTGCAGCGCAATGTGCCCGCACCCGTGGCAGCGCCAGCGGCTGCGGTGCCAGGCAAGGTGGTGCCCACTTTGACCCCCACAGGCTACAGCGCCCCGGTGGTTGCCACCGTGGCCACCGCAGCTGCAGCGGACGCCGCGCCCAATGCCCACCAGGGCTTTGATCTGGACCGGCCGCTGCGCGAGGCACGGGATGGCTTCGAGAAGGCCTACTTCGAATTTCACCTGGCGCGCGAAGGCGGCTCGATGACCCGCGTGGCCGAGAAGACCGGCCTGGAGCGCACCCACCTCTACCGCAAGCTGCGTCAGCTGGGCGTGGACCTGAGCCGCAATAAAAAGAACTGATTTCAGTTTTTTGAAAAAGCGCCCTTTTTTTCGGGCTATAATTCAACTCGTGGGCCCGGTAGCTCAGTTGGTAGAGCAGCGGATTGAAAATCCGCGTGTCCGTGGTTCGATTCCGCGCCAGGCCACCACAAAACAACTAGCCTCTGCACCAGTGATGGTGCAGAGGCTTTCTTGTATCTGCACATGCATCGCATGTGCAGCAATTCCCCCAAATTTCCGAACGGGCGCGCGGCGCAGGCTATAATGCTAGCTTGTGTTGGCCCGGTAGCTCAGTTGGTAGAGCAGCGGATTGAAAATCCGCGTGTCCGTGGTTCGATTCCGCGCCAGGCCACCAAACGCATTCCCAAGCCCATCCTCTGTGATGGGCTTTTTTGCGTCTGGTGCGGGCTCAGCGGCTGGGCGGCGCCGTGCCGGCAGCTCGGTCAAGCAGCACTTGCTTGAGCCCTGCCGGGTAGAGCGCCGGGCCGCCCGGGGCATCGAGCGCCGCCAGGTCAAACCAGCGCGCTGTGCACAGGGTGCCGCTGTCTTCGTGAAAGCAGATGTGGTCCAGGTGCGCAAAGGGCGCTGAATCAAACACGACATTGGCGATAAACAGCACCTCGTGGCCTACCGCCCCGTGGTGCGTGTAGAGGTTCTCCATCACGATGGGTGGTCCCTGGACTTGCGCTTCCACGCCCAGCTCTTCCAGGAACTCGCGTTGCAGCGCTGCCTGCCAGCGCTCGCCAAACTCCACGCCGCCGCCAAGGGGGCGCACCCCTGTCAGGCGGCCCGCATCATCCAGGACCTCGGTCGCCAGCAATTGGCCATTGCGCCAGTGCAGGCCAAGGGCTTTGACTTTGATGTGCTGGGGTGGTCGCCATGGGGTGACAGACATGCTTGTTTCTTGCTAAAGGCTAGGGCGTGCAGGTGTGGACGCTGAAGCGGGGTATTCGCTTCATCTATCCGTCTCGGCTTCAAGGATTCAGGCGATCTCACTCAGCCAATGTGCCAGCGCTTTGCCCCGCTTTGTTTTGCTCATGGCTCCCAGGGCCAGTAGCAGCTGAGCGGAGTCATCATCCTCGCAGTACAGATAGGCCAGCGGCACTTGCAGCGCATCGGCGATCAGACGTGCCGTTTTGATGGGTGGCTCATGCGTGCCCAGCTCATAGCGGCTGATGCGCGCACGGCTTGCGGATTCATCGATGCCAATCAACACGCCCACTTTTTCTTGCGACCAACCCAAGTCTTCGCGTCGGGCTCGCATGCGGCGGCCTAGAACGGTCGAGGTAGGCGTAAGTAAGGAAGGCATGTCACGAGTCTCGTGACTTTGTGGTAAGCTGTCGTCACGAAAAACGTGACATGGAGAGGTGGGGAGGATATGGCTTGGGAAAGGCGCTCAAAAGGTGAGCGATGGATCTATGGCAAACGAGTGCGGCCTTGCGTTGAACCGGGGGCGTGGGCAGCACGCTGCAGTCCTGCGGTCGACAAGACGCCTAGATCAAGCACTGTGTGAACGCAGCCGCTCACAAAGCTGCTGCACGATACCGGTCACAAAGGCGCGGTCCGCCGGTTCCAGCTCGGAGAGCCAGGCGCTGATCCGCATGGCCTGGTCATCGGGGGCGGTGGAGCTGTGGGCGAGCAGATCGGCGATGCCCACGCGCAGTACCGAGGCAAGGCTTTCGAGCGTATGCAGTGAGGGCACGGAGGCCCCGCGTTCAAAGCGGCTGATGGTCTCGGGCTCCACCTGCAGGCGCTCTGCCAGTTGCGCCTGCGTCCATTGGCGCGACTTGCGCAGCTGGGCAATGCGCTGGCCCAGCAGTTGGGCCAGGGGCTTCTCGGCAAGCTTCTTATTGATCATATCTGTCTAGTTCAAATCCAACAGTTATGGTTGTGTGCCGGTGTGGAATGGGCCAGAATGCAATATGTGGAATCCAATGTAATTTCGCTATATATGGTGCGGCCGCCGGGCGCTGCCATGCGGCGATGCAGACCCGGATCCATGGCATCCGAGCATTCACCACCCAATGAAAGGAAGTCAGCGCCATGCAGCAGGTCCGGCCGCAGAAGCGACATAGCCCAGCCGCCGATGGGAGGGCAGGCAGCGACGGTGCGATACAGACCGGCACCACCGCGGCAAGGCCTGCTCCCGGCGTGGCGGCGGCCCCCGTGCGCCGCCGGTGGGGCGCGATACAGATAGGCATTTGCGTGCTGTTCTTTGTGGAAGGTCTGTGGGGCCTGTACCTGGTGGGCTGGCCGGCGCTGAGCCTGTGCGTTCTGGGGGCGATGTACATGGCCAAGGTGGCCAGGCGCCATGGGGCGCCGCAAGGCAGCGGTAAGCGCTAAGCCCTCCACGCCCTCCGAATGAGGCGGTTGTTGGCACTGGGCCTCACCAACCACAGCGATGGCGGCAGGAAAAAAGGCATGCGGACATGCTGCTCTGTGTATAAGACATGTCAACAAATCTAATTTCAGCCGCCCATGTAATATTTTGCAAGGCCAAGGGGCTACGATGGTTACAGATGACTACATCACCATCCCCACCGCCTGACCGGCCTGATAAGCCGCTCCAGGATCTTCTGCCGCCAGATCTGTGGAAGCTGCTGGCCAGGCACGACATCACCACGCTGGCCCAGGTCGACGCACTGTATCCGGCCAAGCTGCTGAAAATCCACTACCTGGGGCCCGTGCGTTTTCGGCAGATCGAGGCGCTGCTTTTTCCGGGGCGGCGCTATGAGGTGCCTGTGCTGGCACCGATCGAGACAGAAGATCTGGATGGCACCTCACTCGAAGGCCTGGTGTCCCGGCGCGTATTGATCACCCTGCGCCGGCATGGCATCAAGACCGTGCAGCAGCTGGTCGCCGCCTATCCCCGGCGCCTGGTGGAGATAACGGGCTTTGGTATCAAGGCGCTGCGCGAAGTGGAGGCCACGTTTTTTGATGGGCAGCGCTTTGAGCCGATGAAATCAAGAAAAACCATAAGTAACACAATTAAGCAAAGATGATTATGATTTCATAAATATGGCAAATGGTTCAGAGATCCACCCCTCCACTTCACTAGACGGGAAGCTGCCTGCGCCATTGGTACGGATTCTGGTGCACCACGGCATCGATAGCGTCGAGGCGGTGCGCAAGGCCTACCCGCTGGGGCTGCTCGCGATCAAGGGCATTGGTCTGCTGCGGCTGCGCAAGATCGAAAAGGCCTTTTTGCCTGGCCAGTCCTATGTTCCCATGCACTCGAGGCCCAAGCTGCCCTTTGTCTCCGGCTCTTGCCTCAATGGCTCGCTGCCCGTGGCCATTGTCCGGGCACTGGCGCGCGGTGACATCACCACCCCCGAGCAACTGCGCCAGGCCTACCCGCATGAACTGCTCAAGATCCGCTCGCTGGGCGAGGGCTCGCTGCGCGAGATTGAACGGGTCTACTTCCCAGGCCAGCGCTACGTGCCGCCAGGCAACGGAAAAATCCGCTAATCGGGCGGTTGTCCATGTTGTCCTATCCGTAGCTAGGTGCATCGGATTTGGTTATGCGGTGCCAGGGGTGCCGCAGGCGCCGCCCGTAATATTCACGGAAGACTTTCAAAATATTCCACCCGCCACCAGCGGGGATATTCTGACGGATTATGTGGGTGTGATAGGCCAAACCTATACGGCCGCCCCGTCATGGCTCACAGGCTGCAATGGGCTGATGTCATCGGCAGACCAGCCGGTTGCGGGAGCGGATGGCCAGACGGCCAGCTGTGGCACCCAGGAGGCCTGGAATGTCACCCAGCAGTTGGCACAGGCGCTTGGCGCCTTCAAGGGCCAGGCCGCCCCCGCGACCAATTTCGCCGTGTCGGCCTATACCTCCAACAATCCTGGCGCGGGCAATGTGGAGTTTGAAACGGCGACGCCCCTGACGCTGCCGATCCCCAGCCGCTTTATCGCCGTGGGTATCGATGTGGCTGCCGCCAACTGCTACCGGGCCCCCGCGCCGCAGTTGCAGTTTGCTTTGCTCGATGACGGCACCCCAGTTGCTGCCGGTGGTCAGATCAATGGATGTGGCGGCACGTTGCAGGACATGCCAGCGCTGGGCGCTGCTGGCGCCGCGACGGCGGGGCAAGGTGCACGGGTGGGCACCAATACCAGTGGCGGTGTACTGGTCAACAGCGCCTCGGTCGGCATCCGCATGACCAATGCCAATGGCAGTGGCGGCGGTAATGACCATGCCTTTGACAATATCCAGTTGCTGGACGTCAGCCCGACCCTGGACAAATCGTTCAGCCCGGCGACCCAGCCAGTAGGCGGCGTGAGCGTGCTGACCTTCACGGTCACCAATACGACGGAGCTGGGCGCCAAGGCCGGCTGGTCGTTTACCGACAACCTGCCTGCAGGCCTGGTGGTAGCGCCCACACCTGCAACTGCTACGACCTGCCCCAGCGGCGTCGTGACGGCAGCAGCCGGTGCCACCAGCATCGATGTGACCGGCAATCTGGCCGATGCGATGGAGTCCTGCACGGTGTCCGTCAACGTCACATCTGCCACTGCTGGCGCCTATGCCAATGGGCCTGACAACATTGAATCGGCGGGCTTGAACCCACCGCAGGTGTCCACCGTGACCTTCACTGCGCCCAGCACGCCATCCACCCCAACACCGGTTCCCGCCAATGCACCTTGGGGCGTGCTGCTGCTGTCGGCCTTGGTCGCAGGCTTTGCCAGCCTGCGCGCAGCTCGCAACCGCGCCTGATCTGGCGCGCTGCGACAGCGCAGCACCGGGTTGGGTCCCGCCACCAAGGCACAAGGCCTGGGTTCAGCACCATGCCGAACCCAGGCCTTTTTTTGATAGTGGGGCGCTGTACCACTGTCAGTGGCACGCGCTGCCATCATCTCAGCGGCGTTGCGCGCGTCGCAGCACCAGCATGCCCATCAGCGCCATCGCCACGGCCATCAGCAGCAGCTTGATGGTGTCCAGCGCAGGCACTGCAGCGGGCACAGCAGGCGCCGTGCGCACCAGCGTGTTGACGAAGGAGGCCGTGTTGCCATTGGCTGCGGTGACCAGCGTCACTGGCGCGGGCAGGCTGGTGCTCCAGGTGTAGCCTGCTGGCGCCTCGGGCATGGTGGGCGCTTCGCTCACCGTGCAGCTGGCGCCCTGGGGCACGTTGGTGATGGCGATGGCGCCTGCGTTGCTGCCGCTCAAGCCCACTGCCGTTGTGAAGCTGCCGTCTGCACCACAGTTGGCGGTGAAGCTGAAGCTGCCGCTGATACCCGCTGCCGGGCCGCCGGCCACGGTCTTGCTGATCGTGATGTCGGTGTTGGCACGCGCCAAGGTGTTGACCAGCTGCGCGCTATTGGCCGCTGGCGGTGCTGCCATCGCCACGGAAACACTGGGCGCAGGGTTTTCCACCCAGAGATGGTTGGCGGGCGGTGTGGGGCGTCTGCCTTCGGTCACAACGCAGCTGCCGCTGGCGATCACCGGCGTGATGGAGACGCTGCCCGTGCTGGCCGTGTCCAGCGTGATCGAGGTGTTGATTGCTGGCGCGACCACGCCATCGCTGCCGGTGCAGACCACCGAGACGGGAAAGCTGCTGCCCGTCAGATCCACGGGCGTGATGTTGGCGGGCCAGACCACCTGCTTGGAGATGGCGAGTTGTGCGGCATGGCAGGCGAGGCTTGCAGTCGCCGGCGTATTGACCTGGCCGGTCGGCGAGACAAAGTCAGTACCCGGCGTGATGGTATTGGTCACCGACGGGGTGCTGATGCAGGCCTGGCGGCCGGCATCGGTGTTGGGCCATTGCACGGGCACGGTGATGGTGCAACCGCCGCCAGGAATGCCAAAGCCGCTATCGCTGATGATGTTCGAGCCCGGCACCGCACTGAAGTTATTGGCCGTGCAGGTGTTGCTCACGGCGCCCGTTGCCACCACCAGGGGGGCAGGCAGGGTGTCGCTCAGCGTCACGTTGCCGATGGCCTGCGGCGTGCTGTTGGACAGCGTGATCGTCAGCTGCGTGGTGTTGTCACTGCCACCCAGAAAGAGGTCCGCTTTATCAAAGCGCTTGCTGACCTTGGGCAGGCCGCAGGCGCCGCTTTCCGAGGTAGCGGCATTGAGGAAGGCGGGCGCGACCTTGCTTTGGTTGGTGGTCCAGGGTGGGCCGTAGAAAATCGAGATGTCGACCACGGCAAACACGCAAGCGCCTCGGCCGGCATTGGATTGCACGGTGGGAATCAGCAGCCCATAGACATTGTCCGTTGGCGTTGTGCCTGCCGATGGCAGCGCTCCGGCAACGTACAGCGCGTTGTTGGCCGGCACGTTGTTGATGTAGGTGATGTAGCCGCCCTGCAAAGGGTTCAGTGCCGTGAACGAGCCGGCATAGGGCGAATTCGTGTTCAACGGGAAAGCGCCATATGCATTGACAGTGGTGCCCAAGCTAAACGTGGACTGGGTGCCGGCATTGAGCGTATCCACCATTCGCTGGGCATTTTGGGCGTTGCGGTTCTCGCAGCAGCCATCGACAAAGAAGACGATGGAGTTGGCCCAGCGATTGGCCACCGCCGTCTGCAGCACGGCCCAGTTGCTCGGGTCAACCGCCCGGTAGGTGCTCGCCACAATCACGATGTCATAGGCTGAGCCAGACGCGGCGGTAAAGGTTGCCGCAGAGATCGCATTGGCGTTGCCCAGCACGGACCTGCGTGTCAGTTGGCCAGAGCTGGGCAGCGCATTGGTAAATTCATTCTCAAGATTTTGGTAGGCCTCGATGGCATCCCCGTCTTCAGGATTGGGACCTGCGGGATCCGAGTTGGTGGTCAGCAGCAAAACCTGTTGTGCCAGCGCATGCTGCGCACCCATGCACAACAAAAAAGCTGCCAGCAGCAGCCTGAAAAACATCAATGGATTGGTCATGTCTCTTCCCATGGAATCTGCTCAGCCACAAAACGCAGCACATAGCCTCATCCAGTAATGTAACTAGTAGATGCTATATGTATCAATATGAATCATAAACCAGGCGTGTAATGGCCGATGCAGGCACTCGACAAAGCCATGCATGGACCTTCAATTCAGGTAATGTATTGATTAATTAAATGGCAATGTACTGTCTATTGATGATTGGGCGTGTATGTTTTTGCCCGACTGCAGCGCGAATGCAGCAAACAATTGTCAGCCCAGAGGCAGCCTTCACTGCCGTCTGCCTGCTTTCTTGATTGCTATCAAAAGTGGAGCGTTTTAAGGTTGGGTGCGCCCATCACACTCTGGCTGGCCAGACCCCGGCCGGGCTGCTGGCCCATGGGCCACAGCGATGGGGCTGGCGCAGCGCCTTAAAACTCCAGGTTATCGATCAGCCGCGTGCTGCCCAGGCGTGCCGCGCCCAGCGCCACCAGCGGCGCGCTGGCCAGCTCGCCTTCGGCGGGCGCCAGCAGGTTGTGGCGCTGGCGCACGGTCAGGTAATCGGGCTCCCAGCCCAGGGCCCGCAGCGACTGCATGGCCTGGGCTTCGAGCGCAGGCAGGTTGGCGGGCACGTTGCGGGCGGCGGCGGCCAGCGCCTTCAATGCTTGGGACAGGGCCATGGCCTGCTGGCGCTCGGCCGCGCTCAGGTAGCCATTGCGCGAGCTCAGTGCCAGGCCGTCGTCGGCGCGCGCGGTGGGGCAGCCGATGATCTCGATGGGCAGCGCAAACTGCGCCACCATGCGGCGGATGACCATCAGCTGCTGGTAGTCCTTCCAGCCAAAAATGGCCGCGCCCCCGCCTGTGCTGGCGAATACGCAGCTGAACAGCTTCATCACGACGGTGCAGACCCCCGTGAAAAAGCCGGGGCGGAACTCGCCCTCCAGAATGTCGGCCAGTGCCGGGTCCGGCTGCACCTTGAACAGCTGGGGCTCGGGGTACAGATCCTTCTCACGCGGGGCAAACAGGATGTCGCAGCCGGCCGCCTGCAGCTGGGCGCAGTCGCCCTCCCAGGTGCGGGGATAGCTGTCGAAATCTTCGGTCGGCAGGAACTGCAGGCGGTTGACAAAGATGCTCGCCACCGTCACTGCGCCATGGCGTTTGGCCTCATGCACCAGCGAGATATGGCCTGCATGCAGATTGCCCATGGTGGGCACAAAGGCGGGCCGGCCGCGCTCGGCCAGGGCTTGTCGGAGTTCTGCGATGGTATGGGTGACTTGCATGGTGGGCATGGGCGTTGCCAGCGGTGGTGCAGGGAGCGCAGAGCATAGCAGCACGCCGATGGGCTTTGTATAGGGCTATTAGAACCTGTTCTAAGTCTCTACGCAGCCGCGTTGGAGTGCAATCGGGATGAGTTCGAAGGGATGGAACGCAGCTTGCACCGGAGTGCAAGCAAGGGCCAGCGCGCAGAAATCGCCCGATTCCACCCCAACCCGTAGGGACAGTGGCTTTGCGCTGCCCGGGAAGGGGCGCCCGGCGAGGGCCGCCCGGGCAGGGGCGGTCTGCGTCGTTGCAAATCCTCGCAATAGCTGGGCTATTGCTGCGGTGTTGCGCGGCTGGGCGTCCCCCTCGCATCCCATCCCGCAAAGACACTGTCGCGGCGCGAGGAGACTTTGAACAGGTTCTTAAGGGGTTATGGTTTGCCCGCGGTCGCGGCATGCGCTTGCCCTATAATTTTCCGGTCGCGGCGCGTAAAGACCGTTTACCGGTGCTTGCAGCGCATGCCTGGGTCCACCGACTCCGTGTCAGGCCAGTCGTATTGAGGCCTCTGTTCCCGCAAGGGTGCAGAGGCTTTTCCCTTTTTATACCGGCGCCTTGTCTGCCTTGTGCGCAGACCTGGCCGCCTTGCTTTTTTGGTCCGATTCCCGCGTCGGATCTGGTCTTTATGTCATCTGCATCCGCCATCCTGGGCATTGATTTCGGCACCTCCAATTCGGCCATGGCGTTCAAGCCCGACCTGGCCGCGCCCGGCCCCTCGACGCTGTTGCAGGCCGAGGGCGCCGCGCAAGCCATGCCGACAGCCGTATTCTTCAACACCGAGGACCACAGCACCCACTATGGGCGCGACGCCGTCTCGCGCTATCTGGAAGGCACTGAAGGGCGGCTGATGCGCTCGCTCAAAAGCCTGCTGGGCAGCGCGCTGATGCAGGAGAAAACGGTGGTGCACGGCAAGCTGGTGGCCTACCAGGACATCGTGGCGCTGTTTGTGCAGCAGCTGGCCGCTACGGCCGAGCGCCAGATGGGCCATCTGCCCAGCACCGTCGTCATGGGCCGGCCGGTGCATTTTGTTGACGAGGACGCGGGGCGTGACCAGGCGGCGCAAACGGCCTTGCAGCATGCCGCGCAGGCAGCCGGTTTCAAGGACGTGCGCTTCCAGCTGGAGCCGATTGCCGCAGCGCTGGACTATGAGCAGCGCATTGCCAATGAGGCGCTGGTGCTGGTGGTCGACATCGGCGGCGGTACCTCGGACTTCACCGTGGTGCGCCTGGGCCCCGAGCGCCGCAACAAGCCCGAGCGCAGCAGCGATATTCTGGCCACCACCGGTGTACACATTGGCGGCACCGATTTTGACCGGCGCCTGAGCCTGATGGCGGCCATGCCGCTGTTGGGCCTGCAGCATGTGGGGCCCAGCGGGCGCGAGGTGCCCAGCGCGGTCTTCCATGACCTCTCCACCTGGCACCTGATCCAGTGGCTGTACAGCCCGCAGCGCCAGCGCGAGGTGCAGGCGCTGCGCAGCAGCTACAGCGATACGGCCCTGCATGACCGGCTGGTGCGGCTCTTGCAAGAGCACTGGGGCCACCGCCTGGCCAATGCGGTCGAGGAAACCAAGATCGGCCTGTCCAACCACCAGCGCGTGCAAAAGCTCGAAGTCGATTGGCTGGAGCCGGGCCTGAGCCCCGAGGTCTGGCCCGACGATCTGCAGCAATGCCTGCAGGCCTTGCTGGCCCAGGTGGCGCAGTGCGCGCTCGATTGTGTGCAGGCTGCGGGCCTGCAGCAGGGGCAGATCGATGCGATCTACCTGACCGGCGGTTCATCGGCCTTGCAGCCGCTGCGCGCGGCGCTGGCGCAGGCTTTTCCCGATACCCCGCAGGTCGAGGGTGATCTGTTCGGCGGTGTGGCGGCGGGTCTGGTGCACGGCCAGGCGCTTTAAAGGTTGAAGGTCGCCTGAAGGGCGATCAGTCGTCGGCTTGCTCGGCATCGCGCTTCCAGGCCAGCGCCGTGTCGTACAGCGCATTGCGTGGCGCGCCGGTGATATCGGCGGCCAGCTTGACGGCGGTCTTGGTCGGCAGCTCGGCCAGCAGCAGCGCCAGCACGCGGTGGGCATCGGCCAGGCCATCGGTTTGCACCGCCTGCGGGTGCAGCAGCAGTGCAAACTCGCCCTTGCTGCGGTGCGGGTCGGCCGCCAGCCAGCCGGGCACATCGGCCGCAGCCATGGTGGCAATGTCTTCAAACTGCTTGGTCAGCTCGCGGCCCAAGGTCACGGGCCGCTCCTGCAGCACGGCCAGCGCCTGGGCCAGGTCGGCAATGCGGTGGGGGGCCTCCAGCAGCACGAGGGTGCGCGGGTCTTGCGCCAGTTGGGCGACGGCCTGCTGGCGCTCCTGCGCCTTGGTGGGCAGAAAACCGATAAATGCAAAGCCGCTGCTGGCGCCTTCACCGGCCACCGCACCGGCGGCACTGACCAGCGCGGTCACGCTGCTGGCGCCGGGCAGGGGGCTCA
>NZ_QETI01000026.1:0-22714 GCF_003105075.1 Comamonas sp. JNW
CAGCACCTCAAAAAAGCAAACCTTGCGAACCGCCCTCTTTCGAGTCTGGCAGCTTTGCAAGGCATCGTGCTGTCGATAGACGCTATTGTATAGGCGTTTTCCCGAGGCGTCAGGAAAACGTCCGTCTTTTTTGCAGGCGTGTGTCAGACGGCGCCTGCAACGGCCTTTTCCAGCGCTTCGATGAACATGTCACCCACCGGGAATCCGGCCTGCTGCTCGATCTCCTGGAAGCAGGTGGGGCTGGTGACATTGATCTCGGTGATGCGGTGGCCAATGATGTCCAGACCGATCAGCAGCAAGCCGCGCGGCGCAAGACGCGCGCCGATGTGCTCGGCGATGGCCCGGTCCTCGGGCTCCAGCGCTTGGGCCACGCCTTTGCCGCCAGCGGCCAGATTGCCACGCACTTCATTGCCCTGCGGGATGCGCGCCAAGCAGAACGGCACGGGCTGGCCGCCAATGATCAGCACGCGCTTGTCGCCCTTGGTGATTTCAGGCAGGTACTTTTGCACCATCACGCTCTGGGCACCGTCCAGGTTCAAGGTTTCGATGATGCTGCCCAGGTTCATGCCATCGGCACCGACGCGGAAGATGCCCATGCCGCCCATGCCGTCCAGGGGCTTCAAGATGATGTCCTTGTGCTCGGCGTGGAAGTCGCGGATATCTTGCGCGCTGCGGGTGACCAGGGTCACGGGCGCGTATTCGGCAAATTCCATCACGGCCAGCTTTTCGGGGTGGTCGCGCAAGGCGGCGGGCTTGTTGAAGACCTTGGCGCCTTCGCGCTCGGCCTGGCCGAGCAGGTGCGTGGCGTAGAAGTACTCGCTGTCGAAGGGCGGATCCTTGCGCATGACGATGGCGTCGAATTCGGCCAGCTCGGCCCGGCGGCCAGATGCTTCGTCAAACCAGCGCGTCTCGTCACCGGTCAGCACAATGTCGCGCACCTGGGCCGAGACCTTCTCGCCGCTGATCCAGCGGATGTGCCGCGGCTCGCAGACGGTGATGCGGTGGCCGCGCGCCTGGGCGCTGCGCATCATCGCGAAGGTACTGTCCTTGTAGATCTTGAAGGACTCAATCGGATCGGCAACAAAGAGGATATGCATGGTGTGGGTCGGCGGCCTGGGGGCCGCCCTGTGTATTCAATGGCCTTGCCTGCCCACCAGAGGGCCACGCAAGCAGAAACGAACAGAACTGGGCGCGCTCAAGCCGAGCGGCGCTTGCCGTAATGTTGCACAAAAAGCGCAAGGCTGCCTGCGACCACGCCCCAAAAGGCCGATCCCACTCCGGCTATTGTTACGCCGCTCACCGCCACCAGGAAGGTGATCAGCGCCGCTTCGCGGTACTGCTCGCCTTGCAAGGCCGTGTGCAGCCCGCCCCCGATGGTGCCCAGCAGCGCGATGCCGGCGATTGCCACCACCAGCTCATGCGGGAATGCGGTCAGCAGTCCCGCAATGACGACCCCGAACCAGCCAATCAGCACATAGATGACACCGCAGACCACAGCGGCGGCATAGCGCCTGGCCTTGTCGGGGTGGGATTCCGGCCCCATGCAGATGGCGGCGGTGATGGCCGCCAGGTTGATGCCAAAGGCGCCAAAGGGTGCCAGCAGCAAGGTGGCCAGGCCCGTCATCGTGATCAGCTTGGAGATAGGCAGGTCATAGCCCGAGCCCCGGATGATGGCCACGCCCGGCAGGTTCTGCGAGGCCATGGTGACGACAAACAGCGGCAGCGCCAGGCTGATGGCGGCCTGCCAGCTGAAGCTGGGCATGGTGAACACCGGCATCGTCAGGCCCGGCTGCACGGCAGACCACTGGATCTTGTGCTGCAGCAGCGCCACCACAATGCCGACTGCCAAGGTGAGCATGACCGCATAGCGCGGCAGCAGGCGCCGGCCCAGCAGGTAGGTGACCAGCATGGCCACCACCAGCCAGGTATTGGTCTGCGCGGCGGCAAAGGCATCCAGGCCAAAGCGGGTCAGCACGCCCGCCAGCAAGGCCGAGGCAATCGCAATCGGGATGCGGTTCATCAGCCGCTCAAACCAGCCCGTCATGCCTACCAGCGCAATCAATACCGCACTGATAATGAAGGCGCCAATGGCATCACCCATGCCAAACGCCCCGGTGGCGCCGGCCGTGGCCAGCACCGCGGCCCCGGGCGTGGACCAGGCCACGACCACCGGCTTGCGCAGCAAGATGCTGGGCACCCAGCAGCACAGACCGACACCGATGCCCAGCGACCAGACCCAGGACGAGACCTGCGCCGGCGTGGCGCCAAAGCTTTGCGCCGCCTGGAACACAATCGCAATGGAGCTGGTCAGGCCCACCAGCACCGTGACAAAGCCTGCGATGAGCGCCGATGCGCTCATGTCCTTGAAAAACCGCATACACCCTTTCGCGCCGCCAAGGTGTTCGCTGGCCCGGGGTGCGCGCAGCGGGTGAGCAGCCCTGGCTGGTTAAATTTCGAGTTTCGAGCCCAGCTCCACCACGCTGTTGCTCGGCAGCAGCAGGAACTCTGCCGCACCTGCTGCATTGTGGTGCATCTGGGCAAACAACTTCTGCCGCCAAGGTGCCATGCCAGCGCTGGTCTTGTCCGTGGGCACAAACACATCGCGCGAGAGGAAGTAGCTGGTCACCATCTGCCCGGTATCGCAGCCATGGCCGCGCAGTTGGTGCAGCGCATTGGGCACATCCACATCGTTCTTGAAGCCGTAGTTCAGCTGCACGCGCCAGCAGTCGCCGCCCAGCGGCTCGATCACCGCGCGCTTTTCCAGGCCGATCCAGGGCACCTCGTGGTAGACGATGTTGACGAACATGTTCTGCTCATGCAGCACCTTGTTGTGCTTGAGGTTGTGCAGCAAGGCCGTGGGCACCACATGGGCATCAGACGTCATAAACACCGCCGTGCCCGGCACCCGCGTGGGCGGCGCCTGCAGCACCATCTGCAGGAAGGACTGCAGGTCGATGCCATCGGCATGCAGCTTTTGGTAGACCAGCTCACGCCCGCGCTTCCAGGTCATCATCACGACAAACAGGCACAGACCGATGACCAGCGGGAACCAGCCGCCATCGAACAGCTTGAGCAGATTGGAGGCAAAGAAAGTGATGTCTATACAGAAGAAGAACACCGTCGGCGCCAGCGCCATCCACAGCGCATATTTCCAGCCATAGCGCAATACAAAGAAGGTGAGCACCGTGGTGATGGTCATGTCCAGGGTCACCGCAATCCCGTAGGCCGCCGCCATATTGCTGCTGGATTTGAACAGGATCACTGCCAGCACAATGGTCAGGAACAGGCTCCAGTTCACAAAGGGGATGTAGATCTGCCCCGTGTCACGCACGCTGGTGTGCAGGATCTGGATGCGCGGCAGGTAACCGAGCTGGATGACCTGCTTGGTGACGCTGAACGCGCCGGTGATCAGCGCCTGCGATGCGATCACCGTCGCCATCGTCGCGAGCAGCACCAGGGGCAGCAGCGCCCAGCCGGGCGCCAGCATGAAGAAGGGGTTTTTCACTGCCTCGGCGTTCTCCAGCACCAGCGCGCCCTGGCCAAAGTAATTGAGCACCAGGGACGGCATAGCCACGCTGAACCAGGCCAGGCGAATGGGCTTGCGTCCAAAATGGCCCATGTCGGCATACAAGGCCTCCGCCCCGGTCACGCAGAGCACCACGGCGCCCAGAATGATGAAGCTGATGCCCGGATGCCGGCCGATAAAGCCCAGCGCATGGTGCGGGCTGAGCGCCCACAGCACCTGCGGGTGGTCCACAATGTTCCAGACGCCCAAGGCGGCAATGCAGATGAACCAGACCACCATGATGGGCCCGAAGAACTTGCCGATGCCCGCCGTGCCCCGCTTTTGCACCCAAAACAGCAGCAGCAAGACCACCAAGGTGAGCGGAATCACCCAGGACTTGAAGCCGGGCGAGACCACCTCCAGGCCTTCGACGGCCGAGAGCACCGAGATCGCAGGCGTGATCACGCCATCGCCGTAGAACAGGCAGGTGCCAAAGATGCCGACCAGCATCAGCACCGAGCGCAGCTTGGGCTTGTCCTTGACCGCTTGCGAGGCCAGTGCCAGCATCGCAATCAGCCCGCCCTCGCCGTTGTTGTCCGCCCGCAGCACCAGGACCACATATTTGAGCGAGACGATCAGCGTCAAGGTCCAGAACAGGATGGACAGCACGCCGTAGACGTTGTCGTGGGTGAAAGGCACATGGCCTGAGCCAAACACCTCTTTGAGCGAGTACAGCACGCTGGTGCCGATATCGCCATACACCACCCCGATGGCGCCTAGGGTCAGCGCGGGCAGTGCGGATTTATTGTTGTGTTGCACATCAAGCCTTTGTGCCATGCCGCATCAGGCATGCTTGTAGTGGATTGGTTTGCATTGTGCGCCTGTTGTTGCGCCCGCAGTGAAGCCGCGCATCCGGACAAGCCCGAATGGCGGATCAGGAGCGGGCGGCAATCAGAGGTTGTAGGAAGGCCGCAAACGGCTCAGTCGTAGATTTCGGCGTCCGGATCGGTCGCCTCGAGCTCATAGCTGGCCGCCAGCATCGCCAGCCGCGCCACCACGCCATACATATAGAAGCGGTTGGGTGCGCTGGCCCCCACCGAATCGCCCGGCGAGATGCCGTGCTCAAACGACAGCGGGATGAAATGCGCGCCGGGCACATTGAGGTTGTCCTCCGCGCCCTTGTCCGAGTGGGCGCGGTAGTAGCCGCCCACCACATAGCGGTCAATCATGTAGACCACCGGCTCGGCCGCTTCCTTGTCCATGCGCTCGACGGTCTGCACACCCTCCTGGATGATCATGTCGTGCACCTGCTGGCCGTCCTTGACCAGCGACATCTGGTTCTTGGTCTTGACCGACAGCTGCCGCAGCTCCTTGGCGTCATGCACGCTCATCACGCCCATGCCATAAGTGCCGTTGTCGGCCTTGACCACGACAAAGGGCGTTTCCTTGATGCCGTATTCCTTGTACTTGCGCCGTACTTTGGTCAGCATCACGTCGACATCTTCACGCAACTCATCGAGTGCATGCTCACTGCCGTCGGTGAAGTCCACGCCCTTGCGGCTGCTGAACATCGGGTTGATCAGCCAGGGATCGATCCCCATCAGCTTGCCAAAGCGCTTGGCCACCTCTTCATAGCTTTGAAAATGGCGGCTCTTGCGGCGCACGCTCCAGCCCGCATGCAGCGGCGGCAGCACAAACTGCTCGTAGACCTCTTCCAGAATGCCGGGTGCGCCGGTGGACAGGTCATTGTTCAGCAAGATGGTGCAGGGGTCGAAATACTTCAGGCCCACGCGGCGGCCATGGCGCAGCGCCGGCTCGATCACCAGCTCCTTGTTGCCCACCTTGAGCTTGATCGTCTCCTTGACTTCCGGATCGATCGAGCCGATGCGCACATTCAGCCCCGCCATCGAGAAGATATGCTGCAGCTGCACCAGATTGGCCAGGTACTGCGGGTTGCGCGTCTGGTTCTCGGGAATGATCAGCAGGTTGCGCGCCTCAGGGCAGATCTTTTCAATCGCAGCCATCGCCGATTGCACAGCCAGCGGCACCATCTCTGGCGTCAGGTTGTTCCAACCGCCAGGGAACAGGTTGGTATCAACCGGTGCGAGCTTGAAGCCAGCATTGCGGATATCCACCGACGAATAGAGCGGAGGCGTGTGCTCCATCCACTCCAGACGGAACCAGCGCTCGATCGCGGGCATGGCATCGAGCATGCGCTGTTCCAATTCGTTGATGGGCCCCGTTAGGGCTGTTATGAGATTCGGGACCATAAATGAATACTGTTTGAGGGCTCAAAAAAAACGAGCAAAAAACAATTGAGTACCAATTGTAGAGAGTTGAGGGCCAAAGTCACCAGAACTTTGCTGCCGCCCTACCTAGCAAGCACTCACCTTCTCCAGAAAGCCGGCGTCAACAGGGCCAGAAAGCTGAGAATCTCCAGCCGGCCCATCAACATGCCCAAGGTGGTCACGCTCAGCTGAAAGCTGGTCAGGCCGGCGAAATTGTTGCTGGGGCCCAGATCGCCCCAGCCTACACCGGCGCAGTTCACGCTGGCAAGCACAGCGCCCAGCGCGTTTTGCAAATCCATATCCGTGAACAGCAAGGCCATGGTCAGCACAGCGATGGTGGCGCAGTACACCAGCATGAAGGCGAGCACCGAAAAGATCACCCGCTCATCCACTGCCAGGCCCCCCACCGTCACCGGTTGCACCGCATTGGGGTGCACCAGGCGCCGCATTTCACGCCGGGTTTGCTTGAGCAGCAGCAGCATGCGGATCATCTTGATGCCGCCGCCGGTCGAGCCGGCGCTGGTGGCCACGCCTGACAGCAGCAGCATGAAGACGGGCGCAAAAGGCGGCCACAGCCCGAAATCGACGGCTGCATAGCCGGTGGTGGTCGCAACCGATACGGTGTGGAAAACGCCCATGCGCAGCGATTCCAGCGGGCCATACACCCCCTTGAACCACAGCAGTGCCGCCACCAGCAAGCCGCCACCCAGCAAGGTGCCGATGGTGGCGCGGAACTCAGGCTGCCGGTACAGCACCCAGACATTGCGCTTGCGGATGGCCACAAAATACAGCGCGAAGTTGCAGCTGGCCAGCAGCATGAAGACGGTGCAAATGCCCTCGATCAGCGGTGAATTGAAATAGGCAAAGCTGGCGTCATGGGGGGTGAGACCGCCCAGACTCACCGTGGTGAACATGACCATCACCGCGTCCAGCGGCGTCATGCCGGCCAGCCAGTAGGCCAGCGCGCAGAGTACGGAAAACAGGCCGTACACACCCCACAGCCCCTTGGCGGTTTCGGCCATGCGCGGCGTGAGCTTGGTGTCCTTCACCGGGCCGGCGGCCTCGGCGCGGAAGAGCTGGCTGCCGCCCATGCCAATCATCGGCAGGATGGCCACAGCCAGAATCAGGATGCCCATGCCGCCCATCCACTGCAGAAAGGTGCGCCAGATGTTGAGCGACACCGGCAAGGTATCCACATGGTTGAGCACGGTGGAGCCGGTGGTTGTGAGGCCCGAGACCGCTTCAAAATAGGCATGCTGCCAGCTCAGAGCCCGGTCGATGCGCTCAAAGCCCAGGTAGAGCGGCAGCGCCGCAAACAACGGGAACACCATCCACACAAAGGCAACCAGCATGATGCCGTGGCGCGCCTGCAGCTCACGCTGCTCATGCCGAGCCATCCACCACAGCACCGTGCCGCAGGCCCAG
Source organism: Comamonas sp. JNW (assembly GCF_003105075.1). Taxonomy (NCBI): domain Bacteria; kingdom Pseudomonadati; phylum Pseudomonadota; class Betaproteobacteria; order Burkholderiales; family Comamonadaceae; genus Comamonas; species Comamonas sp. JNW. The sequence goes on from NZ_QETI01000026.1 coordinate 7,219, forward strand.
GTGATGCCCATGGTCAGCGGGTAGACGCCAAATACGCCATCGTCCGCCCACAGCGAGGAGATCGCGGGCACGGCCATCGTGCCGCCAAACATCAGCAGCAAAATGCCCAATACGCGCAGCACGGGTCGAAGATCAGTCATCGGCCGTGCCTAGAAAAAGGTCACCCCGACACGGAACAGGGCCTCGACCTCATGCACCAGGCGCTTGTTCGGCAAGAAGAGAATGACATGGTCATTGCTCTGGATGATGGTGCCGCTGGTGGGCACGATCACCTCCACCTTCTCGTCATCGCGCTCGTCTTCATCGCGCTCGGCCGCCTCGCTGCCATTGGTGTTGCGCGCATCGGGCGCGGGCAGGCCGCGCACAATCATGCCGATGTGCACATCGCGCGGCAGGCGCAGGCTGCCCACGCGCCGGCCCACGGCCCGCGAGGTTTTCGCATCGCCACGCGCCACAATCTCGATCGCCTCGGCCACGCCACGGCGCAGGCTGTGCACGGCCTGCACATCGCCCTGGCGCACATAAGCGAGCAGCTCGCCCAGGGTGGCCTGGGCGGGCGACAGCGCAATATCAATCTGCGTGCCATGCATCAGGTCGGCATAGGTGCGGCGGTTGATCAGCGCCAGCACCCGGGTCGCGCCCAGCTTCTTGGCCAGCAGGCAGGACATGATGTTGTCTTCGTCATCATCGGTGATGGCCACGAACAGGTCCACATCCTCGACGTTCTCGTTCTCCATCAAGGTCTCGTCGGTCGCATCGCCCTTGAGCACCAGCACATCCGACGGCAGGCGCGAAGCCAGATAGACGCAGCGGTCCTCGCTTTTCTCGATGATCTTGACCTGGAAGCGCCGGGATTCCTTGGTCAGCGCGCGCGCCAGGCGCATGCCCACACGCCCGCCGCCGGCCACCATCACGCGGCGCACCACCTCGGCCTGTTCACCCACCTGGCGGTTGAAGGCTGCCAGCACATCGCCCAGTTGCTCCTTGTCCGACAGCACAAACACCTCGTCGCCCGGCTCGATGCGGGTGCTGCCCTCGGTCGGCACCAGGCGGTCGGCCTCGTGGTGAAAGCGGCGGTAGACGCCCACCACACGCACGGTGCCATGGGGCAGGTTCTGGCGCACATCGGCCACGCTCAAGCCCACCACCGGCGCGCCGCCGCGCGCGCGCACGGACGCCAGCGCCACATGGCCCTGGGCAAACTCGCGCACCTGCAGCGCCTCGGGGTAGGTCACCAGCTTGCCGATGTAGCCCATCAGCGCTTCTTCGGGGCAGAAGGCATGCGTCACCCCAAAGCCGGTGTCGGACAGCAGCTCGGCATGGCTTTTGAGTGCCACCGAGCGCACGCGCACAATGCGGGTGGGGATGTTGAACAGCACCTGCGCGATCTTGCAGGCGGTCAGATTGGTCTCGTCCTGGGAGGTACAGGCGATCAGCATGTCCGTGTCCGCCGCACCGGCCTCGGCCAGCACCTCGGGGCTGATGCCATTGCCCACCACGCCACGCAGATCGAAGCGGCCTTCGAGATCGCGCAGGCGCACACCATCCGTGTCGATCACGGTGATGTCGTTTTTTTCACTCAGCAAGCTTTCGGCGACACTCTCGCCCACGCGGCCTGCGCCGAGGATCAGAATTTTCATAGCATGAGGCGCCAGCCGCTAGGGAGCGGCCTGGCATGGCCGCATCATAACGTGGGCAAGAGGCGGCCGGTCAGCAAAGATCACCGACCAGCGAGCCAGAGCAGCTGGGAGCGACCGGCATCAGCCGCGCACTTCACCTTCGCCCAGCACAATGTATTTCAGCGAGGTCAGCCCCTCGATACCCACCGGTCCCCGGGCATGGAACTTGTCGGTGCTGATGCCGATTTCGGCGCCCAGCCCGTACTCAAAACCATCGGCAAAGCGCGTGCTGGCGTTGACCATGACGCTGGCCGAATCCACTTCGCGCAAAAAACGCTGCGCATGCATGTGGTCGCGCGTGATGATCGCATCGGTATGGTGGCTGGAGTAGTGGTTGATATGGGCAATCGCCTCGTCCACCCCAGCCACCACCTTGATGCTGATGACGGCGGCCAGGTACTCTTCGGACCAGTCCTGCTCGGTCGCCGCCTGCAGGCGGGCACCGGGCACGCCCTGCAGCAGCGCCAGCGCTTCGGCATCGGCACGCATCTCCACGCCCTTGGCCGCAAACACCGCGCCAATGCGGGGCAGAAAATCTGCCGCCACGGCGCGCGCCACCAGCAGGCTTTCGGTCGCGTTGCAGGGGCTGTATTTCTGCGTCTTGGCGTTTTCCGTCACCTTGACGGCCATGTCCAGATCACTAGGCGCATCGATATAGGTATGGCAGTTGCCGTCCAGGTGCTTGATCACCGGCACCTTGGCTTCGCGGCTGATGCGCTCGATCAGGCCCTTGCCGCCGCGCGGAATGATCACATCGACAAATTCGGGCATCGCAATCAGCTGGCCCACGGCCTCGCGGTCGGTGGTCTGCACCAGCTGCACGCCTGTGGCGGGCAAACCAGCCTCCTGCAATGCCTGCTCGACCAGGCGTGCCAGCGCCTTGTTGGAGTCGATGGCTTCGGAGCCACCGCGCAAAATGCAGGCATTGCCGCTCTTGATCGACAGGCTGGCCGCCTCGATGGTCACGTTGGGGCGGCTTTCATAAATCATGCCGAAGACACCCAGGGGCACACGCATCTGGCCCACGCGAATACCGCTGGGCATCTGCTTCATGCCCACCACCTCGCCCACCACATCGGCCATGGCCGCCAGTTGCTCGCAGCCCTGGGCACAGGTCTCCAGCACCTTGGGCGTCAGGCGCAGGCGATCGACCATCGGCGCAGACAGGCCGTTGGCCTGCGCGCGCGCCAGGTCCTTGGCGTTGTCGGCCTGCAAGGCCTCGGTCTGGTCGCGCAGCAAACGTGCCAGCGCCAGCAAGGCCTTGTTTTTGATAGCAGAAGGCGCTTTAGCCATCTGGGCAGAGGCTTGTTTGGCCTGGAGCCCCAGGGCCTGCATGGTTTCCGAAATGTTCAGGGCATTCATGGGGGCTATTGTCGGGCATTTGCGCCCGGGCGGCGAGGCTGCACGGCCAATGGCCCCTGGCAAATCCCAGGCTCGGCCGGCACAAAGGCCTCTACACTGCAGCCATGTTGAGCCACCAGGAGACCACCATGCAATCCGCTGCGCTGCGCCAGTTGGGTGCCTTACAAGACGGACTAGACCATTTCGAGGCCGGCCACATGGATGCGGCGGCCCTGAGCCAGCAGGCACGCGGCTACACCGATTTGCTCGGCGCGCTGCCTGCGCAGTTCCAGGAGGTGTTGCTGCAGCTGCTCGACCGGCTCGAATCGAGCGCGCTGTTTGACGAGGAAAGCTGCTCGTTCAGCCGCAAAGACCTGGTGGACAGCCTGCGCCTGTGGCTGAAAAAGGCAGACGCTAGACTGAGCGCCACGGCCTGAGCGGGCCGCAGCACATACCAGCCTGCGGGGCCATCAGGCCCCCAGCCGTCAGGCCGTCAGGCCGTCAGGCGCTCCAGCGCTTCGCGGTACTTGGCCGCGGTCTTGTCGATCACTTCTTGCGGCAGGCGCGGTGCCGGGGCCGTCTTGTCCCAGGGCTTGCCATTGACCTTGGCCTGCTCGAGCCAGTCGCGCACAAACTGCTTGTCATAGCTGGGGGGGTTGGCGCCGGTCGCCAGCGCGTCGGCATAGCCTTCCACCGGCCAGTAGCGCGAGCTGTCGGGCGTCAGCACCTCGTCCATCAGCACCAGCTTGCCGTCTTCATCCAGGCCAAACTCGAACTTGGTGTCGGCAATGATCATGCCCTTGGTCAGCGCAATCGCGGCGGCCTTCTTGTAGATAGCGATGCTGATGTCACGGATCTGCGCGGCCAGCTCGGGGCCCACCATCTCGACGGTGCGCTCAAAGGTGATGTTCTCATCGTGCTCGCCCGCTTCGGCCTTGGCCGCTGGCGTGTAGATGGGCTCGGCCAGCTTGGCGGAGTTGATCAGGCCAGCGGGCAGGGGCACGCCGCAGACCGCTTGCGATTCCTGGTATTCCTTCCAGCCGCTGCCCGCCAGGTAGCCACGCACCACCGCCTCGATCGGCACGGGCTTCAGGCGCTTGACCAGCATGGAGCGCAGATGCACCTGGGCCACTTCATCGGGCTGCACGGCGGACTCGGGCGCCTCACCGGTCAGGTGGTTGGGGCAGATGTCGCCGAGCTTGTCGAACCAGTACAGCGCCATCTGCGTCAGCAATGCGCCCTTGCCCGGAATGGGCTCGCCCATGATCACATCGAAGGCCGACAGACGGTCCGAGGCCACCATCAGGATGCGGTCGTTGCCGACGGCGTAGTTGTCGCGCACCTTGCCGCGGGCCAGCAGGGGCAGGGAATGGAGCTTGGAGGTATGCAGTGCAGAAGGTACGGGCTGGGTCATGGTGATGCAGAACTATGGACAGGCACCCTGCGGGAAAACGGAAGGCACGGACAGCCGCGCAACCTCGGCAAGGCAAGCGCTCGATTGTAGTCGTCACCCCCCATGACCTCGCCCGGGTTGCCGGGATGCCTTGGATTGCAGTGCAGTATTGGGCGCCGCAGCGCCTCGAACACGTAGGCCCTTACGTGCTGGCGCACCAAGTCAGCGCTGCTTGCCACTGGTTTCAATTGCGCCCAAAGCGCCATGCGCCGCGCATGGGCCCTCCATTTTTTGCAGCACGGCGCGGCGCATTTGTAACCAACGCGGCGGCCTTGCGCGGCCATCCCGGCCCAGAAACCCAGTGAACCGGGTTGTCATAGACTTGCAATTTTGCAGGTCCGGGCGCATCATGGTTTACACGCATGCATGTGTTTCCCCCTCGGGGTGGCTTGGGTTTTAAACGGCCTCAGTCACTTTTCTCGGTTTGCAGAAGGAGACTTATTCATGAACCTGACGATCAGTGGTCACCATTTGGCGGTGACCCCGGCGCTGCGCGAATATGTAACATCCAAGCTGATGCGCATTACGCGACACTTTGACCAGGTGGTGGATGCCAAAGTTTTACTTTCGGTGGAAAAGCAGAAGGAAAAGGAGAAACGGCAGCGTGTGGTGTGCAATCTGCGGGTGAAGGGTGATGAACTCTGTGTTCAGTGCTCTCACCACGATTTGTACGCCGCGGTAGATGCTTTGGTCGACAGGCTGGACCGTATGGTGGCCCGTCACAAGCAACGTGTTCAATCCCACTACAGCGATGCGTTGCGGCAAGCAATGGCGTAAACCCTCTGCTTTTTGCTGAGGAAAAAGATTCTGTTTGAGTACTGACCGATAATACGTGCAGCAACACCTGCATCCAGGTGTTGCTGCGTTCGTTTGATCATGCTCTCCAGTAGCTAGCCATATAGCCGCACTCCACTATGAACTGTCTTGCCTCTATCTTGCCTCCAGCTCAAGTGCTAGTGAGTGTGGATGTTTCCAGTAAAAAACGTGCATTTGAAGAAGCGGGCCTGCTGTTCGAGAGTCTGCACGGCCTCTCGCGCGCCTTGGTCACCGACAGCCTGTTTGCACGCGAGCGACTGGGCTCGACCGGTCTGGGGCATGGCGTGGCCATTCCGCATGGGCGTATCAAGGGCCTCAAGTCCCCGATGGCGGCGGTGTTCCAGCTCGAGCGCGCCATTGGCTTTGACGCCCCTGATGAGCAGCCGGTCAACCTGCTGATCTTTTTGCTGGTGCCCGAAGCGGCCACCCAGCAGCATCTGGAGATCCTCGGCGAGATTGCCGAGCTGCTGTCCAATGCCAGCCTGCGCGAGCAGATGAAGGCCAGTACCAATGCCGAGCAGCTCCACCAGATGATCGACACCTGGCAATCGTCTACCAACAACACCTCGACCGCCCACGCCTGAACGCCGCACGCCTGCGCCAGCAGGCCCAAGCAAGCACGCGTATCTGCCTTGAACCCCGTTTTTCCTGCTAGTCTTTCACACTGGCGGGTGGCTTTGCTGCGCGCTCTGGCTTTGAAAGGACTGCACCGTGAAACCCAATGTCGTAAGCGCAGATGTGTTGTTCGAGGAGTTCCGTGCCTCGCTGCGCTGGGAATGGCTGGCGGGCCTGGGGGCCTCCGAGCGCCGCTTTGACGAAGTGGCGGTGCGCAGCGCCCGCTCCAGCGCCGACCTGGTGGGCTACCTCAACTACATCCACCCCTACCGCGCGCAGGTGCTGGGCGAGCGCGAGATCGCCTACCTCACCAACTCCACCACCGAAGACTGCCGCCGCCGCATCGCCCGCATCGTGACCCTGGAGCCGCCGGTGCTGGTGCTGGCCGATGGCCAGGGCGCCCCTGACGAGCTGCTGTCCATGTGCGAGCGCGCGCACATCCCGATGTTCTCCACCAAGGAGTCGGCCGCCTTTGTCATCGATGTGCTGCGCGCCTTCCTGTCCAAGCATTTCGCCGACCGCACCACCATGCATGGCGTGTTCATGGACATCCTGGGCATGGGCGTGCTGATCACCGGTGAATCCGGCCTGGGCAAGAGCGAGCTGGGCCTGGAGCTGATCACCCGTGGCAACGGCCTGGTGGCCGATGACGCCGTGGACCTGTACCGCATCAACCAGACCACGATCGAGGGCAAATGCCCCGACCTGCTGCAGAACCTGCTGGAAGTGCGCGGTATCGGCCTGCTCGATATCCGCGCCATCTTTGGTGAGACGGCCGTGCGCCGCAAGATGCGGCTCAAGCTGATCGTGCACCTGGTGCGCAAGGAAACCATGGAGCGCGACTACGACCGACTGCCCGCCGCACCGCTGACCCAGGATGTGCTGGGCATTCCGGTGATGAAGGTGGTCATCCAGGTGGTGGCCGGCCGCAATATCGCCGTGCTGGTGGAAGCGGCGGTGCGCAACACCATCTTGCAGCTGCGCGGCATTGACACCTACCAGGAGTTTGTCGACCGGCACCGCAAGGCCATGGCCAGCGGGCGTGAGTTTTAAAACCACCGAGGCCTGCAGCCTCAAACCAGCCGCAGGTCCTTGACCGCGGCCTGCGGAAACACCTGCTGCAGCTGCGCCGTTGACAGGCCGTACATGCGCGCAAACAGGCCGCCCAGCACGCTGCGGTACTCGTTGAGCACGGGGTAGTCGCGGTTCTGGAACAGATTCGCCTCGCTCACCTCGATCTGCTCGCCCACAATGCGCCCACCGGCCTGCGCCGACAGGCCGCCGCCCAATATCCAGTACGCGGTGCCATGGCCGTGGTCGGTGCCCTTGTTGCCGTTTTCACAGAAGGTGCGGCCAAACTCGCTGACCACCGCGACGACGGTGTGGCGCCAGGGCTCGGCGCCCATCTCCTGCGCAAAGGCGGCCAGGCCCCGGCCCAGGTCATCGAGCCGGTTGGCCAGGTTGCCGCTTGCATTGCCCTGGTTCACATGGGTGTCCCAGCCGCCCACATCGACAAAGCCCAGATCGAACTGGTCACGCATCAAAGTGGCCATGCGCTGGGCCACCAGGCTGAAGCCCTTGGCGCTGATGGCATCACGCCCGGCCTTGTCCATCTCCTCCTGCATGCCGCGCAGCACGGCCGCGCGCACCTCAAAGCCTTCGTTGACGGCAGGCGCCAGTGCGGTGCCGGCATACATCGCGGCAATGGCGCGGCTGCGGTTGGCATCCACGCCGCCCTTGCCGACATTGGCCAGCGCGGTATTGGCAATGCGGGCCGGCCCGCGCATGCACAGCGGCAGTTGCGCGGTGAACGCCATCGGCGCCAGGTCGCTGCGCCCCTGCAAGGTTTGCGCCAGGCGGTTCATGAAGCCGCTGCGCAAACTCGGGTGGGCATCGAGCGGCTGGCCCAGCTCGATCGAGTCCTGGGTTTCAAAATGGCTGCGGGAGAGGTCGTCGGTGCCGGCAAAGGGCACAAAGCAGGCCTGCTTGCTGCGCCACAGCGGCAGCACGCTGCCTTCCATCGCCGGGTGCAGGCCCCAGCGCGTATCCAGCGGCAGCGCGCCATTGGCCTCGTCCGGGCGTGCGATGGCGATCGTGGGGCGCGCGGCGTAGTAGAAGTCGCTGTGCGTGGGCACCAGCAGGCTGTTGCTGTCGTAGGCGCCGCGCAGGAACACCAGCAAAAAGCGCGGTGTATCGCTGCGGGGCGCTGCTGCGCGGGCCCGTGCCAGGCTGAAGGCCAGCGGCAGGCTGGCGGCGGCAGAGAGAAAGTGGCGTCTTTGCATGGCGTACCTCGTCAGCGAACCATCATTTCGGGGGCGGAGAGAAAGTAGGTATTCCAGTCGGGCACATTGCGCGCCTTGGCCAGCGCGTCGCGCGATGCCGCGCTCCACTGGGCCACGCGCGCCTGGGCGGTGGCACGCTGCGCCAGGTCCGGGTACGGCGGCTGCTCCAGCGCGGCCTGAGGTTCGGCGCGGAACAGCACGGCACTGCGTGTCGCAATCTGCCGCGCCACATCAAAGCGCGCGGCCATCTGTCCGGAACTGGCCCAGTCCGATTGCGATACGGGGTAGCCATCGGGCGTTTCATGGCCGTAGAGGGGCTGGCCCAGGCGGTTGATCCAGCCGATCACCGGGCGCACATCGCTGGCTACGCGCTCGTCATAGCCCAGGCGCACGGCGCCCAGCACATAGTGCATGGGGTCCTTGAAGCGCTGGCCTTGCTGGGCCAGCGCCTCGGGCGCGGTCAGCAGCGCACGCAAGGTGGTGGCCATATCGCCATGGCTGCGCGAGAAAGCCGCTGCCGTGCGCTGCACCAAGGCGGGTGGCGGGTTGTCGCTGATAAAGAACACCGCCAGCTTGCGCGCAATGAACTGCGCCGTGGCGGGCGAGGCCACGATGCGGTCCAGCGCCTCGTCCACCGCCGCCATGCCCTTGGCTCGCAGCGGCTGGCCCAGCAAGACCTGGGGCGCATAGTCGTGCCGCTTGGGGTTGAACTCGAAAAAGCCATCGCGCAGGTAATCGGCCTGCAGCTCGGGGTCCATCCGCGGCGGCGGTGCATCGGCATCGCGGGTGCTGAAGCCCACGCCCGTCAGCACATGGGCCATGGCCTGCACATCGGCCTGGGTGTAGCCGCTGCCCACGCCCATGGTGTGCAGCTCCAGAAGCTCGCGGGCGTAGTTTTCGTTGATGTGGCCTTTGGCGTTGCTGGCGTTGTCCAGGTAGAGCAGCATCGCCGGGTGGCGCATGCTCGCTTCGAGCAGCGTGCGGAAGTTACCCAGGGCGTTGGGGCGGATCGCCCGCTCCTCGTAATCTGCTATCCACAGCCGCGTTTCGGCCTTGCGCGTGCTGACATTGAAGTGGTTCATCCAGAACCAGGTCATCTGCTCCTGCAGCTGGGCGGGCGAGTACAGCGCACGCAGCACCTGGCGCTGCTGGGCCTGGGCGGCGAGCTGGTTCAGGTGGCGCTGCACTTCCTGGCGCAGGCGCGCGCCTTCGCCCTCTCCCTGGCCTTGCTCGGTGGCGGTGCGGGCAGCCAGGCGCTGCGCAGCAATGTCGCGCTGCAGCTCCAGCATGCTGCGCTGGCTGATTTCCAAGGCCGCAATCTGCTGCTCGGCCTGGGCGGGCAGGCGGGGCGGCTGGCGCGGCGCGAGCTGCGCATCCAGCCAGCGCTGCAGGCCCAGGCGCTGGAGCTGCTGGTCGGCGCTGTCGCTCGCGCCCCAGCTGACGCGGTCCAGCCATTGCAGGCGCTGGGTGGCGCTCAGCGGCACCGCTGCCGTATCGGGCAACGCCGCCTGCGCGCTGGCCGCATCTGGCGGCGCATGGGAGGCGCAGGCGCCAAGCCACAAGGTGCCCGCCAAGGCGGCGGCGCTGAGGGTGAGCAGTCGGGGCAGTCGGTTAGGGCGCATGGGGAGTCTGGAGCCTGGTGCAGAAGGCCCCATGGTGCGCCTGTGCCGTCGCGCTGCTGTAAAGCTATGTGTGCAAAACGTAAAAAGCGAAGCGTTTTCGGCGCTTCGCTTTTCAGATTCTGGCGGGCAGCGGTGGGATGCCGTGCTTATTTGGCCTTGACCGCGCACTCCGCGCATTGGCCGTACAGGGCCATCGAGTGGTCATGCACGATCCAGCCCTTGCTCTTGGCAATGGACTGCTGGCGCTTTTCGATCTCGGGGTCATAGAACTCCTCGACCTTGCCGCAGCTGGTGCAGACGAAATGGTCGTGGTGCTGGCCTTCGTTGAGCTCGTAAACCGCCTTACCGCTCTCGAAGTTACTGCGGATCAGGATGCCGGCCTGCTCGAACTGGGTCAGCACGCGGTAGACCGTGGCCAGACCGATGTCGGAGCGCTCTTCCAGCAGCACGCGGAACACATCTTCCGCCGTCATGTGGCGCTGAGCACCATTCTGGAAGATATCCAGAATCTTCAGCCGAGGCAGCGTTGCCTTGAGGCCAGTGCTTTTGAGTTCTTCAATATTTTTCATAACAAGGTCTTTCAAGTGGGCCCGATTGGTATACGGACTTCTGGAGAAGGCCTGGAGACCAGCCGCTACAATGGCCGATCATATCGCTATGTCTAAAACCATGCCTGAATTTGTTCGTTCCGGTGTCCGCATGGCGGCGCTGTTGGCCCTGGGCGCCAGTGTGGCCGCTTGCGGCTCCTTCAATGAAGCCAGCCGTAAGTTCGCCAGCGCCATCACCCCCTACAAGGTGGAGGTGGTGCAGGGTAATGTGATCACCAAGGAGCAGGTCGACGCGCTGCAAAAAGGCATGAGCCGCCAGCAGGTCAAGGATCTGCTGGGCACCCCGCTGCTGGCCAGCGTGTTCCACGCCAACCGCTGGGACTACGTGTTCACCATCAAGCGCAAGGGTGTGCCCGAGCAGGAGCGCCGCTTTACCGTGTACTTCAACGACACCGGCCTGGAGCGCTTTGAAGGCGATGAGATGCCCAGCGAGCAGGAGTTCGTCGCCTCGGTCACGACCTCGATCAAGAACCCCAAGGTGCCGCGCCTGGAAGCAACGCCCGAGGAACTGGCCAAGTACAAGGCCGATCAGCCAGCCCCCGCCCCCAGCGCCGACACCAGCAGCAGCGACACGCGCACCGCCACGCCGCCTGCCAGCTACCCGCCGCTGGAATCCCCCCAGCGCTGATGCCATGGCGCTGGCATGCCCCCGCCCTGCACTGGCAGCGGGTGGCCAGCGCCGTCTTTGGGCCGTGTCCGATGTTTGCTGAGATGCCGCCCGTTTGAGCCCCAGGAAACTACCCATGACCGCCCCCCTCTCCCCCGACAACAGCCCCCGTATTGCCGTCGCCATTGCAGGCGCCAGCGGCCGCATGGGCCGCATGCTGATCGAAGCCGTGCTGGCCAGCACGGACCTGCAGCTGAGCGGCGCGCTCGATGCCGCCGGCAACCCCAGCCTGGGCACTGATGCGGGTGCATTCCTGGGCCGCAACACCGGCGTGCAGATCACCGCCGACCTGGCCCAGGGCTTGCAAGGCGCTGATGTACTGATCGATTTCACCCGCCCCGAAGGCACGCTGGCCCACCTGGCACTGGCGGCCGAGCGCGGCGTGGGCGTGGTCATCGGCACCACGGGCTTTAGCGAGGAGCAAAAGGCGCAGATCCGCCAGTTTGCCGACAAGACGGCGGTGATGCTCTCGCCCAATATGAGCGTGGGCGTGAACGTGACTTTCAAGCTGCTGGAGATGGCGGCCAAGGCCTTGCAAGAAGGCGGCTACGACATCGAGATCGTCGAAGCGCACCACAAGCACAAGGTCGATGCCCCCTCGGGCACGGCGCTGAAAATGGGCGAGGTGATTGCCGAGGCCCAGGGCACACAGCTGGCCGACCGCGCCGTCTACGAGCGCTTTGGCCACACCGGCGCGCGCGTGGCCAACAGCATTGGCTTTGCCAGCATGCGCGGCGGCGATATCGTCGGCGACCACACCGTGTTGTTTGCCGGCGATGGCGAGCGCATCGAGATCTCGCACAAGTCCAGCAGCCGCGCCGGTTACGCCAATGGCAGCCTGCGGGCAGCGCGCTACCTGGCGCGCCAGAAGACCGGCCTGTTCGACATGTACGACGTGCTCGGCCTGAAATAAACCCAGCCCGGCACACCCACCCCGCTATTACAAGGACGGCCAACCATGACGATGGGGCAATGGCTCTCGCAAGCAGACGGCGTCGCCCGGGCCACGGCCCTGGTCTTGTTGCTCATGTCCGTCACCAGCTGGGTGCTGATTCTCTACAAGGCCTGGTGGCTGGGCCGCGCCCATGGCGCCACCTTGCGGGCCACCGATGCTTTCTGGCAGGCCAGCAGCTGGGAGCAGGCACGCCTGGCGCTGCCAACCATTGACCGCGCCGCCTTGCTGACCCCGGTAGCCGATGCGATTGCGCACATTGTGGCGGCCGAGCCCGCAGCCAACCACAGCCTGGCTGTGGCCAGCGGCGCCCAGGTGCAAACCACCCGCGTGCTGCGCGAGGCGCTGCATGGCGCCAGCCACCGGCTGCAATGGGGGCAGACGGTGCTCGCGTCCATTGGCGCCACTGCCCCCTTTGTCGGCCTGCTGGGCACCGTCTGGGGCATCCACCAGGCGCTGGCGGCACTGGCCGGCGCCGAGCATGTCAGCCTGGAGCAACTGGCCGGCCCCGTGGGCGAGGCGCTGGTGATGACCGCCGCCGGCCTGGCCGTTGCCTTGCCGGCCGTGCTGGCCTACAACCTGCTGGGCCGCAAGCTCGCGCAGGTCGAGGAGCTGCTCGAAGGCTTTGCCCACGACATGCAGACCTGGGCCTTGCAGCAAGCCGCCCAGGCGCCGCAGGCCTACGCCGGCATGCAGGCCCACAATGCCGTGGATAGCATCGCCCTGGTGGGCAGCCGCTGAGCCGCCGCCAACCCAGGCCCTTCGCACCATGGCATTCGGTCGCTTCAACAAAACCCCGGCCAGCGCGCCGATCAGCGCCATCAATGTGACGCCGCTGGTGGATGTGATGCTGGTGCTGCTGGTTATCTTCATCATGGCAGCGCCCTTGCTGGCCGCCTCCATCCGCCTGGACCTGCCCCAGGCCGCCAGCGCCACCCGGGCCAATCCGCCGGCGGCGATTGCGGTGCAGCTCAATGCCCAGGGCGCGCTGTTTGCCGATGGCCAGCCCACCGACATGGAGGCCCTCAAAGCGCTGTTCAAGCAGCAGGCCGAGCGCAATCCGCAGACCGAGGTGCAGCTGTCCATCGACCAGAGCCTGCCCTATGCCCGCGCCGTCGAACTGATGGATGCGGCGCAAAGCGCCGGCCTCAGCCGCATGGGCTTTGTGGCCCAACCCCAGGCTGCCGCCGCACGCTGAGCACCCCGGCCCGGTCTCGCCTGGCGGGCTCCGGCAGTATCGTTTGAAGCTACCTGAACTGGCGCATGCCCTGGCCCAGAAGCGTTTGGTTATATTGCAGGCTGTGTGCAGGCTGCCTGGGGCGGCTGCACCAGGGCCACCGCTGCACCGCCGTGCAAGCGGCCCACCAACGAGGAACAAACGCATGGACTCCACCCTGTACCAGGTCAGCGCCCAGTCGGCGCCAGGCGACCCGCGCATCGCGCCGCTGTATGCACTGGCTGTCTCAGCCGGTGCCCCGGCCGATCTGGCCCGCAAAATCCGCGCCGGCCTGCTGCTGGTGGCCGCGCTGCTGGTGGCCAGCGGGCTGATCTTCTGGGTGGCGGCCAACTGGCAGGCGCAGTCGCACTGGTTCAAGCTGGGCCTGATCGAGGGCACGCTGGCGCTGTCCGTGCTGGCCGCCTGTCTGTGGCCGCGCCTGCGGCTGGCGGCGCTGCTGTGCGCCACCCTGGTGCTGGGCGGCCTGCTGGCCTATGTGGGCCAGACCTACCAGACCGGCGCCGATGCCTGGCAGCTGTTTGCCGCCTGGGCGGCGCTCTCGCTCATCTGGGTGGCACTGGCTGCCAGCGATCTGCTCTGGTGCGTCTGGGTGCTGATCGTCGCAGCCGCCATCGTGTTCTGGACCGGCAAGCTCGACCTCTGGCAGGTCCTGGTCGCCGACCGCGATACCCTGCCCCAGCTGCTGCTGCGCCTGGCGCTTTGGCTGGCGCTGGCGCTGGTGCCGCTGCTGGTGTACTGCGTGCCGGCCCTGCGGGTGCGCGGCGGCATGGGCTGGTGGTCGCAGCGCCTGGCGCTGGGCGGCGCGCTGGCAGCCTGGTCGGCCATTGCCACCGTACAGCTATTTGACGAGGCCACGCGCCAGACCCTGGCGGCCTTTGCGCTCAGCGGCGCCTTGGTGGCTGCCAGCTTGCTGGTGGCGCTGTTCAGCCGTTTTCGCGACTTTATCTGCACTTGCCTGGCCACCTTGGCCGCCAATGTGCTGGTGCTGTCGCTGATTGCCCGCTGGATATTCGAGTGGCATGAGACCGAGGCCCTGCTCGCCTTTGCCGTGGTGGTGATGGTCTGCCTGGGCGCTTCGGTCAAGGCCTTGATGGCAGCGCAGCACTACCTGCATGCCCAGCAGCGCGACCACCAGGAGGTGCTGTGATGGCTGCTATCCGTCCTCTGTCATTTCTGCGCACGCAACCGGCCTGGTGGTCCCCGGCCCGCCAGCAAGGCCTGGTGCAAGGCGATGCGCCTGTGCAAGATCTGGATGAGCCCCCGGTCCTGGTGCTGGCGTTGGCCATGCTGGGTGCGCTGGCCAGCCTGGTGCCGCTGGCGGTATTTCTGGCGCTGGCGCTGGGCGAGCGTTTTGTCTTTGGTGCCGGCGGCGTGGTGCTGGGCCTGGTGTTTCTGGCCGCAGCCGGTGGTTTGATGCGCCAGTCCCGCCATGCCTTCATCAACTGCGTGGCGCTGGTGCTCTGGTGCGCGGGCGGGCTGCTGGTGCTGGTCAACCTGGGCGATGTGGCTGACTCACGCCTGGGTGTGCTGCTGATTGGTACGGTCTCGGCGCTGGTGCTGATGCTGGGCGCCGCGCTGGCGCAGATGCGCTGGATCCAGTCGCTGATGGGCCTGGGCTGGGGCATGGCCGTGGTGGTCAGCCTCATGGCGCTGCAGTCCTGGCTGCCGGCCTTGCTGCCGCTGCAGCTCGATGCGCTGCTGCCCGCGCTGCTGTGGTGCCTGTGGCTGCGTGCCGAACCCGCGCGCCTGGCCACGCCGGCGCAGCGCTGGTCCCGGCCGCGCTGGGCCGCCTTTGCCGATGCGGCCATCGTCGGCGTGCTGATCAGCAATTTCGCCTCGGGTTATGTCGCCCGCGCCATCTTCTGGGAGCAGAGCGGCGACTTCATGCCCTGGGCCATTCCTGCCGGGCGCGCGCTGGCCGTGGTGGTGGTGGCGCTGTCGGCCTGGATGCTGGCCCGCCAATGGCGTGCGCGCGGCACCACCAACCGCCAGGGCGAGCACAGCCTGCTGCTGGCGGGCGCCATGCTGGCGCTGGCCGCCTGGTTCAGCACCGGGCTGGCCGTTGTTGGCCTGGTCGCCGCGGGTGCCTTGCTGGCGGCGCGCTGGCGAATTGCCGTACTCTGCGCGCTGCTGGCGCTGGTCGCGCTAGGCCAGTTCTACTACCACCTGGGTTGGTCGCTGGCGGCCAAGGGCCTGGGCCTGGCGCTGGCTGGCGCGCTGCTGC
>NZ_QETI01000027.1:0-18128 GCF_003105075.1 Comamonas sp. JNW
TTGGCCCCGCCTTAGATGGGGCCCAATGCAAAGAACACTGCAACTGCAGTTATGCCCAAAGCGCAATCAAATTTAGCTGATAAGACTCTATGAATTCGCCGAGCTGCCTAACAAACCTGGCAGCAAAGCAAAAAGTTATGCCTGATGACCATAGCAAGTTGGTACCACTCCTTCCCATCCCGAACAGGACAGTGAAACGACTTCGCGCCGATGATAGTGCGGATTCCCGTGTGAAAGTAGGTCATCGTCAGGCTTTTATACTGATCAACCCCTCTGCTCTACCCGAGTAGAGGGGTTTTTCTTTTTATCTCGCTGCAGCAGCGGTCTGTGGCTGGCGTGAAGGGGTTGGGATGCAGTTGCAGGATATGTTGTATTCGCAGGGTTTTGGTGTGCGCCGCGTGTGCTCGGGCCTGGTGCAACAAGGCTGGGTGCAGTTGTGGGATGCACAGGCGAACGAATGGGTTGCGGAGACGGACTCGACCGCCGACGTAGATCCTGAAGGCCTGCGCTTCAAGGTTCAGGGCGTGGAGTGGGAATACCATGCGCTGGGCTATGTGCTGCTAAACAAGCCAGCAGGCACTGAGTGCTCGCAGAAGCCTTCGGCCCATCCGAGTATTTACAGCCTGCTGCCAGTGCCGCTGCGCACACGACCCAACAAGAACGCCATCCAGGGGTTGCAGGCCGTGGGCCGCTTGGACCAGGACACGACTGGCATGCTGCTGCTGAGCGACGACGGTCAGTTCATCCACCGTATGAGCTCACCCAAGAAGCATGTGCCCAAACGCTACCAGGTGACGGCCAAGCATGCGGTGACCGAGCAGCAGATCGAGCGTTTGTTGGCGGGTGTGGTTCTGGATGACGACCCCAAGCCAGTGAAGGCTGCGGCCTGCGTGAAGACGGGTGACAACACCTTGGATCTGACGCTGACCGAAGGCAAATACCACCAGGTCAAGCGCATGCTGGCGGCTGTGGGCAACCGCGTGGAAGGTCTGCACCGGGCACAGATAGGCGGTTTGGTGCTGACCGACGAGCTCAAGCCAGGCGAGTGGCGCTGGCTCACCGCTGACGAGATGGCACTGCTCAAGCCCTGACGGTATTTGACCATGTGTGGCTTTGGCGCAAGTTGCACAACTATTTACATCGCCAATCGCCTCTTGGTGGTGCTGCAATTTATGGCGGGCAGCTACACTCGCTGCGTTACTAGTAGGAATAGCTCGTGAAGCCTTTCGTTTTTGCCCGTTCTCTGGTCGCGGTGATGGCCTTTGCGGCCACTGCGGCGCATGCAGCCAACCCCATTTTGGTGCTCAATTCGCTGGACGCCAACATCAGCGTGATCGATCCCACCACCTGGAAAGAGGTCAAGCGCATTCCTACGGGCAAGGAGCCCCACCACCTGTACCTGACGCCGGACAGCAAGTCGGTGATCGTGGCCAATGCAACCGGCGACTCGCTGACCTTTGTCGATCCCAAGACGGCCGAGGTGCAGCGCGTGATCCAGGGCATCTCCGATCCCTACCATCTGCGTTTTTCGCCCGACATGAAGTGGTTTGTGACCGCAGCCAACCGCCTCAACCACATCGATATCTACCGCTGGGATGGGCAAGAGCCCAAGCTGGTCAAGCGCATTGCCACCGGCAAGACGCCCAGCCACCTGTGGATCGACAGCAAGAGCCGGACGATCTACTCTTCCATGCAGGACAGCGACGAGCTGGTGGCCATCGACATCGCCACCCAGAGCCTGAAATGGCGCACCAAGACAGGGCAGATGCCTGCCGATCTGTATGGCAGCCCGGACGACAAATTCGTTTTTGTCGCGCTGACCGGCAGCGACGGCGTGCAGGTGTTTGATGTGAGCGGCGCAGAGCCCCAGTTGGTCAAGACCATCAAGACTGATAAGGGCGCGCACGCGTTCCGCGCAACGGGCGATGGCCGCCATCTTTTTGTCAGTAACCGGGTGGCCAATACCATCAGCAAGCTCGACATGGTCAGTCAGACCGTCGTGGACCGCTACCCCGGCCCCAGCGGCCCTGACTGCATGGATGTGAGCCCGGATGGCCGCTATATCTACCTCAGTTCGCGCTGGGCGGGCAAGATGAGTGTGATCGATACGGTCGAGCGCAAGGTGGTCAACCAGGTGAAGGTGGGCAAGTCGCCGCATGGCATCTGGGTGCTGGACCACGCACCGCGCTAGTGCATGGCCCGTGCATAGTTGATTCAGTAGCAGAGGGGAGCTCCACGCCATGCGCAGCACATTTTTCTGGCTTTTGGCCGCAAGTTGGGGCAGCGCTGCTGCCTTTGCCCAGCCTGCTGCTCCAGCGCCTGCCGCTGCAGCCACTGCGGCAGGCAGCTGCAGCAAGCCTGTGTATCTGACCTTGGACACCGGCCACATGGGCGTGGCCAACCAGATTGCCGACGTCTTGCGCAAGACGCAGGTGAAGGTCACCTTCTTTGCCGCCAATGAACGCACCAAGGAGGGTGACGGCAGCCTGGGCGACCACTGGGCGCCTTGGTGGCGTGCGCGCGCCGCAGAAGGCCATGCCTTTGCCTCGCACACCTGGGACCACACCTACTGGCGTGGCGATATCAAAGGGCCTGCAGGCGCTGCACCCCGCTTCAGGGTGCAGCCCTCGCAAGGGCCGCAGGCGGGGCAGCGTTTTGAGTGGAGCGCTGCGCAGTATTGCGCGCAGATCCAGCAATCCGAAGACCGCCTGGCCCAGATCACTGGTGTCAAGCCTTTGCCACTGTTCCGGGCTCCCGGTGGCAAGACCTCGCCCAGCCTGATTGCGGCGGCCAGGCGCTGCGGCTATGCCCATGTGGGCTGGTCGCCAGCGGGCTTTCTCGGCGATGAACTGCCCAGCGACAAGTACCCCAACCAGCAGTTGCTGGACAAGGCGCTGCGCGACATCCGCCCCGGCGATATCTTGCTGGCCCACCTGGGCATCTGGGACCGCAAGGTCCCCTGGGCGCCTGCCGTGCTGCAGCCCTTGATTGAAGGCCTGCAGGCCAAGGGATTTTGCTTTGCCACCCTGCGCGAACATCCCCAGTACCAAGAATGGATTCGTCAGCATGGTGGCTGAGAGCGCTTTCCGTAGCGCACATTGGCCGCTGCAAGGCTTGTGGTCTGGTTTGAATTGATGGTTTGCCATGGAATTTCTCAGCACGCTTTTTGACAACGCACAGCAGTGGCTCTTTGAGCAGTTGCTGCAGCCTCTGCTGTTCAACCTGGGCCTGGCCAGCTATCTGGAAGATGGCTACACGGCAGCGGGCTGGTTCCTCGTGGGTTGCCTGCAGATTCTCATCATGGTGCTGGTGATTGCGCCCTTGCAGCGCTGGCGGCCGGTCGAGGCTGTGACCGACCGGCATGCGATCCGGGTGGACATGCTCTACACCTTTATCCATCGCCTGGGCCTGTTTCGCCTGGCCTTGTTCTTTACCATCGATCCGCTGTGGGACATGGTGGTGGGCGCGCTGCGCGTGCGCGGCTTTGAGACCTGGCACCTCGATGCGCTCTGGCCTGGTGTGACCGACCTGGGTTGGGTGAGCCTGCTGATCTACCTGGTGGTGTTCGACTTTGTGGCCTACTGGATCCACCGCGGCCAGCACCAGTTTGTCTGGTGGTGGCGGCTGCATGCCTTGCACCATTCGCAGCAGCAGATGACGATGTGGAGCGACAACCGCAACCACCTGCTCGATGACCTGGTGCATGACAGCATTCTGGTGTTCGTGGCCGTGTTGATCGGTGTCGCGCCCAGCCAGTTTGTGGCGATTGTCGCGATCACCCAGCTGAGTGAAAGCCTGCAGCACGCGAATCTGCGCCTGTGGTTTGGCCGCCTGGGCGAGCGCCTGTGGATCAGCCCGCGTTTTCACCGCCGCCACCATGCGATTGGCATCGGCCATGAATCGCCCGCTGCCAGCGCAGCGCCCAACACGGCGGTAAAGGCCGGCGAGGCTGCGCCACGCACCCGCTTGGGGGGCTGCAATTTCGGTGTGCTGCTGCCATGGTGGGATATGCTTTTTGGCACCGCCAACTTTGAGCTGCGCTATGACCCTACCGGTATCCGTGACCAGGTGCAGCCCAACCGGCAAGGGCAGTTGCGCGATTACGGACGCGGCTTTTGGAGCCAGCAATGGCGCGGGCTGCTGCGCCTTTTGGGCCGCGCCTGAGTGCTGCGCAACCGGCTGATGCCGAACCACTGAGCGGTCCGCCAGCCTGGCCACCCGCCCAGATACATAAGGAGTTCACCCCATGCCCCTCGCGTCTGCGGGCTCCCGCCTGATGTTTGATGCCTTCTGGCGTGCCGCTGCCTATTGTTTCCGTCCCCGGGTCATGCTGCTGTCGGTGCTGCCACTGGTGGTGATGCTCGTGGCCTTGGGTGGCTGGAGCTATTTCTACTGGTCGGGTGCTGTGGCGACGATGCAGCATTGGGTGGAGACCATTGGCTGGCTGCGCACAGTGTTCAGCTGGTTTGGCAGCACTGGTACGGAAGGCTTTGCAGCCGGCATTGCGCCCTTTGTGGTGCTGATCTTGATCACGCCCATAGCGGCGGTGGTCGCGCTGCTGGTGATTGCGCTTTTGATGACACCAGCCCTGGTCAACATGGTGACCGAGCAGCGCTTTGCCCGGCTGGAGAAGAAGCAGGGCATGGGCCTGGTCACCAGCGTGCTCTGGGCTTTGAGCACCTCGGCGGTAGCCATGGTGGCCTTTGTCGTCACCATGCCGCTGTGGCTGATCCCGCCTTTGGTGCTGATCGTGCCGCCTGTCATCTGGGGCTGGCTGACCTACCGCGTGATGAGTGTCGATGCACTGGCAGAACATGCCAGCAAGGCTGAGCGCGACACGCTGCTGCAGCGTTACCGCTGGCCGCTCTTGCTGATGGGCATCATCTCGGGCTACATCGGCATTGCGCCCAGCGTCGTCTGGGCCTCGGGCATGGTGTTCACCATTGGCTTTGTGGTGCTCGTACCCATTGCGGTATGGATCTATGCGATCACGTTTGCGTTCTCCTCGCTGTGGTTCATCCACTTTTGCCTGGCCGCACTGCAGCAGCTGCGGATCGAGAATGGCGACCTGGGCGCGCAGCCGCCTGTGGCGGAGCCGCTCGTGGCCGATAAAACCGATGCCGGCTTGCTGGCCGATGGCACGGAGCCCAAGTAAGAACCTGTTCAAACAGATAAGAGCGCGGAGCAGGGCATGTGCCAATGGGCTCGGCCAGTGCCTCAGCCGCTAATGCACCAATAAGGTGCGTAAATAGCTATTTTGGTGCAGTTGCGCGATCTGTATAAAGCGCTGGTAGTTTTGCACCATCTTGGTGCTTTCAAGGCAATGCAGGCCATGGCCTGCACAGATCTGGGCCGTTGGCTGCAAAATCCTCAGCGCCTCCCGGGGCCCCAGGCCAAAAGCGCGTTACAGTCTGGCTTTGGGCAAAGTCCGGGTGCGTTCGCGTTCTGGCAGGCCCGCATCTTCTGGTTGGCATGGGCATGTCATAAAACTGGCACGTAAACTGCTTTAGTCTTGGCACAGCCCTTTTTATTCACGATTTTCTTTGGAGCATTAGATGGCCAAGAGCGTTGCAGATGTGATGAGCATGTTGGACGAGAACGAGGTCAAGTTCGTTGATCTGCGTTTCACCGACACCCGTGGCAAGGAACAGCACGTCACGGTGCCTATCTCGCACTTTGACGAAGACAAGTTCACTTCGGGCCACGCGTTTGATGGCTCCTCCATCGCTGGCTGGAAGGGTATCGAAGCATCCGATATGCTGCTGATGCCCGATCCCAACACCGCCAACATCGATCCGTTCTTTGACGAAACCACGATGTTCCTGCAGTGCGACGTGATCGAGCCCGGTGACGGCAAGGCCTATGACCGCGATCCACGCTCGGTTGCCAAGCGCGCAGAAGCCTACCTGAAGGCATCGGGCCTGGGCGATACCGCCTACTTCGGTCCAGAGCCAGAATTCTTCATCTTCGATGGCGTGCGTTGGAGCACCGAGCCCAACAACCCGTTCTTCGACATCGAAGAGTACGAAGCACCCTGGAACAGCGGCGCCAAGTTCGATAACGGCAACCGTGGCCACCGTCCACGCGTCAAGGGCGGCTACTTCCCTGTGCCTCCTGTTGACAGCACCCAGGACATGCGCGCTGAAATGTCGCTGCTGCTCGAATCGCTGGGCATCCCGGTTGAAGTGTTCCACCACGAAGTGGCGGGCGCTGGCCAGAATGAACTGGGCACTCGTTTCTCGACCCTGGTCGAGCGTGCCGACTGGACCCAGGTGCAAAAGTACGTGATCTGGAACGTGGCAGACACCTACGGCAAGACGGCGACCTTCATGCCCAAGCCTTACTCGGGCGACAACGGCTCGGGCATGCACGTGCACCAGTCCGTGTGGAAAGACGGCAAGAACCTGTTCGCCGGTGACGGCTATGCCGGTCTGTCCGATTTCGCGCTGTACTACATCGGCGGCATCATCAAGCACGCTCGCGCGCTGAACGCCATCACCAACCCTGGCACCAACAGCTACAAGCGCCTGGTTCCTGGTTTCGAAGCGCCTGTGAAGCTGGCTTACTCGGCCAAGAACCGCTCGGCATCGATCCGTATTCCTTACGTGAGCAACCCCAAGGGCCGCCGCGTGGAAGCACGTTTCCCCGATCCCCTGATGAACCCCTACCTGGGCTTCGCAGCGCTGCTGATGGCCGGTTTGGACGGCGTGGAAAACAAGATCCATCCGGGTGAAGCCGCCACCAAGGATCTGTACCATCTGCCACCCGAGGAAGACAAGCTGGTGCCTACCGTGTGCCACAGCCTGGACCAGGCTCTGGAGGCACTGGATGCCGACCGCGCGTTCCTGACCAAGGGCGGTGTGTTCAGCGACAGCATGCTGGACGCCTACATCGAGCTGAAGATGGGCGAAGTGACCCGCTTCCGCCAAGCCGTGCACCCTGTCGAATACGACATGTACTACTCGCTGTAAGCCCCTGCTGGCCAGGTCCTCGTGACCTGGCCCTTTGGGCAAAACGGCCTGCCGACCTGCGAAGGTGGCAGGCCGTTTTTTTTATGGGAGTTCTTGGGGCAGGGGGCATGGCCGGACAGCGGCGAATCTGTAACAGCAGGAACTGTTCGGCATGATCGGCCTCCTTTGTAGCTACACTGCGGGTTGCAGAGAGGGGCCATCGTGCAAAGCCGCTAACGGGCTGTCACGGACATACGGGCAAAGTGGAGTGAACGGGCGAAACGGGGTTATGCATACAAAGTTGTTGTTTTTGATGGTGGCAGTGGCATGTGCGCAAGGCGCGGTGGCGCAGGATCGCATTTATCGCTGTGGCAATGAATACACCAACGATGTGGCCAAGGCGCGGCAAAAGGGCTGCGCCGTGGTCGAAGGCGCCAATGTCACCATCGTGCAAGGCACGCGCCCGCACACACCCGCTGCCAGCCCGGCACCCGCACCCAATGCCCCCGCAGCTGCCCCGCGCCCCGCGCGTGCGCCCGCCGCTGCGACACCCGCGCCACGCTCCACCACCGCCGAAGGCCGCGCCCGCGATTCCGACGCGCGCCTCATCCTGGAGACCGAGCTGAAAAAAGCCCAGGACAAAAAGCTCGCTTTGGCGCGTGAGTACAACAACGGCGAGCCCGAGAAAAACGCGCTGGAGATGCGCAACCCCGCCTTCTACACCAAGCGCGTGGCCGATCTGAAGCAAGAAATCACGCGCAACGACAGCGATATCGCTGGCATCCAGCGTGAGCTCCAACGCCTGCCGGCCCCATAATCAAAGCTTCAACCTTTTGGGGCATATCCCATGTCTGACCTCCGTGCCATGGATCGCGAATGGCAGGCGCTGGAACACATCGCCACCTTGGTCGCCGTGATACGGCTCGATGGCGCCGCTGTGCGGGTCAATGCAGCGCTGGAGAATGCGCTGGGCGTCTCGCGCAAAAGCATTCTGGGCCACTACTTTGGTGGATTTTTCCAGGACGATGAACTGATCCACAAGGCCCTGGTCGATGCGCGGGCGCAGCGCTTTTCGTCGCTGCGCTTTGAGGCGCAATTGCGGCGCAGCCTGCAAGACGCCTTTCCCGTGCATGCCAACCTCTCTTGGTGGGAAGAGGAGGAGAGCATTCTGGTGGAGCTGTGGCCGCTGGAGCAACAGGTGCGGCAGGACCGCGAGGAGCGTGTGCGCGAGCAGGCGCTTGCCAACAAGGAGCTGATCCGCAACCTCGCCCATGAGATCAAGAACCCGCTGGGTGGCATACGGGGCGCGGCCCAGCTGCTGGAGCTGGAGCTGCCCGATGCTCAGCTCAAGGAATACACCGACGTCATCATTCACGAGGCCGACCGCTTGCAGGCGCTGGTCGACCGCTTGCTCGCGCCGCACCGCCACCCGCACACGGTGGGGGATGTGAATATCCACGAGGTCTGCGAGCGCGTCTGCCAGCTGGTGCTGCTCGAGTACCCGCAGGGCCTGCGCATCGAGCGCGATTACGACACCTCGCTGCCCGAGATCCGCGGCGATCGCGAGCAGCTCATTCAAGCCTTGCTGAACATCGTGCAAAATGCTGCGCAGGTGCTGGTGCCGCAAATGGCCCAGGACCAGGCGCGCATTACTTTGCGCACCCGCATTGCCCGGCAGCTGACCTTGGGCCGCAAGCGGCACAAGTTGGCACTGGAATTGCATGTCATCGACAACGGTCCTGGCATCGAGCCGGACATCAAGGAGCGGATCTTCTACCCCTTGGTGACCGGACGTGATGGTGGCACGGGCCTGGGTTTGCCGCTGGCGCAGACCTTTGTGCAGCGGCATGAAGGCCTGATTGAATGCGAGAGCGAGCCCGGGCGCACGGATTTCCGCATCATGCTGCCGTTGACAGACTAGGGGGCAGTTGGCTTCCCTTGCTGCAGGACCACGGTATGTAGAACTGTAAGGGTAGGGTGATAGCGACAATGAAACCAATCTGGATAGTGGATGATGACCCGTCGATCCGATTTGTACTGGAGAAGGCACTCGCCCGCGAGCAGCTGCCCACGCGCAGCTTTGTGCATCCCAAGGAAGTACTCGAAGCCTTTGACAATGTGAGCGACCAGGCACTGGCGCCGTCAGTGCTGGTCAGCGACATCCGCATGCCGGGTGGCAATGGCCTGCAGTTGCTCGAACAGGTGCATGAGGACCATCCGCAGCTGCCGGTCATCATCATGACCGCCTACTCGGACCTGGACAGCGCCGTCTCGGCCTTCCAGCGCGGGGCCTTTGAATACCTGCCCAAACCGTTTGACCTGCCCAAGGCCGTGGAGCTGATCAAGCGCGCCGTGCAGCAAAGCGAAAGCCAGGCGCCTGAGCTGTCCCAGTCGGGCGGCAATGGCGAGATGCTGGGCCAGGCCCCGGCGATGCAGGATGTGTTCCGCGCCATCGGCCGCCTGTCGCAAAGCAATGTCACGGTGATGGTGACGGGCGAGTCTGGCTCGGGCAAGGAGCTGGTCGCGCGCGCGCTGCACAAGCATTCGCCGGTGGCGGGTGGCCCGTTTGTGGCCATCAACACCGCCGCCATTCCCAAGGACTTGCTCGAGAGCGAGCTGTTTGGCCATGAACGCGGTGCCTTCACCGGCGCGCAGACCCAGCGCCGGGGCCGCTTTGAGCAGGCCGAGGGCGGCACCTTGTTTCTGGACGAAATCGGCGACATGCCGTTTGACCTGCAGACCCGGCTGCTGCGTGTGCTGTCTGACGGGCATTTCTACCGCGTCGGCGGCCATGTGCCGGTCAAGTCGCATGTGCGCGTGATAGCGGCCACCCACCAGAACCTGGAAGACCGGGTGCACAAGGGCGTGTTCCGCGAGGATTTGTTCCACCGCCTCAATGTGATCCGCCTGCGCCTGCCACCGCTGCGCGAGCGCAAGGAAGACATTCCGATGCTGGCGCGCCACTTTCTGGCAGCCAGCGCCAAGCAATTGGGGGTGGAGCCCAAGCAGCTGTCGGAAGCGGCACTGGCCCAACTGGCCCAGTTTGCGTTCCCGGGCAATGTGCGGCAGCTGGAGAACATCTGCCACTGGATCACCGTCATGGCGCCCGCGCAGTGGGTGTCCGTGCAGGATCTGCCGCCCGAGGTGCTGCAGGCCACGCCGGCTGCGCCACTGGCCTCCGCCAGCCTGGCCAGCGCAGCGCAACCGGTGCAGGCCGCGCCGCAAGACCACAGCTACCGGCCCGCTGCCGCTGAGGTGCCTGCCAGCCAGCCCGTCGTGTCCATGCCCGTCCATGGCTTGGCCAGCGGTGCAGGCCAGGGCGGTGATTGGGAGGGCGACCTGGCCCGCGAGGCCGATGTGCTGCTGCAATCGGGCAGCACCGAGGTCTGGGATGTGCTCAGCCGGCGCTTTGAATCGCAGCTGATCAAGAGTGCACTGGCCGCCACCCATGGCAGGCGCATGGAGGCGGCCCAGCGCCTGGGCATTGGCCGCAACACCATCACCCGCAAGATCCAGGAGCTGGGGCTGTCGGCCAGCGATGATTGATGCGTAAGCGCATTGAAGGGTAGACCAGCCGCCGCCTCCAAGGCGGCGGTTTCGCTGACAGAGGCCAGCCATTGATGCGGTTTGAACCGTGCCACAATGGGCCATTACTGTCTGCCCGGTGGTGCAATCCATGCAAAAGATGACTTCGGTGTTTTCGGCCCAGGCGTACCGCAACTCGCCCGAACGCATTGGCCGCCAGCGCTCGGCGCTGCTCAATACCTTGCGGCTGGCAGCGTCGACCGCCAATGGGATGGCCCAGTTGGCGGGCGATGCATTGCACGGCGCGATGGCCGGCGGTCTGCCGCCCAAGGCCAAGGCCCTGTGGGGCAACCCTGCGCGTGAAGACAGCTACTGGCGCAGCCACTACCAAAGCATGGATTTTTATGTGGCGGGTCAGCCCTTTGAGGCCTACCGCCCGGCGCTCGCGCTGGGCTGGTATGCGGCGCAGCGCAATCCCTCGGGCTTTGATGCGCTGGCCACCCAGCTGGAGGTGCAGTGGCAGCATGTGCGCGGCAGCAATCCCATGGATTGGACCGAAGCGAGGACCATTGCGCGCGCCGCCTATGACCACGCGATCAGCGGCCTGCAAGGCGAACAGCTGTCTGCCGTCCAGGTTCAGCATGCGGTGCGCGTGCTCCAGCAAGGCCTGGCCGATTGCGAGGAATGCCTGGTCGCGGGCAGCGAGCAAGCCCGGGCGATTGCGCTGCGCAGCCATTTGTATGCACTGGCCGAGCAGTTTCGCGCCATGGACTGGCAGCTGCAGGATGTGCAGCTGCAACTGGCTGAACCCAGTCCGCTGGTCGAGCGGCCCGGGCTCAGTGCTGCTGGCCGCATGCATCGCGGCTGGACCGAGTTCAAGCAGCGCGCCAACCTCCACAGCGACCGCGACCTGATTGCCGAGTGCAATCTCTGCCTGGTGCTGGTGGCCGAGCGCTACCAGCGCGTGCTGGAATCGGCCCTGCCGCTGGATGTGCGGCCCCTGCTGCAAGGCCAGGCGCAGCAACTGCGCCGCTATACCGATGAGCTGCAGCATATGCAGGACGCCCGCGCGCGCTAGCGCGCGCGTTCTGAATAAGCTGTTACAACACGTCTATGCGAAAGCGGGCAGACTGCCTGTGAAGCCGCCCGCACTGCGCCGTAAGTTGCCTGGCAGCTTTGTAATATTTCCCGTGAATTGAGAAAAAATTACCATGTAGGTGCCCACTTTCTCAAGGCGTACGCGTTTACCCGTAAAAACTTGCGGCTACAATCGGGCCCGCAGAACCTGCAATCCTGCCGTCCAAGGCAGCCTCATCGCTCTTCCCTTTTGCGGCCGAACCGCCGCTTGCTCCCGGCAGCAAAGCCTGCCCGGGCTGGAAAAAGCGCACACAGCCCAGCATGAACGCCTTGCTGATGTGCCGCATACGAGGCCCAGATCGCCCTGGACAGCACCATAAATCACAGACATCAAAGGTATTGGTTATGGCTCTCACGGGCAAAAAGGGCTCTTCGTCGGCGCTGTGGATTTTGGCGGCGATGCTGGCCGGTATTGCACTGGGCTACGCAGTCAACGCAGGCGCTGCGGATGCAGCCGCTGCCAAGGATATTGCTGGCTATATCGCTATCGTCTCGGATGTGTTTCTGCGCCTGATCAAGATGCTGATCGGGCCGCTGGTGTTCTCGACCCTGGTGGTGGGCATTGCGCACATGGGCGATGCTGCTTCGGTGGGGCGGGTGTTCTTCAAGGCGATGATGTGGTTCCTGACCGCATCGCTCGTGTCGCTGCTCTTGGGCATGGTGCTGGCCAACGTGCTGCAGCCAGGCGCCAACCTCGGTCTGCCGCTGCCCGATGTGAGCGCGGCCACCAACCTGGCCACCGGCAAGTTCACCTTGCGCGAGTTCATCAACCACACGGTGCCCAAGTCGTTTGCCGAAGCGATGGCGAACAACGAGATCCTGCAGATCGTCGTGTTCTCGATGTTCTTTGGTGTGGCCATGGCCGCGCTGGGCGACAAGGCCAAGACGCTTCTGGCCGCCATTGATGAGCTATCACACGTGATGCTCAAGATCACCGGCTATGTGATGAAGCTCGCGCCGCTGGCGGTGCTCTCGGCCATGGCCTCGACCGTGGCGATCAATGGCCTGGGCATTCTGCTCAAGTTCGCCGTGTTCATGGGCGAGTTCTACCTGGGCCTGTTCATCCTGTGGTCGCTGCTGGTGCTGGCCGGTATGGCATTCCTGGGCAAGCGCGTGTTCAAGCTGCTGACCCTCATCAAGGAGGCCTTTATGGTGTCCTTTGCCACGGCCAGCTCGGAAGCGGCCTACCCCAAGATCCTCGACGCGCTGGACCGCTTTGGCGTCAAGCGCAAGATCTCGAGCTTTGTGATGCCGATGGGTTACTCCTTCAACCTCGATGGCTCGATGATGTACTGCACCTTTGCGACCTTGTTCATCGCACAGGCCTATGGCATCGAGCTGTCCTTGGCCACGCAGATCACCATGCTGCTGGTGCTGATGCTCACCTCCAAGGGCATTGCCGGCGTGCCGCGCGCTTCACTGGTGGTGATTGCCGCCACCTTGAGCCACTTCAATATCCCTGAAGCAGGTCTGCTGCTGATCCTGGGCATCGACACCTTCCTGGACATGGGGCGCTCCGCGACCAATGCGGTGGGCAACTCGCTGGCCTCTGCCGTGGTCGCCAAGTGGGAGGGCGAGCTGCTGTCCGAAGAAGACGCCGAGGCCCTGAGCCGCAAGCTCGATGCCGAGGCCGCGCTGGCCATGCACCCGCTGCCGGAGACCGATCCCAAGTCTTGATGAGGGTGCTGCGCTGGGCGCAGCGCAGATAACAAAAAAACGGGCTGCGGCCCGTTTTTGCATGGTGCGGCTACGCTTTTGCGTCGCTCAGCCCAGGGTCACCACCACCGGCGCATGGTCGCTGGGCTGCTTGTTCTTGCGCGGTGCGCGGTCAATCGTGCAGGCGCTCACCGCACCCTTGAGTGCGTCGCTCACCAGGATATGGTCAATGCGCAGGCCCCGGTTTTTCTGGAAGCCCAGCATGCGGTAGTCCCACCAGCTGTAGCTTTTTTCGGGCTGCTCAAACAGGCGGTAGGCATCGGTCAGGCCCAAGGCGAGCAGGCCCTGGAAGGCATCGCGCTCCTCCTTGGTGTGGTGGATGGTGTCGCGCAGGCCATCGGGGTCGTAGCTGTCGCGGTCTTCCGGCGCCACATTGAAGTCGCCCACCAGCACCAGGCGCGGGTGCAAGGCCATCTCGGCCTTCACATAGGCTTCCAGCCCGCTGAGCCAGCGCAGCTTGTAGGCAAACTTGTCCGAGCCGGGCTCCTGGCCGTTGACGAAGTAGCAGTTGATCACCCGGATATCGCCAGCCGGGCTGGCCACCGTGCCGGCGATGATGCGCGACTGCTCATCGGCAAACTGCGGGTTGGCGCGCACCACATCCTTGAGCTCGCCCCGGCTGAGCAGGGCCACGCCGTTGTAGGTCTTCTGGCCAAAGGCCACTGCCTGGTAGCCGGCCTCCGCCAAAGCCTCATGCGGAAACTTGTCATCGGTCAGCTTGAGCTCCTGCAGGCCCAGCACATCGACCGGGTTGGCCGCCAGCCATTCCAGCACCTGTGGCAGGCGGACGGAGAGGGAGTTGACGTTCCAAGTCGCTATTTTCATCGCAGAGCTGCCACATAAAATCAATGGTTTGTATTGTATACACAGCCTGGGCGCCGTATTAGCCCAAACGCAGCAACGCCGCCGAGGCCGCGCACACCAGCAAGAACGGAATGCTGATGCGATGAAACTCCCACAGGCCGTTGGGCAGGCGCGCCAGGCGCAGCGCGATCAGGTTGGCGAGCGAACCCAGCACGCAGCCAAAGCCGCCCACGCTGACCCCGGCGGCCAGGGCGGGCAGGTCGCGCACGGTGCCGTCCAGCAAGATGGTGGCGGGCACATTGCTGATGACTTGCGAGGCCACGATGGCGGCCAGGTAGGCGCGCCAGCCCTCGGCAATCGGCCACTGCAGCAGCAGCGCCTGCATCGCAGGCAGCTCCGCTACCTGGCGCAGTACCACAAACATCATCGCAATGGTGGCCAGCAAGGCCCAGTCCACGCCGCGCAGCACCCGGGGCGCTGCCAGCACAAACACGCCAAACACCAGGCCCAGACCGGCCAAGGTCCAGTGGCGCTCCAGCGCGATGACAAAGGCCACAAACAGCAGCACCGCGATGCTCAGCAGACGCGGCTGTACGGCAACGGGTGCAGTAGCCGGCTTGAGCGTGATGGCGGTGCGCGGCACCAGCCACCACACTGCCACCAGGAGCCAGGCCAGCATGATGGCGACGGTCGGGCCCATCATCGCCATAAAGCCCAGAAAGCTCTCGCCAGAGCGGTGCCAGAGGTAGAGGTTTTGCGGGTTGCCGATGGGGGTCAGGGCAGAGCCGGCATTCACCGCCAAGGCCTGCAGCACCACGAGGCGCGCCAACGGCAAATGGGCCTGCGCTGCCAGCACGGCCGTCAGCGGCACCAGCAGAAACAGGCTGACATCGTTGGTCACCAGGGCCGACAGCAGCGCTGCTGTTGCCGTCAGCAGCAGTGCCAGGCCGCGCAAGGTCGATACCCGCGTCAGCAGCCGCTGCGCCGTGGCCTGCAGCATGCCACTGCGCTCGACCGCCTGGGTGATCGCCAGCAGGCCCGCCAGCGCGCCGATGGTCTGCCAATCGACCAGCGCCATGGTCGCCTGCGGGCTGCGCGGCTGCCAGACGGCGAATCCAAGGGCCAGCGCCAACAGGATCCAGAGCAGCATATTGCCACTGGGGGCCGCTTGTGTTTGGTCAGAAGAGGGAGAAGAGGTCGACATGGCGAAGGGCGAGGCAGAACGGACAGAAGTGCATGGATTGTGCTGCAAGTCGGCGCTGCCTGCGCGGCGCTTCCCGCGCAGCGCTTCCCGCGTGGCGCAAGCGGGCTGGATGGCACAGCAAAGCGCCCATTCACTACAATGGCGGCCACTGCCATGAACAAGCCCCTGTCTGCCTCTCTTATCACCACCGACTCGCCAGCTGCCAGCAGCGCGCTACTGCGCCGCTCGGTGCGTGGATTTACCCCGCAGCCGGTGGCCGATGCACTGCTGCACGATTGCCTGCAGGAGGCGCGGCGTGCGCCCAGTGGCGCCAATTTGCAGCCAGGCTACTTCTGGCAGGTGTGCGGCGCGCGGCGTGAGCAGCTCTCCAGCCGCCTGCAGCAGGCCTATGCGGCGGGCGAGCAAGAGGCCGAGGACTATGGCTATTTCCCCAACCCTCTGCCGCTGTCGCTGCGCAAGCGCCAGGTGGCCGCTGCCCAGGCCTTGTATGGCGCCTTGGGCGTGGAGCGGGGCGATGCAGCGGGGCGGGGCGCGCAGTTTGGGCGCAACTTTCGCTTTTTTGATGCGCCCGTGGCCCTCATCATCACCATCGACAGCGGCTTTGGGCCGGGCGGCTATATGGACCTGGGCATGGCCATCTACGGCCTGATGCTGGCGGCGCAGTCACGCGGTTTGGCCACCTGTGCCATTGGCGCCATGGCCTCGTACCCGGGTCTGATCCGCGATGCGCTGGCGCTGCCCGCCACGCAAACCGTGGTCTGCGGCATGGCGCTGGGCTACGAAGATACCGGAGCAGCGGTGAACCAGACCTTGACGGCCCGCGCCGAGATCGACGCGTACTTCAAGCGCCTGGACTGAGGCGCCTTCACCAGCTAGCGCTCATGCCATTGCCAGCGCGGCAGCTCGCTCGCCGGGATATTAGCAATATGGGTCTCGCCCAGATTCTTTTCCAAATGGATGGCCTGGTAGTCCAGCTCGGCTGCGGCGTCTTCCAGCGCAGCCAGCAGCCGGTTGGCATGGGTGACGACGATCACCTGCGTCTGGCGCGCAGCCACCGCCACCAGGCGGCCCAAGGCAGGCAGCAGGTCGGGATGCAGGCTGGTTTCGGGCTCATTGAGCACCAGCATCTGCGGCGGGCGCGGTGTCAGCAGCGCGGCAATCCATAGCAAGTAGCGCAGGGTGCCGTCGGACAGCTCATTGGTGTGCAACGGGCGCAGCAGGCCGGGCTGGTGCATCAGCAGCGCTAGGCGGCTGCCATCCTGGTGTACGGAGATGGTGGCGCCGGCAAACGCATCGTCGACCGCTGCCATCAGCGCCTCGTGGTCGCCAATGGCGTGGATGGTTTCCCAGGCCGCTGCCAGATCGGCGCCATCGTTGCTGAGCACCGGCGTATAAGTGCCCAGCTGCGGCTGGCGCGCGGGGGCATCCACATCGCTGCGGAAATGGTCGTAAAAGCGCCAGGAGCGCAGCTGCTCGCGCACCGTCAGCATCTCGGGCGCTGCAACGGGGTCGACAAACTCGGTCAGCATGCTGGCCCAGCGCGGGATAGGGCGCTCGACGGGCTGCCAGCCTTGCGCCGAGCGTCCGCTGCCGCGTAGGCGCAGTTGGGCAGCCTGGCGCTCCACCAGGGTGGCGCTGGGGCGCCAGTGGGGGCCGGCCCACAGCGCTTCGTGCTTGATTTCCGGATCATGCGCAAAGACCTGCAGCGCGACCGAAGGTGTGGGCATACCGATATCGATTGCGTAGCCAAAGCCCTCATCGTCGGACGCAAAACCCAGCTGCAGCTGCACCGGTTTGCGCCGCACCGTGCCTTGCACCGGCACGTCGCCACGGCGCATGCGCTCCGTGATTTCTTCGGGCCCCGCCCAGAGGGTAGATGCCAGCCCACCCTCGCGCACCAAGGAGCGCACCACGCCACCATGGGCGATATCGGCCAGCAGCCGCAGGGCCTTGTAGACACTGCTTTTGCCGCTGCCATTGGGTCCGGTGATGACGGTGAGCTGCCCCAGCGGCACCAGCAGCTGGCGCAAGGAGCGGTAGTTGGCAATGGCTAGGGTGCTGAGCATGCAGTCAATATAGCAGCGCCGTTTGACGCACCAGCGCCGCGCTGCCCAGGCCGCCGGCACCGGCCACAGCCGCCAGGCCCAGCGCGCCGGGCGTTGCAGGCGATACCTGCTGCAGATCCGCCAGCACGCGGACCAAGGCCACCGCAGCCGATGCCCCAATCGGGTGGCCGCGTGCGATGCCGCCGCCATGGCGGTTGAGCAGGCTGGCATCCGCACCCTGGTCTTGCAGCCGCGCCTGCCATTGCAGGCCTTGCACCGCAAAGGCGTCGTGCAATTCGATGGCGGCCAGCTGCGACCAGCCCACATCCTCTCGCTGCAGCAAGGCCTGGGCAGCCTCAAAGGCCAGCACCAGCGGCATCGCAGGCGAGCCGCCCAGCGACTGGTGGCCCAGCCATTGCGCGGCAGGGTGCAGGCCCCAGCGCCGGCAGGCAGCTTCGCTGACCAGCAGCACCAGCGCAGCGGCATCGGCCTTGGGTGAGATGGCGACGGTGCTGACGGCATGGTCGCGGCGCGCCTCGTAGGCCAGTTCGGCATCGGTCTGCGCGACCACCGGCATGCGGTCCAGCTGGCGCTGGCGCAAGGCGCGCGGAAAGGCATCGTGCACGACACCGGCCACGGGGATGATCTCGCGCGCCAGCACAGCGGCGCTTGCCAGCGCGCGTGCATGGCTGGCGGCCGCATAGCTGTCTTGCGCGGCGCGGCTGTGGCCGGCGCTGGCGGCATAGC
>NZ_QETI01000028.1:0-12164 GCF_003105075.1 Comamonas sp. JNW
GCTCAGCTGCTTGGGCACCCAGCCACCACCTTGGCCCAGGAACTCCAGCCAGACCCCGGCCTCCAGGCGCTTGCCGCCAATCCACAGCCCCACGCTGTCCATCAATTGCGCGGCGATTCCGGAGCATTTGATCGAGGCCGAGCTGTTTGGCTACGAGTCCGGGGCTTTCACCGGCGCCCGGCGCGATGGCCAACTGGGCCGCTTGCGCGAGGCCCAGGGCGGCACGCTTTTCCTCGATGAAATTGGCGATATGCCGCTGGCGCTGCAAACCCGTTTGCTGCGTGTGCTGCAGGAGCGCAGCATCACGCCGTTGGGCGGCGGCAAGGCCCAGCAGCTCGATTTTGCGCTGGTCTGTGCCACCCACCACCAGCTGCGCGAGGCGGTGGCGCAGGGGCGCTTTCGGGCCGATCTGTTCTACCGTATCAACGGCCTGGCCTTGCAGCTGCCCGCGCTGCGCGAGCGCAGCGACCGCGAGGCCATCACCCGCCGCTTGCTGGACCAGTTCAACCCCAGCCAGCCGGTACGGCTGCATCCTGATCTGGCCTTTGCAATGGCGCACTACCCCTGGCCCGGCAATCTGCGCGAGTACGCCAACGCGCTGCAGACCGCATCGGCGCTGTTGCTGCCCGGCGAGGACACGATTGGCTGGTCGCAGCTCTCCGACGATCTGGCGCAGGAGCTGCTGCGCTACCGCGAGGGCGCGCCGATGGCGGTAGCCGCTTTGGCCGCGCAAGCGCAGCCACCCAGCCTGCCGGCCACCGATCTGAAAACCCTCTCGCACACCGCCATTGCGCAGATGCTGCAGCAGTGCCGGGGCAATGTATCACAGGCGGCCAAGCTGCTGGGCATCAGCCGGCAGACCCTGTACCGCCGGCTCAAGACGGCTTAGGCTTAGCTGCATGGCCTAAGATAGCTGCTGCGCCGGCACATGGTGTGCCGCCTGTTTGTTGGAATGCCCATGCCCGCCTCTGAAAACCCTGCTGTCGCCACCTGGTCTTCG
Organism: Comamonas sp. JNW; assembly: GCF_003105075.1. Lineage (NCBI taxonomy): Bacteria > Pseudomonadati > Pseudomonadota > Betaproteobacteria > Burkholderiales > Comamonadaceae > Comamonas > Comamonas sp. JNW. Next base: position 1,001 of record NZ_QETI01000028.1, read on the forward strand.
CGCTGGTGGGCCGATATCAGCACGCGCGAATTTGCCCAGGCGCAGACCAGCGGCCTGGCGGCCAGCACGGTGGCGGTGCTGCCCGTCGGTGCGGTGGAGCAGCATGGCCCGCATTTGCCAGTCTCTGTCGATGCCACCTTGCTGCAAGGCATTGTGGCGGCGGCCATGCCGCTGCTGCCAGCCGATGTGCCCGTGCTGGTGCTGCCGGCGCAGAACATTGGCCTGAGCACCGAGCACCTGAACTTTCCCGGCACCTTGAGCCTGCCGCCCAAGCTCATCATCGACCTGTGGACGGCGCTGGGCCAGGCGGTGGCGCGTGCGGGTATCCGCAAGCTGCTGATGTTCAACACCCATGGCGGGCAGGTGGCGGTGATGGATATCGTCGCGCGCGAGCTGCGCATCGCCCATGGCATGCTGGTCTACAGCAGCAGCTGGGGCAGCCTGCCGTTGCCCGCCGAGGTAATGGGCCTGTTCAGCGCCGAGGAACACCGCTTTGGCATCCATGGCGGCGAGGTGGAAACCTCGATGATGCTGCACCTTGCACCCGCGCAGGTGGACATGGCGCAGGCGGGTTGCTTCGATTCCACGTCGCAGGACCGGGCGCGGCGCTTTGCGATTGTGGGCAATGGCAAGAGCGCCAAGATGGGCTGGGCGATGGAAGACTACAACCCCTGCGGCGCCGTTGGCAATGCCGCGGGCGCCACGGCAGAGAAAGGCCGGGCGGTGGTCGAGGCAGCGGCCCAGCAACTGGCCTTGCTGCTGCAGGAGATCCACCAGCTGGCGTGGACGGTGCCACCCCACTGATGTCTTGCCGGCGAAGAATCAGCCGCGCAGCACCTGGCTGAACACGGCCGCATCGACATTGCCGCCGGTCAGCGCCAGGCCCACGGTCTGGCCGGTGATCTGTTCGCGCTCCTGCAGCGCGGCGGCCAGGGCGCCGGCACCGGCGCCTTCGGCCACATTGTGGGTGTCGGTAAACAGGAAGCGCATCGCTGCGCGCACCTCGTCGTCGCTGACGGCCACCAGGTGGTCCAGGTGCTGGCGCAGCACCGGCAGGGCCATCGGGTCAGCGCGGCGCACGGCCATGCCGTCGGCAATCTCGGTGCTGACCACGGCCTCGACCACTTCACCGGCGGCGATGGAATCACGGTAGGTGGTGGCGCCTGTGCTGATCACGCCGACAATGCGCACCGGGTGCTGCAAGGCCAGCTTGGCCGCCACGGCGGCGCAGGCGCCCGAGCCCAGGCCAATGGGCACATAGACGGTCTGCAAATGCGGCACGGCGCGCAAAAATTCCCACCAGTAGGTACTGACGCCACTGACCAGGTCCGGGTGGTAGCTGGGCACCATGTGGGCGCCGCTGTGCTCGGCCAGCGCCATCGCATGTTCGCGGGCGGCCTGGAAGTCCTCTCCGTGCTCGATCAGCTCGGCGCCCAGCGAGCGCATCGCCATGTTCTTCTCGACCGAGTTGCCATGGGGCACGACGATGGTGCAGCGCACGCCATGGCTGCGCGCAGCCCAGGCAATGCTCTGGCCATGGTTGCCGCGCGTGGCGCTGATCACCTGCGCGGGCAGGGTGCCGCGCGCTGCCATCTGTGCAAAGTAAGACAGACCGCCCCGGATCTTGAACGCGCCGACGGGCGTGTGGTTCTCGTGCTTGAGCCAGCACTCGGCCCCCAGGCGTTCGCCCAGCAGCTGCCAGCGGTACTGCGGCGTGGCCTGGAACTCACGGTAGACGATGCGGGAGGCGGCCTCGATTTCGGCGAGGCTGGGCAGGGAGATGGCTTGCATAGATCAGAAAAAAGGGTGCGTTGAAGAGCGGGTCAGAGACGGCTGCGTGCGCAGCTGCACCAGCCCCTTGGGCGTGTGCAAATGCGCGACCAGCGCAGGCGTGGGCGCTTGGGCCACCTGTAAGGCGGGGTGGCTGCCCAGGCCTATTGCCTGCAGCGCGGTGTGCAGGGCCGCTGCATCGGGGTGCAGCAGCTGCAACTGCTGCAGTGCAACGCCTTTATCCGCCATGCTGGCTTCCGGGTGCTGGTCTCCCCATTCAATCAAGGTGGGCAGCAGGCCTTGGAGCAGGCGCTGGCCATCGGGGCGCAGGCCAATTTGCCAGGCCAGCAGGCCCCGGGGCGTTTGCCGGCTGGCGGCCTGGGGCGTGCCGGCGCCATAGCCCAGGGCGCGCAAGGCCTCGGTCGCTTGTGCTATGCCGCTGACGCGCGCGACCCAGTGGGTCAGCTGCGGCCCCTGGCTGCGCACCTGCGCCTGCAGTGCGGCATCGTCCATGTCAAACCAGCGGCGGTGGCTGCGGGGCGCCTGGCCTTGCGGGTCGATCGCGATGACCTCCAGGTAGCTGGCGGCAAAGGCTGGGCTGCTGATGCGCAGCAGGCGGTTGTGGGTGCCCATGAAGGCATGCTGGCCGCCCGCATCGGGCGTCACGCCCAAGCTCGCCTCGCACCAGGCCAGGCCTTCGTCCAGGCTGGCGGCCATGACAACCAGGTGGTCCAGTCCGGCGCCGTTCACAGCAGCACCTCGCCCTGGATGCCTGCGGAGATATGGCCGCCCACCCAGACCTGGCCTGCCGCATCCTGCGCAATGTTGACGATGCCGCTGCGGTCCAGGTTGATGCCCTGGCTGGCGACATAGGGGGCCTGCAGATGGCCCTCGGCCAGCAGCCACTGGGCCAGGCTGGCATTGAGGCTGCCGGTTATCGGGTCTTCGCTGAGGCTGGTGCCGGTGTTGAACCAGACGCGCACCTCGATATCGGCCTCCGGTGGGCGGCTGGCCTGGCCTGTGGCGCCGTCAAACGCACGCGCCTCGCGGCTGGCGCGGCCGATCAGTGCCTTGCCCGCTTGCGGGTACAGCGCGGCCACGGCCAATTCCATGCCCAGGCCATGCAGCGCCGCCAGATCAGGCTGGATCGCAAGCACGGTGTCGGGGTCGTCCAGCAGCAAGGCCCAGAACACGGGGCCGTTGTTGAGTTTTTGGCTGGTCAGCACCTGGTCTGCCTGCAGCCCGATGGCCTGCAGCACCGGGGCCAGCTCGGCCGCGCTGATGGCGCTGCGGCTGAGCGAGGGTGCGGCAAAGGCCAGCCGGCCATTGCGCGCGTCTTGCTGCAAGGGCACCAGGCCCTTGGCGCATTCCTGCACAATGCGGCCGGTCTGCTGCGGCTGGCCGCCGGCTGCGAGCCAGGCGTGGCAACTGCCCAAGGTCGGGTGGCCGGCAAAAGGCAGCTCGCCGCCGGGGGTGAAGATGCGCACCCGGTAGTCCGCCCCCTGGGCGCGGCCCTCGGGTGTGGGTGGCAGCAAAAAGGTGGTTTCGGACAGATTGGTCCAGCGGGCAAAGGCCTGCATGGCCTCGTCGCTCAGGCCCTCGCCTTCGAGCACCACGGCCAGCGGGTTGCCACGGTAGGCGGTTTCGGAAAACACATCGACCTGCATAAAGGCGCGTGTACGCATAAGAGCTTCCTTTCTTCGGTATTCAGAGAACGACGTGGCCGGTGACCACGCTGTGTACCCGCCCCTGCACCCAGATCTGGCCCTGCGCATCGGCGACCAGGCGCATGCGGCCCGCGCGGCCGATCGCCGCCCCTTGCTGCACGCGGTAGGGCAGAGCGATATGGCCCGCCGCGCTGAGCCACTGGGCCAGGCTGGCATTGAGGCTGCCGGTGGCCGGGTCTTCGGCGATGCCGTGGGCGGTCAAGGTGATGCCACGCACTTCCAGCACAGGTTCTGCCGCATTCGCGCCACTGCTGGGCTGGTGGAGGGCGCAGAGGCCGGCCTTGACGCCCAGCGCCCGCAGCCCGGCCGCGTTGGGCTGGGCGCGGGGTAGCACCTCTATATCGCGCATCAGCAAGCCCATCCAGCGCGATCCATTGTCCAGCCACTGCGTGGCGATCAGGTCACTGGCCTGCAGTGCCAGGGCGGCCAGCACCTGCGCCTGCACACCGGCGGGTACCTCGCTGCGCTGCAGCGGTGGCGCGGCAAAGGCCAAGCCCTCCAATCCGGCAGCAGCCGAGCGTTGGATGCTGACCAGGCCTTTGGCGCATTCCTGCACCACCCGCTGCGCCTGGCGCGGTGTGCCGCCGGCGTTGAGCCAGGCCTGGCAGCTGCCCAAGGTCGGGTGGCCGGCAAAGGCCAGCTCGCCTGCCGGGGTAAAGATGCGCAAGCGGTAATCGGCGCCACCGTCGGCCCCCTCGGCCGTGGGCGGCAGCACAAAAGTGGTTTCGGACAGGTTGGTCCAGCGCGCAAAGTCCAACATCGCCGCGTCGCTGAGGCCCTCGCCATCGAGCACCACGGCGAGCGCATTGCCTTGCAGGGCATGGTCGGCAAATACATCGAGCTGGGCAAAGCGGCGTGGCTGCATGGTGGTTGGGTCTTGGTGGGCAAAAAAGAGCAGGGCGCGCCGTTGTGGCGCGCTGCGGGGAGCGGGCTCGGTGGCGCTTATTCGATCGTGATATCCAGCACGCCCCGACTGGCCGGGCGGGCCAGCATCGCGGCAAACCAGCGTTCCACATGCGGGTAGTGGGGGCGCTGGTAGGCGGTGGCGGGCAGGTTCCACCAGCGGTGCACTTCGCAGGCGACGGGGATATCGGCCATGCCGAACTGCGCGCCTTGCAAGTAGGGGTGGCTGGCCAGATGGCGGTCCAGCAGTTGCAGCAAGGGCTCCATCGCGGCGATGGAGGCGGCGATCTTTGGCGCATCGCGCTGCGCGGGGGCGGTGCGGATGAGCTGGATGAACGCATCGCGCCCGGCGGGGTTCATCGTCGTTTGCTGCCAGTCCATCCAGCGCTCGGCGTCAAAGCGCTGGGCCAGCGCTGCCGGGTAGAGCACGCCGGGCGCGTAGCGGGCGCAGAGGTAGCGCACGATCACATTGGACTCGAACAGGGTCAGCCGCATGGCGCCTTCGCCGTCTTCGATGGCCGGCACCATGGCATTGGGGTTGCGGGCCAGGTACTCCGGCGTCTGCGTGCCGCCAAACTTGCCGCCGGTGTCTATGCGCTCAAACGCAACGCCCACTTCCTGCGCGGCCCAGACGGCCTTGCGCACATTGATCGAGCTGATGCGGCCCCAGATTTTCAGCATGTCTCTTCCTTGGTATTGGCGCGCGGCCCGCGCACAGGCGGGCTGCGTGGTGGTGTGGCCAGAGTGCCTGCCTTGCGGACTGGTGCTCTGGCGATCAGGCCTCTGCTGGCTTATCGCGCTGCCAGCGCGGCCCGCACCGTATCGGCCAGCGCCCGGATGGCGATATCGATCTGCTCTTCCGAGGCCGTTACATAGGACAGGCGCATCGTGCGGTTGTCGGGCTGGCTGGCATAGAAGGCGCTGCCGGGCACATAGGCCACATTGCGCTCGACGGCAGCTGGCAGCATGGCGACGGTATCAATGCCTTCGGGCATGCGCAGCCAGAGGAACATGCCGCCCGTCGGCGTGGTCCACTGCACATCCAGGTCCGCGAAATGTTCAGCCAGCGCGGCCAGCATCGCATCGCGCTGCTTTTTGTAGAGCGCGCGGATGGTGGGCACATGCTGGTCCAGAAAGCCGCTTTGCACCACCTCGGCCACCATGCGCTGGTTGAAGGTGGGCGTGTGCAGATCGGCCGCCTGCTTGGCCTGCAGCAGCTTGGTGTAGACGGCCTTGGGCGCCACCACATAACCCAGGCGCAGGCCGGGTGCCAGCACCTTGGAGAAGGAGCCCAGGTACACGCCGCCCTCGGGGTTGCGGGCGGTCAGCGGGGCAGGGGGCGCCTGGTCGTACCAGAGGTCGCCATAGGGGTTGTCTTCCAGAAACGGAATGCCTAAGGTGGCCAGGCGGTCCACCACGGCCTGGCGGCGGGCGTCGTCCATGCTGCGGCCGGTCGGGTTCTGGAAGTTGGGCAGCAGGTAGACCATGCGTGCCTTGTCCGCGCCTTCTCCGGCTTTGCGCACCAGGTCGTCGGGGATCACGCCCTGGTCATCGCTGTCCACGCCCACCACCTGGGGTTGCTGGGGTGAGAAGGCCTGCAGCGCGCCCAGGTAGGTGGGGGTCTCCACCAGCAAGCGGCTGCCCTCGTCGAGCAGGATCTTGCCCATCAAATCCAGGCCCTGCTGGGAGCCGGTGGTGATCAGCACCTGGTCGGGGCTGACGTCCCAGGGCAGCTGCTGGGCCACAAACTCGCGCAACGGGGCATAGCCTTCGCTGGCGGCGTACTGCAGCGCGGAGGCGCCGTCTTGCAGCAGCACCTTGTCCGCCGCTTCCTTGAAGGCCGCGATCGGGAAGGTCTTGGGGGAGGGCAAGCCACCGGCCAGGCTGATGATGCCGGGCTTCTCGGTCACTTTCAGGATCTCGCGGATCACCGAGGGGTTCATGCTGGCGGCGCGTTTGGCCAGGGTCCAGTTCGTCATCATTTCCTCATCTCATTACAGGTAGCCGGGGCGACATCGCCCTGGCCGGGGTGGATGCAGCGCAGAGCCACCTTGGGGTTGGCGTATTGGCGGGGCCGGGCGTCTGGGATGGCACACGGCGGGCGGCCTCTGCCGGCAGGCTTTTGGCCTGCATGTTGGTTGGTTTGCAGGGGCAGGCCTCATCTCGGGCCTGCCAGTAGGGCTTTGATTGTCCGTCTAGCGGTGGGCTTGAGGGTGGTGGCACAGGCTTTGTTTCTTCCGGGCTTCAGGCCTTGATCATCCAGGCTGCGGTCAGCACCAGGATCAGGGCCATCGCCCGGTTGAACCACAGCAGGCGCTGGCCCTGGGCCAGCCAGCTGCGCAGCAGCGCGCCAACGGAGGCATAGAGAAAGTTGCTGGCAAAGGCGTAAAACAGCATCACCGGCAGCACGATGGCCAGGCGCGTCAGCGCATCCTGAAAGCCGACAATCCAGCCCGCGACAATGGCCAGCGCCAACAACCAGGCCTTGACGTTGACGAACTGCAAGCCCACGGCCTGCCAAAAACCGAGCAGATGGCCGTTTTGGGCCTCAGCCAATCGGCCGCTGCGGCTGAGTTTGTAGGCCAGCCAGACCAGGTAGACAATGCCGACCGCCTTGATGGCGCCTTTGAGAGCGGGCGCCGCCATGACCAGCGCACCCACGCCGCTGGCGCAAAGCAGCAGCAGGGCGCCCCAGCCCAGGGGCACGCCCCAGACAAAGCGCATCGCGGGTTTGAGCCCCCAGTTGGCACCCATGGCTGCCGCCATCGTGGTGTTGGGCCCGGGGGTGAAGCTCATGGCCGTGGCCAGTACCAGAAATGCGCTGAACTCTACGGCGGTCATGGTCGTTGTCATGGTGATCGTATCTACGGCCCTTGGGGGATCCCATCATGCCCTGCCGCTGCAGCATTCCGGCAGAGCGAGGGGGCGGTCCGGTTGCGGCGGGGACAGTCTGGGCCTCGGGGGCAGGCTTGCCAAAAAATAATGTAGCGCTGATAGCAATACAGTTACAGTACAGACAGAAAATCAATACCATGAACTGTATTGGTGCCAAAACCAGTACATCTCACTCTTTTGCCATGCTGACCCGCGATACCACCCATACCCTGACCGAGCAACTGGCGGCGCGCTTTGCCGAACGCATTCGCTCGCGCCTGCTGCCGGCCGGCGCGCGGCTGCCATCGGTGCGGGCCTGCGCTGCCCAGCAAAGCGTCAGCCCTTATACCGTGGTCGCGGCCTATGACTTGCTGCAGGCCCAGGGCTTGGTCGAGGCGCGCCGCCAACGCGGCTTTTATGTGCGTGACTATGTGGCCAAGGCCGTGGTCACCGCGCCATCCGCTGCCCCTGCGGCCAAGGACAAGACCTTGAAGGATGCGGTGTCGCTGTCGCTGCCGGCGGCCTCTGCCCGCATCAATGCGACCTCGCTGATCCGGGGCATGATGCACAAGGCCACGCACCCGCAGCCGGGGGCGGGCATGTTCCCGCCCGAATGGCTGCAGAACCAGTTTTTGCAATCGGCGCTGCGCAAGGTCGTGGGCTCGGACGCGCTGCATGCCATGCACTGGAGCTACGGCGCGCCGATGGGCGATGAACTGCTGCGCACGCTGCTGGCCGATCGCCTCAAGGCGCTGGGCTTGCCGGTGGCGTTGGAGCAGGTGATGACCACGATGGGCGCGACCCAGGGCCTGGACATTGTCAGCCGCACCTTGCTGAGAGCCGGTGATGCGGTGATGGTCGAGGAGCCGGGCTGGTCGGTGGAGTTTGCCCGGCTTGCGGCGCTGGGCATGCAGGTGCTGCCGGTGCCGCGCGGGCCCGATGGCCCGGATCTGGCCGTCATGCGCCATTTCTGCGAAACCCATGCGCCCAAGCTCTATGTCAGCGTCAGCGTGCTGCACAACCCCACCAGCTACAGCCTGCACCCGGCAGCCGCCCACCAGGTGCTGCAACTGGCGCAGGCCTTCAATTTCTACATCGTCGAGGACGATACTTACAGCCATATTGCCCCCGAGCATGCCACGCGGCTCAGCGTGCTCGATGGCTTGAAGCGCAGTATCTATGTGAGCGGCTTTGCCAAGATTCTGGCGCCCAACTGGCGCGTGGGTTATATGGCGGCGCCACCCGATCTGGTGGACCGCATGCTGGACACCAAGCTGCTATCGACCTTGACCAGCCCGGCGCTGATGGAGCGCGCGATGGCGCTGTGTATGGAAAACGGCCAGCTGCGGCGCCATATCGAGCGCATGCGCAGCCACCTGGTGCAGGCGCGCAAGCACAGCGTGCCGCTGGCGCTGGAGGCTGGTTGCCGGTTTGTCACCGAGCCCGCAGGCATGTTCGGCTGGGTCGATACCGGCATGGATACCGAGGTGCTGGCCCAGCGCATGCTCGATGAAAACTACCTGATTGCGCCAGGCAGCCTCTTTCATGCGAGCCGCCAGCCGTCCACGCTGATGCGCATAAACTATGCCTGCACGCAGGACCCGAGCTTCTGGCGGGTTTACCAGCGGGTGCGCGCGGAGTTTGCGCAGGCCGAGTCCATGCCGCGCTGAATCGCTAAGAACCTGTTCAAAGGCACAGCGCGGCGCCGGATCAGCTGGCCAGCTCTTCCCAGCGCATCAATGCTTCAAGCAGCTGCTCTTCAATGGCGGCATCGCGCTGCTGCAACTGCATCGCCTGGCCATAGTCCTTGGTGTAGAGGCTGCCATCGGCCAGCTTGGCCTGGATGTCCTTTTGCTCGGCCTCCAGCTCGGCAATGCGGGCTGGCAAGGTGTCCAGGTCGCGCTGGTCCTTGTAACTCAGCTTGCGCTTGGGCTGTGCGCTGGGCACGGCGACTGCAGCTGGCGCTGGCGCGGGGGCAGCGGCGGCGGCCTTGCTCTCTTTGGCCAGCTTGCTGGCTTGCGCAGCATCCCGCTGCTCGGCAATCTCACGCGAGCGGCGTGACTGGATCAGCCAGTCCTGCACCGAGCCCTCGTACTCGCGCCAATGGCCATCGCCTTCGGCGGCGATGATGCTGGTGACGACGTTGTCCAAAAAGGTCCGGTCATGGCTGACGAGGAAGACCGTGCCGTCGTACTGCTGCAGCAGGTCTTCCAGCAGGTCCAGGGTGTCGATATCCAGGTCATTGGTGGGTTCATCGAGCACCAGCACATTGGCGGGGCGGGCAAACAAGCGGGCCAGCAGCAAGCGGTTACGCTCGCCACCCGACAGGGAACGCACCGGCGAGTGCGCGCGTGCGGGCGAGAACAGGAAATCGCTCAGGTAGCTTTTCACATGCTTGCGCTGGTTGCCGATCTCGATCCATTCGCTGCCCGGGCTGATGAAGTCCTCCAGGGTTGCATCCAGATTGATGGCATCGCGCATCTGGTCAAAATAGGCCACCTGCAGGTTGGCGCCCTGGCGAATCGTGCCGCTGTCTGCGGCCAACTCGCCCAGAATCATCTTCAGCAAGGTGGTTTTGCCCGCGCCATTGGGGCCGAGCAGACCGATCTTGTCGCCGCGCAGCACCGTGGTGCTGAAGTTGCGCACAATGGTCCGGTCGCCAAAACGCTTGCTGACATCGGTCAGCTCGGCAACGATCTTGCCCTGGTAGGCGCTGCCCGTGCCCGAGGCAATGTCCATCTTCACACTGCCCTGGGCGGTGCGGCGTGCGGCATGCTCGTTGCGCATCACCTTGAGCCGCTCGATCCGGCTCTGGCTGCGCGTGCGGCGGGCTTCGACGCCCTTGCGGATCCAGATCTCTTCCTGGGCCAGCAGTTTGTCGGCCTTGGCATTGATCACCGACTCTTGTGCCAACTGCTCCTGCTTTTGCACGACGTACTGCGCAAAGTTGCCGGGGTAGCTGCGCAGCTGGCCACGGTCCAGCTCGACAATGCGGGTCGCGACCGCATCCAGAAAGGAGCGATCGTGGGTAATAGTAATGATGCTGCCCTTGAACTCCTTGAGCAGGTCTTCCAGCCAGGCGATGGAGTCCAGATCCAGATGGTTGGTCGGCTCATCGAGAAACAGCACATCGGGGCGCAGCACCAGGGCCTGGGCCAGGGCCACGCGCTTTTTCACTCCGCCTGAGAGGTTGCCGACGACCGCTTGTGGGTCCAGGTGCAGGCGCTGCAGGGTTTCTTCCACGCGCTGCTCCCAGTTCCAGGCATCAAAGGCCTCAATCTGGGACTGCAGTGCATCCAGGTCCTCGCCGTCTTCGGCGGCAAAGTAGCGGTCACGGATGGCGGTCACTTCCGCCAGGCCGTCAGAGGCCGCTTCAAAGACCGTGTGCTCCAAGTTCAGGTTGGGTTCCTGGGCCACATAGGCGATGCGCAAGCCGTTTTGCAATTGCAGATTGCCGTCATCGGCCTTCTCCATGCCCGCCAGAATCTTCAGCAGCGAGGACTTGCCTGCGCCATTGCGGCCAATGAGGCCAACCCGCTCCTGGGACTCCAGAGCGAAGTCAGCGTGGTCCAGTAAGGCAACGTGGCCAAAGGCCAGTTGCGCGTCTAATAAGGTAATCAATGCCATGTTGGCGCCATTATCGGGTGCGCGCCAACCGGGCCCTGGTTGCAGGGAGATCGGCCCTGGCCGCGGCCCGTCTGCAGGGGCTACCATGGCTTCGGGCCGTCATCGGTAGGTCATGCAGATGCTGTCCAATCAGAAATTTTCGCCAACTGCGTGACGCCTCGGGAAAACGCCTATACAATAGCGTCTATCGACAGCACGATGCCTTGCAAAGCTGCCAGACTCGAAAGAGGGCGGTTCGCAAGGTTTGCTTTTTTGAGGTGCTG
>NZ_QETI01000029.1:0-8311 GCF_003105075.1 Comamonas sp. JNW
GCGGCGGCGCTGCTGGCGCAAGCTTTGCTGCAGGTGTTTGACCCGGCCAATGTAGTGATGCTGTTTTTGCTGGTGGTCGTGCTGTCGGCCTTGCGCTGGGGCCGGGGGCCGGGCGCCTGGGCGGCGCTCTTGTCGGTGCTGCTGTTTGATTTTTGCTTTGTGCCGCCGCGCAACTCCTTCGGCGTGAACGACACGCAGTACATCTTCACCTTCTGCCTGATGCTGGGCGTGGCCCTGGTCTGCGGCCAGCTGATGGCCAGGCTGCGCCATGAGGCGCGGGTGGCGGCCGAGCGCGAGCGGCGCGCGGGCGCGCTGGCGCGCCTGGCCCGTGATCTGTCGGGGGCGCTCACACAGGCGCAGGTGGTGCAGACGGCGCTGACGACGGTCTCGGGCGTGTTCGATGCGCGCACCGGCCTGCTACTGCCCGATGCACAAGAGCAGCTGCATGTGGCGCCCGGTAGCGAGGCGGCGATTGATGCCAGCGTGGGCCGCTGGAGCATGGAGCACAGCCAGATGGCGGGCCGGGGTACGGACACCCTGGCCGCGTCGGACGCGCTGTATGTGCCGCTGATGGCGCCGGTGCGGGCGCGCGGCGTGCTGGTGCTGCAGCTGCGCACACCCGAGCGCTTGCGCGTGCCCGAGGAGCGGCGCCTGCTGGATGCCTGCGCCAGCCAGATTGCGCTGGCGCTAGAGCGCGTGCATTTTGTCGAGGTGGCCCAGCAGACCCAGGTGGCGATGGAGGGCGAGCGCATGCGCAACACCTTGCTGTCGTCGGTATCGCATGATTTGCGCACGCCGCTCACCAGCATCCTGGGTGCCGCCCAGGCCGGCCTGCCGCATGCGCCGCCGGGCCCCGCACAGGACATGCTGCTGCAGATTCGCAACCAGGCCCAGGCCTTGCAGCAGCTGGTGGACAACCTGCTGGCCATGGCCCGGCTGCAGCAGGACGGTGTGCACCTGCAGCGCGCCTGGATCCCTGTCGATGAGCTGGTGGGCAGTGCCTTGCGCCAGCTCGGCGGCCGCCTGGCCGATCACCCGGTGCAGCTGCAGCTGCCGGCCGACTTACCGCTGCTGTGGATCGATGCGGCGATGATGGAGCGGGTGCTCGTCAACCTGCTGGACAACGCCAGCAAATACACCCCCGTGGGCACCGCCGTGCGGGTGACGGCGCAGGTCGAGCGCGACCAGCTGCTCTTGCGCGTGCAGGACAGCGGGCCGGGACTGCCCGCGCACCTGGCGCCCGAGCAGCTGTTTGCTCCTTTCAGCCGGGGCCATGCCGAGTCCAGCATCTCCGGCATTGGCCTGGGCCTGGCACTGGCCCAGCGCATTGTGCAGGCCCATGGTGGCCATCTGGATGCCGCTGCGTCCGAGCCTGGGCCGGGGGCCGTGTTCAGCGTGGCGCTGCCGGTGTTGCCTCAGCCGGCGCTGGATTGATGGGTATGCGGCGCAGCAAGTAGATATCCATGATCCAGCCATGCTGGGCGCGTGCTGCGGCGCGGGCGGCCACAATGCGCTCGGCCGCCTCGGCCAGCGGGCCATGCGCCAGGCACTGCTGGGCCATGCCCAGGTAGGCGCCCCACCAAATGTAGACATCGCGGGCCTGCGCCGCCGGCAGGCTGCGAAAGCTGCACTGGCCGTCCAGCATCACCACCAGCGTGTCCACGCCGGCCGGCCAGCCTTGCTCGCGCAGCTGGCGGCCGGTGGTGACGGTAAAGGGCTGGCCAATGTCATTAACGGCGATCGCGTGCGCGGCGGTGAGCGCCTGCATCGAGGTGATGCCGGCGATGACCGTGACTTGCAGCGGTGCCGGCTGCATGCGCGCGGCAATGCGCAAGGTGCTGTCGTAGAGCGATGGATCGCCCCAGACCAGCAGGGCCACCTGCAGCACGCCGTTACTCGCACGCGGCTTCAAGCCGCTCTCCAGCGCCTGCGCAATCGCGGCCTGCCAGCGCAGGGTGATGGCCGCATGCCATTCGTCGACCTGGTTCAGGTAGTCATCGCCCTGGCTGCGGCGCTCGGGCATGTCAAAGCCAGCGGTCTGCGGCGCGGGCTGCTGCAGCACGGCATCGCAGAGCGACTGGCGCAGGGCCGCCAGCTCGGCCTTGTCCTCGCCCTTGTGGGGCAGCAGCAGCAGGTCGGCAGCATTCATCGCGGCGATGGCCTGGCGCGTCAGGTGGTCGGGGTTGCCGGTGCCAATGCCGATCAGGCTCAGCGCGACCGGCGGCAAGCTGCTGCTCATGCCTGGCCTTCAGCGCTGATTGGGTTTGAGGTGAGCGGCCGGTCGGTGGCGGTATCCACCGCAGCGGCGGGCGCCGGAAAGCGCGGCTCCGTGCCCTGGGGCCGGTAGCGGCGGTCGTAGTCGGTGGCGTAGAGGCGGCTTTCGCCAAAGTCCTCGGCGCTGATGCTGCGGCCCACCAGGATGATGGCGGTGCGCTCCATGCTGGTGGCCACCGCCTGGGCCAGTTGGCCCACGGTGGTACGCACAACGGTTTCATCGGGCCAGCTGGCGCGCCAGACGATGGCAGCCGGGCAGTCGGCGCCATAGTGCGGCAGCAGCTCGCTTTGCACTTTCTCGGCCACATGGATGGACAAATGGATCGCCAGCACCGCGCCCGTGGCGGCAAAGGCGGCCAACTGCTCGCCCTCGGGCATCGCAGTGGCGCGGCCGGAGGTGCGCGTCAGCACCACCGACTGGCACAGGCCTGGCAAGGTCAATTCGGCGCCCAGGGTGGCGGCAGCCGCCGCAAACGAGGGCACGCCCGGCGTCACGCTGTAGGCAATGCCCAGTGCGCGCAGGCGGCGCAGCTGCTCGCCCATGGCCGACCAGACCGACAGATCGCCCGAATGCAGGCGCGCCACATCCTGGCCCTGCGCATCAGCAGCGCGGATCTCTTCGATGATCTCGTCCAGGCTCATCGATGCGGTGTTGACGATGCGCGCGCCCGGCGGGCAATGGGCCAGCAGCTCGCGTGGGATCAGCGAGCCCGCATACAGGCACACGGGGCAACTGGCCATCCGATCGCGGCCGCGCACGGTGATCAGGTCGGCAGCGCCGGGGCCGGCGCCGATGAAATGCACGGTCATGCCGTAACTCCTTGGGTTTGTGGATCAGCCGGGGGCAGGCCCGCTGCCAGACAACAATAGGGGGGGCTGCCGCGCTCGCGCAGCGCGGCGGCCAGGGTGGCGCTGCCATCGCCAGCGACCAGGCGGGCCAGCAGCAAGCGGGGCGCGGGCGCGGCCGCAGACAGGGCCACGGCTTCGGCCACGCTGCCGGTGCCGTAACGCGCCAAGAGGCGCGGCGACTGCGTGACCACCGGCTGCGCGGGCAGGGCCTCTTGCGCCACCGCCACCATCGCCACCGCAAAAGGCAACTGCGCGGCCCATTGCTGCAGCGCGGGCCGCTGCTCCTTGCCTTGCAGCACCGCCACCGCGCAAAACTCGGCCAGCGCGGGCTGCTGCTGCTGGGCCTGCAGCCACAGCGCCTGCAGGTCGGCGGCCTGGGCCTGCGCCCGCAAACCCAGCCCCAGCACCACACAGCGGTGGGGCGCTGCTTGCGTCATACCTGCCAGCTCCACTGCACCAGCGGGCGCGCCGCCTTCCAGCTGCGCATGCGGCCCAGCGCTGCCGCGCTGGACAGCTCCAGCTGCAGCAGCTGGCCGCCCAGCTCGCCATGCAGCTGCACCAACAGCGCCTGGGTTTCCAGGGTCACGGCATTCACCACCAGGCGGCAGCCTGGCGGCATGTGGGCGCGCAATTCCGCAAACAGCGCCGCATCAAAACCGCCGCCGACAAACACCGCTTGCGGCGCCGGCAGGTCTTGCAAAGCTTCTGGCGCCAGGCCGTGCACCACCTGCATGCGGGCCTGCAGGCCAAAGCGCTCGGCGTTGCTGCGGATATTGGCCACGCGCGTGGCATGCTGCTCAATGCTGGTGGCCAGGCCACCGGCCAGGCACCATTCGACGGCGACCGAGCCGGAGCCGCCGCCAATGTCCCAGAGCCGCTCCCCGCGCCGGGGGGCCAGCGTGGCCAGGGTCAGCGCACGCGCAGGCGCCTTGGTGATCTGGCCGTCGTGGGCATACCAGTCGTCGGGCCTGCCGGGCACGGTCGGCAAGGCGGGGCCGCCCTGGGCGATAAAGGCGACGGTCACGGGTGCCTGCGCAGGCTCAGCCTGCAGCGCAGCGGCGGCCGCATCGGCGCGCAGCATGCGGCAGCGCTCGCGCGGGCCGCCCACCGCTTCCATCACCCACAAGGGGCTTTGGCCCCAGCCTTCGTGGCTGAGCCAATCGGCCAACTGCACGACGGCCGCGCCATCGCGCAGCAAGGTGATCAGCTGGCGGCCAGGGGCCAGGCGGGGCAGCAGCTGCGCAATCGGGCTGGCATGCAGACCCAGGCAGTCGCAGGCTTCCAGCCGCCAGCCCAGGCGGGCGGCGACCAGTGAAAATGTCGAGGTTTGGGCATGGCAGCGCCATTCCTCAGGGCGCAAATGCGCCGCCAGGCTGCCACCCACGCCATACCAAAAGGGGTCGCCAGATGCCAGCACTGCGACCCGTTTGCCCCGTTCGGCCAGCACCGGGGCCACATCAAAAGGCTGGGGCCAGGGGCGGCCGCGCGCATCGATGGCGGCTAGCTGCAGATGGCGGGGGCCACCAAATACCAGCTCGGCCTGGTCCAATGCGTCTTTGGCCGCAGCGCTCAGGCCTGACAATCCATCCTCGTTCAACCCTATCAATGTCAACCACGGATCAGCCATGACGCATGTTCTCCTGCTGGGCGGCACCAGCGGCGCCAGCGAGTTGGCCCAGGCCCTGCACCAGGCGGGTGTGCGCGCCTGCTTCTCGTATGCCGGCGTCACCCAGCAACCCCTGGCCCAGCCCCTGCCCACGCGCAGCGGCGGCTTTGGCGGGCCCGAAGGCCTGGCCGCCTTTATCCGCGCCCAGGGCATCAGCCATGTGCTGGATGCCACCCACCCCTTTGCCGCGCAGATGAGCCGCCATGCCTGCGCGGCCTGCGCCGCCACCGGCACGCCCTTGCTGGCGCTGGAGCGCGCGCCCTGGCAGGCGCAGCCCGGCGACCGCTGGACGGAAGTGGCCAGCATGGCCGATGCCGCCAGCGCGCTGCCCCAGGCGCCCAGCCGGGTGTTTCTGGCCGTGGGGCGCAAACAGCTCGATGCCTTTGCCCCCAACCCGCAGCACCACTACCTGCTGCGCCTGGTTGATGCACCTGTGCCCGGCAGCTTGCCGCTGCCCCGGCACACCGTGGTGCTGGGCCGGGGCCCTTTTGGCATGCAGGACGACCTGGCCTTGCTGCAGCAGCAGCGCATCGCCTGGCTGGTGGCCAAGAATGCCGGTGGCGCCGCCACGCGCGGCAAGATCGATGCCGCCCGTGCGCTGGGCTTGCCGGTCGTAATGGTGCAGCGCCCGGTGCTGCCCTTGCGGCCGCGCACGGAAAGCGTTGCGGATGTGCTGCATTGGCTGCGTCATGGCGCGTTGCCATCCACTGCGCCGTAGTAGCGCGGCGTGTAGGTGTAGCGGCCCACGCGGCGGGTGAGGCGGTTGCCCACCAGCACGACGGTGCGCATGTCGGCCATCTCGGGCTGGGCATCGGCGAGGCTGCAGACCTGCAGCGATTCCTCGGGCGTGGAGACGGCGCGGGCAAAAATCAGCAGACGCTCGGGCTCGCAATGCTGGCGCAGCAAGGCCAACAGGCGGTTGAATCCTTCGGGCCGGCTGTGCGAGCGCGGGTTGTAGAAGGCCATCGCAAAATCGGCTTCGGCCGCCAGTTCCACCCGGCGGGCAATCACCGGCCAGGGCTTGAGGTTGTCCGACAGGTTGATGCAGCAAAAATCATGGCCCAGCGGCGCGCCTGCGCGGGCGGCAGCGGCGAGCATCGCGGTAACGCCAGGCAAGACCTGCACGTCCAGTGCCAGCCAGTCCTGCGCTTGTGGTCCCTCAGCGCTTTCGATGGCTTCAAACACCGCCGATGCCATTGCGAACACGCCCGGGTCACCAGACGACACCACCACGACCTGCCGGCCTTGGGCGGCCAACTCCAGCGCCTGCCGGGCGCGGTCGAGCTCGACCCGGTTGTCCGAGGCGAGCCATTGCGGCTCGCGGCTGCCAGCGGCTGCGCTCTGCGCCACCAAGGCCTGCGCCCGCGCCACATAGGGGAAGTAGCCCACGACATCGTCGGCGGCCAGCAAGGCCTGCAGCACCGCAGGCGTGATCTGGTCCAGGTCGCCCGGGCCCAGGCCGGCAATGGTCAGTTGGCCGGCGCCTACCATGCGGCCTCCGGGCGGCGGCCCTGGCCGTGCACCAGCACGATCGCGAAATAGGGGCAAACCTCGTCGCCCACGTCACTGAGGCGGGCGACCTGCTGCTGGTCGGTGGTGCCGTTTTGCACCAGCCAGGCGGCGTCGGCGCGGCCCGCGCGGGCGAGCGCGCGGCGGATGCGCGGCAGGTTGCGGCCCACCTTCATCACCACCAGTGCATCGGCCGTGTCCATGCGGCGCACCAGCTCGTCCTCGGACAAGGTACCGGTCATGACGCTCAGCACATCGTCGCCCCAGGTGATGGGCTCACCGGTGGCATGCCAGCAGCCCACCATGCCGGGGATGCCGGGCACCACCTGCAGGTCCACATCGCCGCGCGCACGCAGCCGGGTGTAGAGGTGCATGAAGGAGCCGTAGAGAAAGGGATCGCCCTCGCAGAGCACGATGACCTGTTCCTGCCGGGCCAGTTCGGCCAGGCGCAGGCACCAGTCGTCGTAAAACTGCGCCAGCTGCTGCACATAGGCGGGGCTGTCCACCGGGATTTCGGTGGTCACCGGGTACTCCATCGGGTACTCGGCGGCCTGGCCGCTGAGCATGCCTTCGACCAGCTGGCGCGCCTTGCCGGGCCGGCCTTTTTTGCGGAAAAAGGCCACATGACGGGCGCCGCGCACCAGGCGGTCGGCCTTGATGCTCATCAGTTCGGGATCGCCCGGGCCCAGGCCCACGCAGATGATGCCCGTTGTGGCGATGCTGGTCTTATTCAACATGGCTGGCCATGGCATTGACGGCGGCCACGGTCATCGCCGAGCCGCCCAGGCGCCCGCGCACGATCATCGCCGGCACCGGCAGGTCCTGCATCAGCGCCTCTTTGGACTCGGCCGCGCCGATAAAGCCGACCGGGAAGCCGATGATGGCCGCAGGGCGGGGGCAGCTCGGGTCCTGCAGCATGTTGAGCAGGTGAAAGAGGGCGGTCGGCGCATTGCCGATGGCCACCACGGCACCGGCCAGGTGCGGGCGCCACAGCTCCAGCGCCGCAGCGCTGCGGGTATTGTTCATTTGCTGCGCCAGCTCGGCCACAGCGGGCTCGTGCAAGGTGCAGATCACCGGGTTGCCGGCGGGCAGGCGCGAGCGGGTAATGCCTTCGCTGACCATGCGCACATCGCAGAGCACGGGCGCGCCGGCCTCCAGCGCGCGCTGGCCTGCCGCGACTGCGCCGGCGGAAAACTGCACATGCGCGGCCAGCTCGACCATGCCGGCGGCATGGATCATGCGCACCGCCACGCGCTCCTCACCGGGGGTGAAGCGCTGCAGATCGGCCTCGCGGCGGATCGTGGCGAAGGACTGCCGGTAGATCTCGGCGCCATTGGTTTCGTAGGTATGAACCATTACATTTCTTCAAACAACAGCCCGGGATTGTCGCGCAGACTGCGCGCGCTCCAGCGGGAATCGGGGACGGCCTGGGCCGTGGCATGGCGGCCGCGCCCATAGACGGGCCCATCGCCGCCCGCTTGGGCCACCAAGGTGACAGTGGCGGGCAGCTGGCGTGCGCAGCCTTTGCTGCAGCCCGAGACATGCAGGTGCGCGCCCTCGGGCACATGGGGGGCCAGGGCGAGCGCTAGATCCTGCGTGGGCGCCAGGGCTTGGCGGCAACCGGGCGCGCCGCTGCAGGCCGAGACGCGCAGCCGCGCATCTTGCGCGTCGCAGATCCAGTGGTCGTGGTCGGTCAAGCCCGCCCCTGGCATGCCCTGGGGCGCAAGGCCATCGACCAGCAGCATGCGCCAGGGTGTTAGCCGCAGGCCCGTGATGCCGCTGCGCGCCAGGCGCGCCAGCGCACTGGCAGCAACCCGGCCCAGCGGCGCGGCCACCAACAGGCCAAGACCGCACTGCCAGCCCGGTTTTGGCTGGCTCGGTGCGGGCAGGTATGGGGGCGCTTCATGCAGGCCAGCGGGCAGCGCCAGCGGTGGCAGCGCGCCTGTATGGGCTTGGGCCTGGCGCAGCAGCTGGGGCAGGCGGCCGGGGTGTTCGCCGGCTGCACGCCGCGCG
>NZ_QETI01000030.1:0-5608 GCF_003105075.1 Comamonas sp. JNW
AAAAGCTGTGCTACAATACAAGGCTTCGCTGATCGCGGCGAAGGGGATCTGAGGGTTGAGGCTCTTGGGTCAGGTCTTTAAAAATTAACAGCCGATAAGCGTGGGCGTTTGGTGGCGATTGCCATATGTTCTTCGGAGCAAAACAAGCGCTCACTTTAAACAGTAATGATGAAGATCTTAGGATCTTTTTTATTCCGTCAAGTGAGTGAGTAGTCGAGAGACTTTAAATTCAAGATCGAACTATAGAGTTTGATCCTGGCTCAGATTGAACGCTGGCGGCATGCTTTACACATGCAAGTCGAACGGTAACAGGTCTTCGGATGCTGACGAGTGGCGAACGGGTGAGTAACACATCGGAACGTGCCTAGTAGTGGGGGATAACTACTCGAAAGAGTAGCTAATACCGCATGAGATCTAAGGATGAAAGCAGGGGACCTTCGGGCCTTGCGCTACTAGAGCGGCTGATGGCAGATTAGGTAGTTGGTGGGATAAAAGCTTACCAAGCCGACGATCTGTAGCTGGTCTGAGAGGACGACCAGCCACACTGGGACTGAGACACGGCCCAGACTCCTACGGGAGGCAGCAGTGGGGAATTTTGGACAATGGGCGAAAGCCTGATCCAGCAATGCCGCGTGTAGGATGAAGGCCCTCGGGTTGTAAACTACTTTTGTACGGAACGAAAAGCTCTCTTCTAATAAAGGAGAGTGATGACGGTACCGTAAGAATAAGCACCGGCTAACTACGTGCCAGCAGCCGCGGTAATACGTAGGGTGCGAGCGTTAATCGGAATTACTGGGCGTAAAGCGTGCGCAGGCGGTTATGTAAGACAGAGGTGAAATCCCCGGGCTCAACCTGGGAACGGCCTTTGTGACTGCATAGCTAGAGTACGGTAGAGGGGGATGGAATTCCGCGTGTAGCAGTGAAATGCGTAGATATGCGGAGGAACACCGATGGCGAAGGCAATCCCCTGGACCTGTACTGACGCTCATGCACGAAAGCGTGGGGAGCAAACAGGATTAGATACCCTGGTAGTCCACGCCCTAAACGATGTCAACTGGTTGTTGGGAATTAACTTTCTCAGTAACGAAGCTAACGCGTGAAGTTGACCGCCTGGGGAGTACGGCCGCAAGGTTGAAACTCAAAGGAATTGACGGGGACCCGCACAAGCGGTGGATGATGTGGTTTAATTCGATGCAACGCGAAAAACCTTACCCACCTTTGACATGTACGGAAGTGACCAGAGATGGACATGTGCTCGAAAGAGAACCGTAACACAGGTGCTGCATGGCTGTCGTCAGCTCGTGTCGTGAGATGTTGGGTTAAGTCCCGCAACGAGCGCAACCCTTGCCATTAGTTGCTACGAAAGGGCACTCTAATGGGACTGCCGGTGACAAACCGGAGGAAGGTGGGGATGACGTCAAGTCCTCATGGCCCTTATAGGTGGGGCTACACACGTCATACAATGGCTGGTACAAAGGGTTGCCAACCCGCGAGGGGGAGCTAATCCCATAAAGCCAGTCGTAGTCCGGATCGCAGTCTGCAACTCGACTGCGTGAAGTCGGAATCGCTAGTAATCGTGGATCAGAATGTCACGGTGAATACGTTCCCGGGTCTTGTACACACCGCCCGTCACACCATGGGAGCGGGTCTCGCCAGAAGTAGGTAGCCTAACCGCAAGGAGGGCGCTTACCACGGCGGGGTTCGTGACTGGGGTGAAGTCGTAACAAGGTAGCCGTATCGGAAGGTGCGGCTGGATCACCTCCTTTCTGGAAAACAGCTTCGCTGTTTCGGTGGATGCTAACTTTGTGCAAACAAAGTTAAGTGCCATCGGCACGGCAGGAGCCAAAAAAGCAATCAAGATTGAACGCCCACACTTATCGGTTGTTGGAACACAAGCCAGGTGGCTAGCTCACAAGAGCTCGCTGCGTGGAATGGGTCTGTAGCTCAGCTGGTTAGAGCACTGTGTTGATAACGCAGGGGTCGTTGGTTCGAGCCCAACTAGACCCACCATAGATTCCAACGGATTAGAGGTTGAGCTTATGCCGCTTTAGTTAGTCGATGATTGACTAGAGCCAAGCAGTGCGAGGCGTCTGGTGCGAAGCACACTGATGTGTGTGAGCAGCGGGCAACGAAGCAATGCGCCGGCTATAGGCAATCAGGGGGATTAGCTCAGCTGGGAGAGCACCTGCTTTGCAAGCAGGGGGTCGTCGGTTCGATCCCGTCATCCTCCACCAATACTTTTACTGATAACTTATCACTCAACACCAAAGCGGTTTCGCAAGAGACTGTTTTGTTGTTGATTCCGGATTCCCGGATCAAACGGCTGTTCTTTAAAAATTCATAGAGTCGAAAATCAGCGTTGCTGGTGGAAACTGCACATTCGTAAAGGTTTAGTGCAGACCGTGCCACCAGCAACAATTTGATTGCGTCAAAACGAATGAAACTTTGCGAGAGCAATTTTATTCAGTAATGACGAATATTCTTCAAGAATGTGGATCTGGGCGACCAGGTCTACAGCAAAGATATTCACATTACGGCATAACGCGCGAGGTGAGAGACCTCGCAAAGCAGTTGCTTGGGTTCTTGGCTTGAGATCTAGAGATAGATGTCAAAGTTATAGGGTCAAGTGACTAAGAGCATGTGGTGGATGCCTTGGCGATGATAGGCGACGAAAGACGTGATAGCCTGCGATAAGCTTCGGGGAGTTGGCAAATAAACTTTGATCCGGAGATTTCTGAATGGGGGAACCCACCTAGCAATAGGTATCGGCAACTGAATACATAGGTTGTCGAAGCGAACCTGGAGAACTGAAACATCTAAGTACCCAGAGGAAAAGACATCAACCGAGATTCCGATAGTAGTGGCGAGCGAATTCGGAAGAGCCTTGCAGTGATAGTCAGTGTGTTAACAAAACGGAATGGAAAGTCCGGCCATAGTGGGTGATAGCCCCGTATGTGAAAACGCATTGGTGGTACTAGGCTGCAGACAAGTAGGGCGGGGCACGAGAAACCCTGTCTGAATATGGGGGGACCATCCTCCAAGGCTAAATACTCATCATCGACCGATAGTGAACAAGTACCGTGAGGGAAAGGCGAAAAGAACCCCGGGAGGGGAGTGAAATAGATCCTGAAACCGCATGCTTACAAAAAGTCGGAGCCCTTAGGGGTGACGGCGTACCTTTTGTATAATGGGTCAGCGACTTACATTCAGTGGCAAGCTTAACCGAATAGGGAAGGCGTAGAGAAATCGAGTCCGAATAGGGCGACAAGTCGCTGGGTGTAGACCCGAAACCAAGTGATCTATCCATGGCCAGGATGAAGGTGCCGTAACAGGTACTGGAGGTCCGAACCCACTAGTGTTGCAAAACTAGGGGATGAGCTGTGGATAGGGGTGAAAGGCTAAACAAACTTGGAAATAGCTGGTTCTCTCCGAAAACTATTTAGGTAGTGCCTCAAGTATTACCTGCGGGGGTAGAGCACTGTTTAGGCTAGGGGGTCATGGCGACTTACCAAACCTATGCAAACTCCGAATACCGCAGAGTACAGCTTGGGAGACAGAGCACCGGGTGCTAACGTCCGGACTCAAGAGGGAAACAACCCAGACCGCCAGCTAAGGTCCCTAAAACGGGCTAAGTGGGAAACGAAGTGGGAAGGCTAAAACAGTCAGGATGTTGGCTTAGAAGCAGCCATCATTTAAAGAAAGCGTAATAGCTCACTGATCGAGTCGTCCTGCGCGGAAGATGTAACGGGGCTAAGCCAGTTACCGAAGCTGCGGATGCACAGTTTTACTGTGCGTGGTAGGAGAGCGTTCTGTAAGCCTGTGAAGGTGTCTGGTAACGGATGCTGGAGGTATCAGAAGTGCGAATGCTGACATGAGTAGCGTTAAAGCGGGTGAAAAGCCCGCTCGCCGTAAGCGCAAGGTTTTCTACGCAACGTTCATCGGCGTAGAGTAAGTCGGCCCCTAAGGTGAGGCAGAGATGCGTAACTGATGGGAAACGGGTCAATATTCCCGTACCGATGTGTAGTGCGATGTGGGGACGAAGAAGGTTAGCTCAGCCAACTGTTGGATATGTTGGTTCAAGCCTGTAGTCGTGCTCGGTAGGCAAATCCGCCGGGCTAAGATGAGGGGTGATAACGGGTCTGCTTGCAGACGAAGTGAGTGATACCCAGCTTCCAGGAAAAGCCACTAAGCTTCAGCTACACACGACCGTACCGCAAACCGACACTGGTGCGCGAGATGAGTATTCTAAGGCGCTTGAGAGAACTCAGGAGAAGGAACTCGGCAAATTGACACCGTAACTTCGGGAGAAGGTGTGCCCTCAGTAAGTGAAGTTGTACAAACGGAGCTAAACGGGGTTGCAAAGAATAGGTGGCTGCGACTGTTTAATAAAAACACAGCACTCTGCAAACACGAAAGTGGACGTATAGGGTGTGACGCCTGCCCGGTGCTGGAAGATTAAATGATGGGGTGCAAGCTCTTGATTGAAGTCCCAGTAAACGGCGGCCGTAACTATAACGGTCCTAAGGTAGCGAAATTCCTTGTCGGGTAAGTTCCGACCTGCACGAATGGCGTAACGATGGCCACACTGTCTCCTCCTGAGACTCAGCGAAGTTGAAATGTTTGTGATGATGCAATCTCCCCGCGGAAAGACGGAAAGACCCCATGAACCTTTACTGTAGCTTTGTATTGGACTTTGAACAGATCTGTGTAGGATAGGTGGGAGGCTTTGAAGTGAGGATGCTAGTTCTCATGGAGCCAACGTTGAAATACCACCCTGGTGTGTTTGAGGTTCTAACCTTGGTCCATTATCTGGATCGGGGACAGTGCATGGTAGGCAGTTTGACTGGGGCGGTCTCCTCCCAAAGCGTAACGGAGGAGTTCGAAGGTACGCTAGTTACGGTCGGACATCGTGACGATAGTGCAATGGCATAAGCGTGCTTAACTGCGAGACTGACAAGTCGAGCAGATGCGAAAGCAGGACATAGTGATCCGGTGGTTCTGTATGGAAGGGCCATCGCTCAACGGATAAAAGGTACTCTGGGGATAACAGGCTGATACCGCCCAAGAGTTCATATCGACGGCGGTGTTTGGCACCTCGATGTCGGCTCATCTCATCCTGGGGCTGTAGTCGGTCCCAAGGGTATGGCTGTTCGCCATTTAAAGAGGTACGTGAGCTGGGTTTAAAACGTCGTGAGACAGTTTGGTCCCTATCTTCCGTGGGCGCTGCAGATTTGAGGAAGCCTGCTCCTAGTACGAGAGGACCGGAGTGGACACACCTCTGGTGTATCGGTTGTCACGCCAGTGGCATTGCCGAGTAGCTATGTGTGGAAGAGATAACCGCTGAAAGCATCTAAGCGGGAAACTCGTTCCAAGATGAGATCTGCCGGGGGCTTGACCCCCCTGAAGAGTCGTTCTAGACCAGGACGTTGATAGGTTGGGTGTGGAAGCGCAGCAATGCGTTAAGCTAACCAATACTAATTGCTCGTGCGGCTTGACCCTATAACTTTGATTGGCCCCGCCTTAGATGGGGCCCAATGCAAAGAACACTGCAACTGCAGTTATGCCCAAAGCGCAATCAAATTTAGCTGATAAGACTCTATGAATTCGC
>NZ_QETI01000031.1:0-4477 GCF_003105075.1 Comamonas sp. JNW
GCGCTCAATGACAGCGGTCTGTACGGCGACCAGCCCGATCTGGAAGTGCGCGTGTCCTATGACAGCAAGGCCAAGACCTTGACCATCACCGACACCGGCTTCGGCATCGGCATCGGCATGACAACGCAAGAGGCCATCGACAACTTGGGCACGATCGCCAAGAGCGGCACCCAGGCCTTCATGGACAAGCTCAGTGGCGACCAGAAGGCTGATTCGCAGCTGATCGGCCAGTTTGGCGTGGGCTTTTACTGCGGCTTAATCGTGGCCGACAAGATCACCGTCGAGTCGCGCCACGCAGGTGCAGAGGCATCGTAAGGCGTGCGCTGGACCAGCGGCGGCATGGGCGACTTAAGGCGGCGGGGATGCGCACCGAGCCGCCGGTGCCCGAACCAATGACGATATCGACCAGGCCCCGGCCGAAGCTGACACCGGCACCCGAGGAGGAGCCGCCAGGGATGTGCAGCACATCGGCTGCATTGCCCAGTGTGCCGAAATGGGGGGATGCCCACGCCCGAGAACGCGAACTCCGTCATATTCGTCTTGCCGACGATCACCACGCCGGCGGTGGTCACCTGACCAGCCACATCGAGCAGGTCCTTGACCGACACCAGGGCTTGCAGCGTCTATCGCAGGCGCTGCAGTAGTCTCAAGGCACGGACGCGGTAAAGCTCAGCTGCCCACTGTAATTGCCGGCTGTGCGACTGATGGCGCTGTTGTAGCCAAAGGTCCAGTTGGCCGTCCGGATGGTGACCAGGCTGTTGACTGTGCCGGTGCCGCCCCCGGTGACATTGACGCTGGTGCCGGTGCCGCTGGCCGGAAGGGTGGGAGCCGGCAGGGCCGCGTCGCTGCTGGTGATGCTGACCATGTTCATCGGAATGGTGTTGCTGCCGCTGGTCAGCGGGGTGGTGACCGTGGCATAGACGCTGACCTGGCCGCCATTGCTGCGCACCTCGACCGGCAGCACATTGCCGCTGGCGGTGACGGCAAATGTGGGCGCTGCGCCGTTCCAGTTGACGGCGGTGTTGTTGCCATTGATGGGCGTGATGGGTACCGCAGGAATGGTGGGGCTTAGGTTAAAACCCACCTGTGAGGTGGTGCCGCCGGGTGTGGGCCAGGCGCCATCGCCGATGCGGAAAAACACATACTTGTCGATCTGGATGGAGAAGTTCAGCGCCACAGCCGGGGTGTTGCGTGGCAGGTTGCCGGTGCCGGAGGTGGCACTGCCTGCCTGCGCCGCTGGGCACAGGGCAGTCAGCACCAATGGCAGCAGCGCATGGCGCAACAGCTTCAGCGGGCAGCGCTGCGTGTTCATTGGAAATCCGCGTTCAGCTTGAAGCTGCCCTTGTCCCAGTCCAGCAGGCCTCTGGCCTTGATCGGGTAGCTGGGCTGAATGGCAGGCTGTCCATCTTCGCCCTTGGGTACCAGGGCCAGGTGGCGGGTCTGGCCGGGCATGATGGGGGTGCCTTCCACGGCCAGCATAAAGTCGCGGCCTTTGGCATCCTTGGCGTCCACCGTGCCTTCGAGGCGGCCATGGGCATCACCGCTGTTGCGCACGGTGATGGCAGGGCTGCGCTTGCCGGCGATATCGCGCATGCCGATCTGCTCGACTTCGAGTTTGGGCTCGGCGCCGCCCAGCATCACATAGACGGCCACGGCAATGCGGCCGGTCACTGGCAGGCTCAGGCTGGCGCCCCCGCTCTGGATGATGGTCTGCTGGGCGGGCTCCACCCCTTCGATGGCGATCATGAAGCGGCATTCACCACGCGGCGCATCGGCCGGCGGCGTGATCTGGAAGCGAAAGGCCTGCTTGGTCTGCGCCGGTACCTTGACGGTTCGGCGCTCCAGTGCCACCCAGGGGCGGCAGCTGCCGGGCAGCAGCTCGTCGTGGTAGCTGATCTGACCTTCGGCCGAGTAGCTCCAGTCCAGGGTCCGTACCGACAAGGCGGTGGCGGCCGAGCCCAGGTTGTGCAGGTCAATGGACTGGCCAATGCGCTCGCCGTTTTTGGTATTCAGCTCAAAGCGCGACGGGGCGATCGCCATCTCGAACGGGGCGGCATGGGTCAGGCAACTGACCAGGGGCAAGGCCAGGGACAGCGAGTGGCGGAAAAAGCGGAAAACGGTCATGGCTGGGTCTCTATCTCAAAATAGGATTCAAAGCGCAGGCTGCCGCCCAGGCCCATCTGCAACTGGCGTTGGTCTAGGCGCAACTGCAAGTCAAAACTCTCGGTGATCCAGGGCGCACGCACCACGCCGCTCCAGACCAGCACGCGGTCGCCGGGCCGGCCCATGCCGCCCTGGAACAGCCCGCTGCTGCGCCATTGCACCTGCATGCCCATGGGCGAGCGCAGGCCAGCTACCGCCAACGGGATGACGTAGTAAATGCGGGCCTGCTTGCCCACATAGGCGGCGGTGGCCAAGCGGTATTCCACATGTCCGAAAGGCAGGCTGATGGTGTTCGGATCCAGCATCTGCGCATTGCGAAAATCCGAGTTGATCTGGGGACGTGGGGAGCTGGAGTCGTCCAGCCGGGTGGCCTGGGCATGGGCGCCTTGGCCGCAGGCGCCGGCCATGGCCAATAGAGCAGCACAACAGCGAAGGCGAAAGCTGGGCATGGACCCGTCTCCTTATTCCATCGACGCGGTGAAATACACAGTGCCCCGGTAGGTCCCTGCCGGGTAGAACGTGTCGTTGGCATAGCTGAATGTCATGCGCGTGGCATTCATGTTGCGCGTCTGGTACGTCCAGGTGCCCAGACAAAGAATGATGATCGGAATCGAGCAGATGTTGGCATTGGCGTTGAAGCTGGCGATCTGTTGGTTGGTCGCACCGTTGAACTGACCGCTCTGAATATCTCCGGCTGCCGAGCCACTGCTGTTGCTGACCGTCCAGCTGATCTTGCTGAACGGGATGACGGTGCTGCCACAGGCGCCGCTTTGGCAGACCAGGCCGGCGCTGGAGTCCACCCGCAAGGTGACGGGTCGGGCGACTTCCGAAGCAATGATCGGGCGAACCGGCGTGACCGAGATATCAATGGCGGGTGAGCCGGTGACGGCGGTGGGTGTAAGGCCCGCATTGTTGCCTGAGACATTGAACTGCACCGTATCGGTACCGGCAGCAGATCCCACCTGCAGCGACAGCGCGTAGTTGGCGGTGCTTGCGCTGTCGCTGACCGTGATGATGACGGCGTTGGCGGGCACCGTGATGCCGCAGGCGAGCAGTGCCAGCCCCGCACTCAGCGGTGCGCGTGCTGCCCGCCGGGCGGCACGCGCGGCGGTGGTTGCATCGCGCTTGCGCATCAGACGCCTGTCGCCGTATAGGTGACGGAGCCGGTGTAGGTGCCGGCGCTCCAGGCGGTGGCCGTGCCGGTCAGCGCATAGGTCCAGGTGCCACTCAACAAGGTGTTGGGGGTGAGCGTGGTGGATGCGCATGCGCCCAGGTTGGCGCCGGGATGGGGCACCGGCGTTGCACCTGCTGCTGTCACGGTGAAGTTGGCATTGGGTGGGCCGCCAGCGGCCGGGCTCCAGGCACCCACGGCGCAATTGATGTTGGCAGTGCCGGCATTGGTCCAGGCAGCCACCGACAGCACGTTGCCTGTAGGGGTGACGGCCACGGTGGGCGCGGTGCCATCCCAGGGCACCTGGACGTTGTTGGCGGTGGCCGTGGGCGTGGTGCCGGGGGTGGGCGGAATGGTCAGCGTTGCGTTCCAGGTGACGGTGTCCTGGACGGCATTGCTGGAACCCACCTTGAGCAGGATCAGCTTGGGGATCACCACGCTCAGGTTGACCTTGGCGGTGGCGGTCACGGTGCCCGTACCGGCCGAGGAGAAGCCGTATTGGCTTTCTGCCAAGGCATGGCCGGCGTAGGCCAGCGCCAGGGCAGATCCCAGCGCCAATGCTTTCAATTTTGGGTGTTTCATGGTTCGAGTCTTTCAAGAGAGCAAGCGCCTGGGCGCCGGGGTTTGGCCCACACCGTGCACGGGGTGCGCAATCGGGGGCCTGGGTTCTGCTGCATGGTTATTCCTCCACCTTGGTGATGGGGATCTCGGCGTGGGCTTCGCCACGCAGCGGAACATCAACACCCAGCACCGCGCCGTCGGCAGCGCCCCAGGGCAGGGGCACGCTGTCGAGCGTGATGCTGAGCTGATGGCGGCCTACGCCGACCATCGGGAATGAGAAGCGGCCTTCGGCATCGGTGGTGGTGCGGTAGCGGCCGTCCAGCACCACCTCGATGCCCTGCGCTCCTGACTCATCGGCCTGGACACGGCCATCCTTGTTGGCGTCATAGAACACGCGTCCACTGACGCTGCCGCTGCCATTGCCGGGCATGCCGCCAGCGACGGCAAAGGGCCGGCCGGTGCCGCCTTCCCAGCGCAGATAGGCATAGGCGGTCTTGTCGTTGCTGCGGTAGATTTGCGGGCTGGTCCAACTGAGCACCTGGGTGGTGGCCAGGCGCGCCTGGTTGAGCAGCACGCCCAGGC
>NZ_QETI01000032.1:0-2320 GCF_003105075.1 Comamonas sp. JNW
TGCGGGTAGAAGCTTGGCTGCAAAACCGCGCATAAGCGGGCAAATCGGCTGTGAGCTAACTGGCCAGTCTGAATTCAGCGGTTTTGCAGAGGATCCCTAAGCCCGTCTGATATTTGAAGAGGCGCAACTCATGCTTGGCCCTAGATCGCTTATGCAGCAGTTCCTCAATGTCCAACACCCCAATATCAACACCATAGATGTCGTTCAGGTTGGTTGAAAGATCCTCAGCGACGAACACTTCGTCGAGATCGAAGATACCAATCGCTTCGAAATGTGTTCGATCGCCGGGCCCTTCGTGGTTCGCATCGCTCAAGCCAGGGAGCATGTCCGAAGCGCGGCTGTATGCCGCCTCTGGGTCGCCGACTGCGAACATATGCAATGCGAGAAAGTGATGTTCTTCACTGCGAAGAACCTCGTACGGTGGTTGATTGTTCAACCAAAGGTTTTCCTCCTTCATGAGGAAGTGAGCCACATACAAAGGCATAAGTGAGGTGCTTTCAAGGGAGAAGGTTTACGGCGAATTTACGCTCCAATCGAGGAGAGCCTCTATCTCTGCTCTTAACAGGAAAGAACAGGCAAAGGCACCAGATACACCGGGCTATCTGACTTTCTCCACGCTCGCTCGCACACGCAGTTTTCCGCAACCCAACGCTGCGTAGTCTGCCCCCTTTTAGCTTCGGCTTCTCGTCTTCTTGCTAGCTGCGAATAGGTTGCTATCCCGTCTTTCGAGGTATTCCGCAAGGACCTCCAACGGTGCCACTCCAAGCGCCTCCGCGAACTCCACCAATTCCACAGCATCAATGCGCCGCTCGCCACGCTCGCACTTGGACACAAAAGTCTGCGTGTTACCAAGACGCTGTGCCAGCTCCACTTGCGACACGCCCATACGCTTGCGCGTGGCAGTGAGAACGGACAGTAAGAGCTGGTAGTTGGGATTGTGGGTGGAGCGGTACATGGTGGATGGACATGAAACTGCTCACAAGTTAAAGTCCGTTCTGGAATAGTCTGAAATGGACTATTTCTGCAACCAAACCGCCCTCTGAATGCTTGCAAGCACGCCACCCGAGCGTCCGCATTTATGCATCAACCTGAAAGGATTTATTGCTATGGAGCACGAGCACAAGCTCCTTGTCGTGACCGATGAAGTCGTCAGTCAAACTTCCTTGGGTGAAGGCCTTATCGAAGCTGAAGTGCTTGATCCCTCTGGTTCCGGAGTGGATGAGCAGGATGATGCTCGCATGCACCAACAAGCGCTGCGACGGTTCAGGCCTACACAGCTATGGATCTGTCTGCTGTTTTTCTTTGAAGGGGTCTTGGGAGTGTTTGTTGTTGGCTGGCCGGCGCTGATTCTTTGCATTCTGGGAATCTTGTATATGGCATGGGTGGCCAAGCGGTCTAATGCGCCAGCAAGTGAGGACATGAATCGAGGGCGCATGTATGGCGGAGATGCAAGACTGCCGACCACCCGATGGCGGCCATAACGCCTAGTCAAATTGATAGACCGCATCCAGCCTAAAACAGCGATCAATGGCTGAGCACTGCCATCAGAAGCTCGATACCAACTTCGATGCAACGTCTACCCCTTTGAAGATCTCCCGGCCTCCGCCAACCCGAACTCCAAGAATTGCCGTTTACGATTCATCGGCTCTCTGCACCCCACCCCAATCCCCCCACAACCCCAAAGCTTATTTGCGAATGATTCTCAATTGATCATATACTGCACCCATGGCGTAGCAATTGCGGCTACTCCAAGGTTCATCGTGGGGCGACTGACCGGAACTGTCCGGAAGTCGTTTTTGCCAGCCAATGGTTCACACTAGCCACGCATTTTTTTGCGATGAACACCGGCTTCGATAGCGCCATTGCAGCGCAGCGATCCAGTCTCTGAAAACGCCTTTGCTCTGCCCTGCCAATGTTTGGCAAGCCAGCACCACCAGACCTTCTGTCTACCCTCCCCTGATCTCTCTCTATCTACACACATGCTGAGGGCATGTTTTTTTGCGTCTGCACAGTGCCTCGCGTTGACGGCATCTGCGCGCTTCAAACCGGGCCAACCCAACAAAAAGCCCAGACGCCCCCTGCCAACGGCAGCAGCAATCTGGGCTCACTCACATCACCCACCGCAGCGGCAAGCGCTGCAGCGGGCTAGCTGTGAACTGTCAAGAGGTTGTTTGCAGATTTGAGCCTGGCCATCGGGGTAATTCGACCAATGCCGCTGTGTGGCCTGTGCCAGTTGTAGTAATGCTGCCAGCGATGTAAGGCTTGTGTTCGCTCAGCTGAATTCTGGTATGTCCAACCATAGGCCCACTCGCGCAGCGCC
>NZ_QETI01000033.1:0-1751 GCF_003105075.1 Comamonas sp. JNW
CCGTGCCCCGCGCCGGCGCCATCAGCGAAGCGGCCGGCAGCGCCATCGAGCAGTTGCTGGACGCCGAGCTGCAACTGCCCGAGCCCGACGACAACGCCGGCCGCCGCCACTACCAAGCCCACGCAGCCCGCTACGCCCGGGGCGAGCGCGTGCGGGCACGCCATGTGCTCTTTGCGGTGACGCCCGGCGTCGACATCAACGCCTTGCGCCAGCGCGCCGAGGCCTGCCTGCTGGATGTGCGCAGCGCCACCCCGCAAGAGCAGGCCGCCGGCGACCGCTTTGCCGCCGCTGCCAGCACCAGCAGCAACTGCCCCAGCGGCGCGCAGGGTGGCCAGCTGGGCTGGCTGCGCATCGAGGATTGCGCCCCCGAGTTCGCCCGCGAGCTTTTCGGCCATGCCGAGGTGGGGGTGTTGCCGCGCCTGGTGCACAGCCGCTTTGGGCTGCATGTGGTGGAGGTGCAGGAGCGCGAGGCGGGCACCGTGCCGCCTTATGAGCAGGTGCGGGCCGCTGTGTTGCAGCAGCTGCGGCAGCAGAGTTTTGCGACGGGGTTGTCGCAGTATTTGCGGTTGTTGGCTGGGCGGGCGCTGGTGGTGGGGGTGGATTTGGAAAGGGCGGAAACGCCTTTGGTGCAGTAGCTCTTTTGTTTGATTGCCGCCTGGTTATGTCTCACCGTCGGCTCTTTGTTAACCGCCTGCTTTTTGTTTAAGGACAGAGGCCGGGCGAAAACCGGCCTCCGGCCTGAAGGCCAAAGCAGGAGTCTGCATGGCCAAGAGCGATGGTGCGTAGAGTGTTGCCATCGCTCTGTCCATGTCCAATTAAGAGCCGCTGACCGGCTCAGCTTCCGTTTTACCTCTATTGCTTAATCGAAGGACAGAGGCCGGATGTCGTCCGGCGGCCGACTCACTTTTCTTGCTCGCACAAGAAAAGTAAGCAAAAGAAGTGCGCCCCTGCTGTCCGTGTCCCCAGCGCCTGGGGCGCTGGGGCAACCTGCGATGCTCGGCCCAGGGACGTGCCGCATAACTCACTGCGCGCCAGGGCGCTCCGTTCAAACAGATGCGGCAAGCATGTTCACGAAGCGTGTGTCCTTCGGCACACGCCCGCCCCTGGGCCTGTGCTTCTCGGCACGGACAGAAGGGGCCCGACAACCTGCGAGCCATTGCTGCGCTCGGCATCGGGGGCATCCCCCCTTCTGTATGTGCCTGTGGTAGGGCGTTTGCGGGCTGGCATGCGCGCCCCAGCGCGCATGCTTCGTGAACTGACTCGCCGTGGCTGTTTGAACGGAGCGCCTTGGCGCGTAGTGAGTTCCACGGCGCAGACCGCAAACGTCACGCCACAGGTTGCCCCGCAGCGCAGCGAAGGGGTCGCAGACGGTAGGGGCGTGTTTCTTTGCTTACTTTCTTGCACGAGCAAGAAAGTGAGTCGCCTGCCGGGCGAAAACCGGCCTCCGGCCTGAAGGCCAAAGCAGGAGCCTGCATGGCTAAGAGCGATGGAAGGCCGACCATCGCACGGTATTGCCGAGTTAATGGAGAAGCGTTGGCCACAGCGGCTGGTTTCTACTTCTTCTGTTGTTGAAGGACAGAAGCCGGATTTCGTCCGGCAGCCGACTCACTTTTCTTGCTCGCACAAGAAAAGTAAGCAAAAGAAGTGCGCCCCTGCTGTCCGTGTCCCCTTCGCTGCGCTGCGGGGCAACCTGCGATGCTCGGCCCAGGGGCGTGCCGCATAACTCACTCCGCGCCGGGGCGCCCCGTTCA
>NZ_QETI01000034.1:0-1720 GCF_003105075.1 Comamonas sp. JNW
CATAGGCGGTCTTGTCGTTGCTGCGGTAGATTTGCGGGCTGGTCCAACTGAGCACCTGGGTGGTGGCCAGGCGCGCCTGGTTGAGCAGCACGCCCAGGCCCATGCTCCAGCCGTTGCCCCACTGCTTTTCGGCCGAAAAGTTGCCCGACAGGCCCCGGCTGGTGAAAAGCCCGCCGCTTTGCGAGGTGTAGCGCAGGTTGCCGAAAAAGCTCAGGCTGTTGCTGGCCCAGTAGCGGCCCTGTACCCCGGCCGTGGGGTAGCGCTGGTGGCTGCCGTTGCTGCGGTCATCGGCCCAGCCCAAGGTGGTGACCAGCTCGGGGCGCATGGTCTCGCGCTGGGCGCTGATCCAGTCCTGCTCCCACTGCAGCTCGCGCCCGGTGGCGGTGCCATCACCCAGCACAATCTGCTCATTGCTGCGCAGGCTCAGGCTGAAGCGCGAGCGTGGCAGTTCGCCAAAGCGGGTCTGGTAGAAGGCATAGGCATAAAGGCTGCGCATCTTGCCATCGAGGCCGCCACCCTGGCCGTCTCCTGCATAGCGGGTTTGGTAGACGTTAAGGTTGCCGCCCAGCGCGGTTCGGCGGTCCAGCTGGTAGTGCAGATTGCCGCTCAGCCCCACGCGGGTCTGGCCCTGCTGGGCCGGCCAACTGCTGGCGCGCATGCGCTCCACATCCACCCCCGTGCCCCAGCTCATGCGGCTGGTGCTGTGGTCCATGCGCCAGTAGGCGCCCTGCGTGCCCGAGGGCAGCAGGTAGTCACCAAAATGCAGATTGGGGCGGGTCACATAGGCACCCCAGGTATGGCGGTAGCGGCCCAGCTTGGTGTCTGCCTCCAGGTACAGGCCTTGTGCGCTGCCAGATGGGGTTTGTGCCGAATCGCTGCTTGTGCTGCTGCCCAGCGCGGTCAGTCGGCCGTGCAATGCGCCGTCCTGCTGCGTGGGCGAGCCATAGCCCAGCGCCGCCGCCCAGCTGCTGACCCGCTTGCTGCCGCTGCCTGGGTCGTTCCACAGGCCGTAGTCCACGGCGGGAATATGGTTGGCCTGGTTCAGCTGCCCTGCGGCATACCAGGCGCCGCCCAGGCGCTGGGTGGCGCCCACCCAGGCGAGCGTGCCCTGGCTTTTTTCGAAGCCGGGGTAGGGGCCGCCCAGCAGGTCGCCGCGCTGGCCCATGCCGGCGCTGATGTCAAAGTCCGCGCCATAGATTCGGGTCGAGAGGCCGCGCAAGGTGCTGGTGCCCAGCATCAGGCGGTAGTTCTGGCCCAGGCCCCGGGTCAGCTCGCTGTAGCCGTCACCGATGGTGGTATCCATGCGGATGCCCGGTGTCAGGGGGATAGCCAGGTTCTGCACGGTGATGCGCTGGCTGCTCGATTGGCGCGCATAGCCCAAGGCGCCGATGCCGTTCCAGGCGTCTTGCCCGCCCTGCATGCTGCGCACATCGGCCTGGAGCAACCATTCACCATAGTTCAGCGTCTGCTGGCGGTACTGGATGCGCTGGCCCAGCTCGATGCCGCGCCTGCTGCCCAGCTCCCCATTGTCGGACTGGGCGACGCCCAGGCGGCTCTCCAGCACCCAGCTGCGCAGCCCCAGCGGCAAAGTGCTGGGGTCTAGCTCGTCGGCTTCACCGGCCCGCAGGGCCGTCAGTTCATCGGCGCTCATGAAGTTGTCCTCGTAGGCGGCGGGCGCCGCCTCCACGAGGGCGCGCAGCCGGGCTTGTTCGGCCTGGGC
>NZ_QETI01000035.1:0-1672 GCF_003105075.1 Comamonas sp. JNW
TAGTCGGCCACGCTGAAGATCGGCGCTTCTTCGTCCTTGTTGATCGCCACGATCACCTTGGAGTCCTTCATGCCGGCCAGATGCTGGATCGCGCCCGAGATGCCCGCTGCAATGTACAGCTGGGGCGCGACGATCTTGCCGGTCTGGCCCACTTGCAGGTCGTTGGGCGCGTAGCCCGCATCCACCGCTGCGCGGCTCGCGCCAATGGCCGCGCCCAGCTTGTCAGCCAGCGGGGTCATCACTTCGTTGAACTTCTCGGCGCTGCCCAGCGCCCGGCCACCGGAGACGATGATCTTCGCTGCCGTGAGTTCCGGGCGGTCGTTCTTGGTCACTTCGCGGCCCACAAAGCTGCTCTTGCCGCTGTCAGCGGCGGCTGCCGCGTTCTCGACCGAGGCCGAGCCGCCGGTGGCCGCTGCGGCGTCAAAGCCGGTGCCGCGCACGGTGATGACCTTGGTCGCATCGATCGATTGCACGGTGGCAATGGCATTGCCCGCGTAGATGGGGCGCTCGAAGGTGTCGGCGCTCACCACCTTGGTGATGTCGCTGATCTGGGCCACGTCCAGCTTGGCTGCCACGCGTGGCGCCACGTTCTTGCCCGAGGCGGTGGCTGGCGCCAGGATGTGGCTGTAGTTGCCGGCAATGGCCAGCACTTGCGCGGCCAGGTTTTCGGCCAGGCCGTCTTTCAGCGCCGGGCCATCGGCCAGGATGACTTTGGCAACGCCTGCGATCTGGGCTGCGGCCTGGGCTGCAGCTGCTGCGCCTTCGCCCGCTACCAGCACATGCACATCGCCGCCGCAAGCCAGGGCTGCGGTGACGGTGTTGAGCGTGGCGGTCTTGATCGTTTGGTTGTCGTGTTCTGCAATAACGAGAGCGGTCATGTCTATCGTCTTTCCATTCAATGTGTCAGGTGTCGGGTCAAGGTCAGATGACTTTGGCTTCGTTCTTGAGCTTGTCGATCAGGGTCGCCACATCGGGCACCTTCACGCCGGCGCCGCGCTTGGCGGGTTCCTGCACCTTCAAGGTCTTCAGGCGCGGGCTCACATCCACACCCAGGTCTTCGGGCTTGACGGTGTCGAGCTGCTTTTTCTTGGCCTTCATGATGTTGGGCAAGGTGACGTAGCGCGGCTCGTTCAGACGCAGGTCGGTGGTGATGACAGCGGGCATGGACAGAGACAGGGTCTCCAGACCGCCGTCCACTTCGCGCGTGACGCTCACCTTGTCGCCAGCGACTTCCACCTTGGAGGCGAACGTGGCCTGGGGCAGGTCAGCGAGCGCTGCCAGCATCTGGCCGGTCTGGTTGGCGTCGTCGTCAATCGCTTGCTTGCCGCAGATCACGAGGCCCGGCTGCTCCTTGTCCACCAGCGCCTTCAGGAGCTTGGCGACCGCCAGCGGCTGCAGCTCTTCGGCCGTTTCGACCAGGATGGCGCGGTCTGCACCAATGGCCATCGCCGTGCGCAGCGTCTCCTGGCACTGGGTCACGCCGCAGCTCACTGCGATGATCTCGGTGACCACGCCCTTTTCCTTCAAACGCACGGCCTCTTCCACCGCGATTTCATCAAAGGGGTTCATCGACATCTTCACATTCGCAATGTCCACTCCCGAGCCATCGCTCTTGACGCGCACCTTGACGTTGTAGTCCACCACGCGTTTGACGGGTACCAGTACTTTCATA
>NZ_QETI01000036.1:0-1161 GCF_003105075.1 Comamonas sp. JNW
GGAAACTCTGCAAAAGTCCCAGCCCGCCCCACCGCATGGGATGATCCGCGCATGAAGCAAATGAGCCTGGCTACCGGATTCGAGAAGAAGTCCAAACGCACGCGCAAGCGTGAGTTCTTGGACGAGATGGACTTGGTCGTTCCCTGGCACGAGCTGGTGACACTCATTGAGTCACACAGCCCGCCCAAAGCTACCGGCAGGCCGCATTTGCAGTCGAGTCCATGCTGCGTATCCACCTGCTGCAGCAGTGGTTCAACCTCTCGGACCCGGCAGTGGAAGAAGCGCTCTACGACACCCCCGTCTTCGCCAGCTTTGCCAGGCTCGATCCGGGCATCAGCACCATGCCCGATGAGAGCACTATCTTGCGGTTCCGTCGCCTCTTGGAGACTCACCAGCTGGGCTTGCAGATCCTGGCGCTGGTCAACGCCATCCTGACAGACAAGAACCTGCTCTTGAGACACGGCACCGTGGTCGATGCCACCCTGATTGCAGCTCCCAGCTCCACCAAGAATGCAGGCGGTGAGCGGGACCCTGAGATGCACCAGAGCAAGAAGGGCAACCAGTGGCACTTTGGGATGAAGTGCCATATCGGTGTCGATAGCAACTCGGGCCTGGTGCACACCGTCGTTTCAACACCAGGCAACGAAGCCGATGTATCGCATGCCCATAGTCTCTTGCATGGGCAAGAGAGACATGCGCTGGGCGACAGCGGTTACCAAGGCGTGGACAAACGCGCAGAGGCGGCAAAGAGCCAAGTGACCTGGCACATTGCCATGCGCAAAGGGCTGCGCAAGAAGCTGGACTTGGGCACCGAGCTGGGAATGCTAAAAGAGAAATACGAGCAAACCAAGGCCAGCATGCGAGCCAAGGTGGAACACCCGTTTCGCATCGCCGGGCAGCAGTTTGGGTTCAGTAAGGTGCGCTACCGGGGCATCGCCAAGAACGACAACAAGCTCCAAACGATGTTTGCGCTGGCCAACCTGTGGCTGGTGCGAGAGCAGTTGATGAGGATGCAGGCCTGAGTGCGCCTGCAGATGGCCCAAAAGGGCAAAAAGCCGCAGATGCGGGTAGAAGCTTGGCTGCAAAACCGCGCATAAGCGGGCAAATCGGCTGTGAGCTAACTGGCCAGTCTGAATTCAGCGGTTTTGCAGAGGATCCCTA
>NZ_QETI01000037.1:0-969 GCF_003105075.1 Comamonas sp. JNW
TGTGAAGGTTCAATAGGTTGTATCCGGTGTTCATCCGGGTTGGATTTGAGAGACTGGAAGTCGCCAAACACCCAACCCACTCAGGACAGCCAACCGGATGAACACTCATAAGCATGCCCGACTTACCTTTGCCCGGAGACTGGAGATGGTCAAACAGATGACCTTGCAAGGCCTGGATGCCTCTCAGGCCGGAGCCCTTCAAGGCGTCACCGCACAGACCGCTCGCAAGTGGCTGGGCCGCTACCTCTGGGGCGGCGAAGCAGCCCTGGCCGATGCTTCCTCCAGGCCCATTTGCTCTCCCAAAGCCATCTGCGAGTCCAAGGCCTTACTCATTGTTGAGCTACGCAAACGCCGCATGCTGCAGTCGCGCATTGCCAGCTACGCAGGCGTCTCGGCGTCCACCGTGAGCCGGGTATTGGCCCGTGCGGGCCTGTCTCGACTCAGCGATCTGCAGCCGTCCGAGCCCGTGGTTCGCTATGAGCACGATGCGCCTGGAGACATGCTGCACATCGATACCAAGAAGCTCGGGCGCATCGTTCGGCCCAGCCACCGCGTCACAGGCAATCGGCGCGATTCGGTCGATGGTGCGGGATGGGAGACACTGTTCGTGGCCATTGACGACCACGCACGCATTGCCTTTACCGCTATGCATCCGGACGAGAAAACGCCGCAAGCCGTCGCCTTTCTGCGCAACGCCGTGGCGTACTACGCGGGGCTTGGAGTGAGCATCAAACGCCTGCTGACCGACAACGGTGCGGCATTCCGCTCAAGGGAGTTCGCTGCGGCCTGCAACGCCTTGGGCGTGCAGCACAAGTTCACCAGGCCGTACCGGCCACAGACCAACGGCAAGGCCGAGCGATTCATCCAATCGGCGCTGCGCGAGTGGGCCTATGGTTGGACATACCAGAATTCAGCTGAGCGAACACAAGCCTTACATCGCTGGCAGCATTACTACAACTGGCACAGGCC
>NZ_QETI01000038.1:0-700 GCF_003105075.1 Comamonas sp. JNW
CCGCAGGGCCGTCAGTTCATCGGCGCTCATGAAGTTGTCCTCGTAGGCGGCGGGCGCCGCCTCCACGAGGGCGCGCAGCCGGGCTTGTTCGGCCTGGGCGGGGCTCAATGACTCTACCTGGGCACCGGCGTGGGCACCGGCGCGGGCACCGGAGGCTGTCTCGCCCTGGGTTTGTGCACGAGCGGTGGTTTGCAGGCCAGCTGCCAGCAGCATTGCCCATGCGGCACGTCTCGCCAGCGACGGGCGGGAGCCCATGCCACTGTGAAGGGGGTGCCGCAGAACAACTTTCATTTGTAATTAGGAGTTAACTGTCGTTGCAAATATTCTGCTTGGGTGGAATCAATCAATTGTCAGATTCTGATACTTAACGTTAAGTGTGTCAGAGGAGATGACAAAGTGGAGATCCGCTCTATGTAAAGAAGTTTGAAGCGTTCCAGCCGCGGTGATTGTGATCAGTTATGAGCACGCTATGTCATAAATCTATTTTTGCTATAGATAATTCATATAACAATTTATTAAATAGCAGCACGCCTTGAAGCGGTGCGGCCCGCACCCATATAGGCCCTTGATCTGTGTTGATGAAGATTGACCTCCCATGACCAAAAAACCCATTCCTTCCAGGCCGAAGTGGCCCAATTGCTCCACCTGGTGACGCATTCGCTGTATTCGAACCAGGAGATTTTTTTGCGCGAGCTGATCT
>NZ_QETI01000039.1:0-319 GCF_003105075.1 Comamonas sp. JNW
CACTCCTTCCCATCCCGAACAGGACAGTGAAACGACTTCGCGCCGATGATAGTGCGGATTCCCGTGTGAAAGTAGGTCATCGTCAGGCTTTTATACTGAAAACGTCCAGCAACTAGCTGGACGTTTTCTTCTCTGCTCTTAAAAGAGTAGCGTGCCAGGCCCAAGGGTCGGTGAGCTGCAAGAGTTGAGAAGAAAACGTGAAAACGTTCTGAAGTGCAGCAAAAGCTGTGCTACAATACAAGGCTTCGCTGATCGCGGCGAAGGGGATCTGAGGGTTGAGGCTCTTGGGTCAGGTCTTTAAAAATTAACAGCCGATAAG